>NZ_JAKRMT010000039.1:0-1380 GCF_022346045.1 Corynebacterium sp. ACRQJ | reverse complement strand
GCAGACGACACTCCTGGTGCAACCTTCTAGCCCCCGATACCTTCGAAGCACTTAATTCAGCTACACTGACCCAAGCAGCATAGCTAACCCCCGACGTGTCTACTTTCCGGGGGTCAGGCCCGACCTTGTTGCCATCACGGTCTAAGGCGCAGGCGTGGTGTTCAGATTTGCCGACGTCTAACCCAAGGAATATGTCGATGGAATGCTCCGGAGACATGATGAGCTCCTAGAAAACGAGATGGGTATGGCGTTGTTCCAGTCGCTGGCGTCATGACCTTCGTTGCAAGCACCTACGTTACAAAGAGACCTAGTTTGAAACTGGCCGTGTCCCTATCAGCTGTCATCGAAAGTCCTGGCACCCGGCGGCAACACCCCCCCGGATTATGGAAACTACAGGGCGAGTAAGCCATACCGGGACCAGCGACTATCCTCATTATCGGGGACACTCACAAGGTAACGGGCGTGCTTTGCTGGCCTAAGGCCTCGTGCGGCGCAAATCCGGAATCCTGGAATTCGATTCTATCCATTGTGCTGCTTGCGGATTGATCCAGTTAGCGACAAGAGACAGGGCGCCCTGCACTCGATCTAGCGCAGTATCTTCGAATTTCAGATTAGGTTTAACTATTGGCTCGTGATGTGCACAACGGTTTCGCAAGGTATAGATGACATCGACTTCGCATCTGAAATCCTGTAATGACGGCACGCCGATATGAGTTGACCTCTTTGTGGAGTTTGACTGGGGAATCGCATGTAGAGTTTTCTGGACCAATGGCCAGATGGTGGATGAGTAGGTATTGGTAAAAAGAAATCTCCAGAAATCAAAACTAAGCTCTGCGATAACTCGACCTGGTGGTGGTGATGTATTCCTGGCGGATCCGGCACGACGCTCAGCTTTTCGAATGGACTTCTTAGCCTGAGCATTGAACGGGATATCCGTATTCGTGTACCACTGATGTCCGTATTTTGAAGACACCGCTAGATCGACACAGTTACGGAGCAGTACCTCGACGTGCTGAATATCTTCGAGGAAGGCTTTGGTGATGCGTGTGTTCCAAAGGTAGAGAGCTTCCGGGTCGGAGTGGAAACTGTAGGTTTTCATCCGTTCTGGTGAAAACCACCTATCCAGGTTGTTTCCTGCGTTGCCGTTGGATTGCATACGTTTCAGTGTTAGGATTGCATTGAAAGCCCCGGAGCGATCCCTGCGTTTTAGACGTACATCACCGGGGTTATTGATTTTCTACAGATTTATTGGGGGTAGCGGGTTAAGTAAAGAAAAGTGTGTCTTTTCCGGGCGTGTTGCGGTTATTTGATCCAGCCTTTTTGGATGCCGAGGTTGTGTTGGTAGCTGGTGTCGATGGCGGTGTCGTATTCTGCTGGTGC
>NZ_JAKRMT010000038.1:0-1555 GCF_022346045.1 Corynebacterium sp. ACRQJ | reverse complement strand
TCACCGACGCCGCCCAACGCGTCGCCGGCAACTACGAATCCGCAGGCACCCCAGTCCAACTCGCCGACAACGCCACCGACGGGTTCTACCTCGGCGAAGGCCTCTACCAAAGCACCCTGCCCATTAACCAAGAAAGCGGAGAAGACGGCGACGACAAGTGGTTCAGCATCAGCGTCCCCGAAGGCAAGAAGGCTAGGATTTCCGCTAACCTCGTACCAACTGGGTTCGAGGGCGGTGATGACGTTTATTACGGCATCCGGGTGGAATACAAGAACGACAGCTGCAGCGACGAGGGCGGTGGCTACTCCTCGAGCACAAACTGGCCGGATCCGCCTGAAGGCCAATCAACGACGATCGAACCCGCCGAAGACTGCGATCCCACCAAATACCGAGTGAAGCTCAACAGTGTTGGTTCACCATCCACCGGTGAGCTTCCAGTCGAAATCATGATCGGGTTTGAGCCCCAAGTCGATGGCTCTGAAGCCGGCCCGGAAAACGATCGCGAAATTCCGGAAGGCGACGACAAGGATAAAGTCAAGGTGCCGAGCACCTCCCCGAAGCCGACACCCGGCGGCAACTCCTACAACGATGCAACCGAAATCACTCCGGGCACTGTATCCGACACACTCGTCCCCGGTGAGACGAAGTTCTACCGCATGAACGTCGACTGGGGACAGCGCCCCCTCGCGGAAGTCGAGTTCGACAAGAAAAACACGGATAAATACCGCGGTGGTGAAATCCACATCGCTTCCCCTCGCCGCACAATAACCTCGAACCCTTGGTCCGAATCTCTGGACGAAGACGTTCTCGTCACCGCACGTGCTGTGGGAACGCCGTACGTTTTCTACCGCAACCGCGAAGAAAATGCGGCGCATCAGGAAGCTGCGGATGCTGGCCAATGGTACGTCATGGTCACCCTCGATGGAGGCAAAGACAACGGAATGCAAGCTAAAGACATCGAGTTCCGTCTGTCCACCGCTTTGGAAGGCAACAAGGTCGATGGACCGGAGTGGCGTCAGCCTCTAGAGCCCGGACCGGCACCCACCCCCGAGCCGCCAGGAACCAACGACAACGGCAACGGCGACGCGAAGGGCAGCAACTCTAGCGACGACGAGTCCGACGCCCAGGCCAAGGACATCGACAATGCCTCCCAGAGCAACACGATTCTGTACATCGGCCTGGGAATCCTGGCCCTCATTCTGATCGCAGCAGTGGCGGTTTACTTCACCGCCGTCCGCCGCAAGTAGTACCCGCTGTTACGGCTGCGGCTGCAACGACAGCAGCCACAGCGGCAGCCTCCAACGGTACAAAGTGCAAAGCCTCGCCGAATCTCTGGCGAGGCTTTGTTCGTGTTTTGGGGGCTTGTGTCCCCACACCGGGGGGATGCCGTCCCGCATTTGCACGAAAAAGAGAATGCTTTTCATGCGGGTCAGAGCTTTGTTTCCTAGTATTTTCTACACAACAAAATTCTTTTATCGGGAACTTTTTCCGCGCTGGGAACATTACGCGCCCGCGTTGCGTCCCACCCTTGTAAAACAAAACCTCGCAGTACTTA
>NZ_JAKRMT010000037.1:0-1559 GCF_022346045.1 Corynebacterium sp. ACRQJ | reverse complement strand
CGTTGGACATAGGACATAACTACGTCGATCAGTCCATTTCCGCGTCAAAGAAGAATGTGGCTCGCCCCGACTACGACGCCATGGTGGCGTCCTTTGAACGCGGCGAAATCGACGCGATCATCTGCTGGGACCTCGAACTACCCGCCCCACGTCGGTGGATAGTCCGATCGGTCGGACAAAATTACTCCCGCACCACAGCGTAATCAGGGGTGCACCTTAAAAACATTCGGAGGTGGGGGTAACTCCCCCTCGTTGCCCAGAGACAAAATACGCCAGTGGCGTCTGTACGACGAGCCGAAAGTAGGACAAATTCCAATCCAGAGAGGTCTTGCACTGTTGCGGTGCGGTTGTCTTCTTTCTCACCGTATTGGACCCTGCGAAATTAATTGGATACGATAGAACCATGTTGATTTCAGGTTCCGTTTTCATGCGGCCGCTCACCAGCCGCTAAGGCGGTTTTCTCCCTCCCGCAGGTTAGAAACCGCTCCGGTCCTTTAGCCGGGCGGCCATTTGCCATGCCCGGCTTCGTTTCAACTCCACGGAGCACACCTGATGTCTACATACGGATACGGCCGTCACGAACATGGCCAAAATTTTCTCACAGACCATAAGATCATCAACTCCATCGTCGATCTTGTAAAACAATCCTCTGGCCCCATCATTGAGATCGGGCCGGGAAGCGGTGCCCTCACTCACCCGATATCCCGCTTGGGGAGGGCAATAACGGCAGTTGAGGTAGACGCAAAACTAGCTGCCAAACTCACAAAAAAGACCGCCTCGGCGTCGGTCGAAGTGGTCCATGATGATTTCCTTAACTTCCCGTTACCCGCCACTCCCTGCGTCATTGTGGGAAACATTCCCTTTCACCTCACCACTGCCATTCTTCGAAAGTTGTTGCATGCGCCGGCATGGACTGACGCTGTACTCCTCATGCAGTGGGAAGTCGCTCGCCGCCGGGCCGGGGTAGGCACAAGCACGATGATGACGGCTCAGTGGTCCCCATGGTTCACGTTTCACCTTGGTTCCCGAGTACCAAGGTCTGCTTTCCGTCCACAGCCTAACGTTGACGGGGGGATCTTAGTGATCCGCCGGGTGGGTGACCCGAAGATCCCGATAGAGCAACGCAAAGCCTTTCAGGCTATGGTGCACACCGTTTTCACCGCCCGGGGACGCGGGATAGGGGAAATTCTCCGAAGGGCAGGGTTGTTTTCATCACGTTCAGAGACACAATCATGGTTGCGCTCGCGAGGAATCGACCCCGCAACCCTACCCCCCAGATTGCGCACTAGCGACTGGATCGATCTCTTTCAGGTGACTGGTTCCTCTCCATCGCACCATCGGCAAATTTCACAATCGGGAAGTAGTCAACGCCCTCCTCAACGCAAAAAACGAGGCCGGCGGCGTTAATCCCCCCCGCCACCCAAACCGAAATCCACCAGTATTAGTGGACGACCAGTGCTGGTCTACCGTGAGCCGGGTTATGACAGTGACGTGTTCTCGTCGGGCACAGTCATAGTTCCCGGCGTTGCCGGCGACAGGGTTCTATACCCAGCAGCGGG
>NZ_JAKRMT010000035.1:0-1650 GCF_022346045.1 Corynebacterium sp. ACRQJ | reverse complement strand
CGGGCTGGGGAGCGGGCGGAAGGGGGGGCGGGAATTTGGGGAAGGTGGGCAGGTTGTGTAGGCTAAGTTCGGTCGAGATTGTGGTATCTGGAAACAGTGCTGCGATACGACGTTCGGAGGCGTGCCAGAGCGGCCGAATGGGGCTCCCTGCTAAGGAGTTGTCCCTTAGGGGACCGCAGGTTCAAATCCTGTCGCCTCCGCAACTTCGACAGAGTGCGTCAGCGCCAGAGCTGCCCACAAAGCTGCCCGGTTACTTGTGGTGAGGTTCCGGGGCCAACAGCTGCGGACAGTGTTGTGGGGCGTGTGGTGCGCCTGTGGTGGTCCGCTGGGATTGTGCCGGCGTGAAGCACTTTGTCGAAGTTTCCAAGCGCCCGTAGCTCAACGGATAGAGCATCTGACTACGGATCAGAAGGTTGGGGGTTCGAATCCCTCCGGGCGCACGATTTTCCCGCTTGGGGCTTTGGTTCCTGGCGGTATGCCCCCCTGCGGCTGGCGGTAACTCCGTCGGCTGCGGGGGTTTTGTTTGCGCTGCTTGCGGGACCCTTGCCCCATGATCAGCGGTAGTCCCCGGTTGGCTGCGGGGGAGTAGCTTTGTGCTGGAATGCCATGCAGTTGGAACGTGTGCCGCGCGTGCGTGTGCACGCGGGGCGCTTGCACGGCGCGCGGTTGGCGCGCCGTGCTTCCCGACTGCAGCGCGCATGCGGGAGCATGGGCGCCGCAGTCGATGTGGGGCGACAGTGGCGGTCGCGTTAGCGAGCGCCTCCGCACAGTGCACACTTTGGCCGTAGAGGCCTCTGGCGCGCTTCGCGCGCCAGGTCTGCAGATCTTGTCCGTTTCGCCCGCGGCGAACTGCCCCGTTCCCGTGGCGGTCACGCGAGCTACTTCATTCCCGTGACGGTCCTGGGGCACTACCTATTTCCCGTGGCGGCCGTGGTTTCATTTCCGCTGGTGAAGTGGGGATTTGTTGTTTTGCGCCCCCGGTGTGTAAAGTTAATCTGCGTTGCAAGGGCAACCTTGCAGACCTAATCGATGCCCTTTGGGGCAGCGGTGATGCGCCCGTAGCTCAACGGATAGAGCATCTGACTACGGATCAGAAGGTTGGGGGTTCGAATCCCTCCGGGCGCACAAATTTCCCCCGTGGCCAGCGGTTACCCGCCGGCCACGGGGGATTTCGCGTCCGGGGGTTGGCGTTGGCGGGTTAGCGCTGGGGGAGGCTGTCGTTGGCGTGGCGCCCGCTGGTGTGGAGGCGCCGGGGAGGGGTGTAGCTGTTCGCAATTGAGCGCTCGAAATGCTGAAGCTCTGTAAGCGCCATAGACGGCCGAAACGGGGGAGGGGGATACCTGGATAAGGGTGCGAAATTGCGCCCCTCATTCGGGAGGCGCCTAGAAATTGGCTATTTGGCTGCCTGGCTAGGAGGGGAATGTCCCAAATCTTCCACTCTGTTTCTATAACTATCTATCTCCGCAGGTCAGAGCCTTGCAATTTTTTGCTGCAGATCTGCTTTTCTTTGAAAGTGGAAGATTTGGGACATTGGGTCTTTTTCAAGCGCTCCAGTGGCGGCGGGGAAGGCTCGGTGGGGCGGAAATCGGCCTGGCGAGCGAAGGGAAATGGTGTGGCGGGCAGGCGCAGCGGCCAGCCGGGGCGGGGACC
>NZ_JAKRMT010000034.1:0-3132 GCF_022346045.1 Corynebacterium sp. ACRQJ | reverse complement strand
CCCAAAGACGAAGCCGACCAGCACACGCTGGCCGGCTCCTAGGCACGCCTAAGAAACTACTCCCAAGACTGTGCTCGTCAACATCGGTCTGGCACTTGACAAAAACATAGGGACACCCCCCAACACCACCCCACCCCAAAGTTCAATACATTGAACTTGGTGATTCATTGAACTGAGCACTATTCTTGGCTGCCATGAGTATTAGCGTCCAGAACTTGAGCGTGAGCTACGGCGCGAACACCGCGATTCGGAACATCAGCTTCACCCTCGACTCCCCCGGCATGCACGGCATCATCGGCCCCAACGGCTCAGGCAAATCCACCCTCATGAAGGCGATGCTCCAGATCCTGGACAAACACAACGTCCACGGCACAGGCCCCACCGGCGCCCCTGCCGGCTACCCCGTCACCCTCGACGGCAAGGCCCCCGCCGAGCAGCGCCGCGCAATCGCTTATATCGAGCAGCGCTCTGACCTCGACCGCAACTTCCCCACCAGCGTCTTCGACACCGTCCTGATGGGCACTTACCCGCGCCTGGGTCTTTTCCACCGCCCCGGCAAGGCCGAACGCGAAGCAGCCACCCAGGCTCTCAAGGACGTCGACATGTGGGACTTTCGCCACCGCCACATCAGCGAACTCTCGGGCGGACAGTTCCAGCGCGTCCTCTTTGCCCGCGCCATCGTCCAGGACGCGGAGTACATCTTCCTGGACGAGCCCTTCGTCGGCATCGACGTCCCCAGCGAGAAGACGATCGTGACCCTGCTGCGGCAGATGGCGGACGCGGGCAAGCACGTCGTCGTCGTGCACCACGACATGAACACGGTGCGCGGCTACTACAACGACCTCATCGTCCTCAACGGCGAGCTCGTCGCGGCGGGTCCCACCGAGGAGGTCTTCGTCCCCGACGTGCTGCAGAAGGCCTTCGGCGCGCTCGTCATCCGCGAGCCGTCAGCACCAGCCCACCCCACGCCACGGCAGGCAGCCCTCCAGGAGGAGACAGCATGATCGCGGAGTTCCTCGACTCACTACTCAGCCACGGCTACCTGCAAAAAGCGCTGATCACCTCGGTGATCGTGGGCGTGGCCTGCGGCATCGTCGGCAGCTTCATCGTGCTGCGCGGCATGGCCCTGATCGGCGACGCCATCTCGCACGCCGTACTACCGGGGGTCGCGGCCTCCTACCTGCTCGGCACGAACCTCTTCCTCGGGGCGGTGGTCGCGGGTCTACTCGCCACACTGGCGATCGGGCTGATCAGCGAACGCTCCACTGTGAAGAACGATTCGGCGATCGGCATCGTCTTTTCCACCTTCTTCGCGATCGGCGTGCTGCTCATGGCGAAAGCGCAGACGGCGACGGATCTGACGGAGATCCTCTTCGGCAACGTCCTGACCGTTCAGGACGCCGACCGCAACCTCTCGATCGGTATTGCCGCTGCCGTGCTGATTCTCACGCTGGTCTTTTACAAGGAGCTCAAGCTCAGCACCTTCGACCCCGTCATGGCGCAGTCGGCTGGCGTGCCCGTGCGGGCAATCCACTACGGGCTGATGGTGGTGCTCACGCTGGTGACGGTCATTTCCCTGCAGACGGTGGGCGTGATCCTGGTGGTCTCCCTGCTGATCACTCCGGCGTCGGCGGCGTACCTGCTGACGAACCGGCTGGGAGTGATGATCGGGCTTTCAGTGGCGATCTCGGCGCTCAGCTCCGTAGTGGGGCTGTTCCTGAGCTATAGCTACAACGTGTCCTCCGGCGTGACGATCGTGCTGACCGCCAGCGCGCTGTTCCTGCTGGCTTTCCTCTTCGCGCCAGGCAAGGGACTGATTGCTCGCTCGCTGGGCAATAAGCCACTGGCCGCGCTGTTGGCCCTCCTGGTGGGCGGTGCCCTCGTGTTCGGGGCCGTGACCTTCTCGACGGAGGAGAAGGCAGACGGTGAGCAGCTGAACGTCGTCACCACCTTCACGCTGCTGGCGGACCTGGTGGAGGAGATCGGCGGCGAGGCGGTGGACGTCCATAACCTCGTGCCGACCGGCACGGACCCGCACGACTACGACCCCCTGCCCGCGGACCTGGATGCGACGAGCGACGCCGACCTGCTGTTCTACAACGGGCTGAACCTCGAGGGCGGTGAGCACGGCTGGCTCGCGAAACTGAAAAACACCGCGGGCCTGGACGATTCCCAGATGGTCGAGGCCACCAAGGGCGTGGAACCGAAGTACCTCAAGGACGAAAAGGGCAATCAGGAGATCAACCCGCACGCCTTCCTGGACCCGACCGTCGGCATCGCGATGGCCGAGAACGTGACCGCGGCGCTGGCCGAGGCCCTGCCCGAGCGTGCCGAGCACATCGAGGAGAAGGGGGCGGAGTACAAGGCCATGCTGGAGAGCATCGACGCCGACTACCGCGAGCAGATCGGTGCGCTGCCGAAGGAGGATCGTGTGCTCGTGGCCAGTGAACATGCCTTCCAATACATGGTCGACACCTACGGCATGGAGCAGCTGTATATCTGGCAGATCGACACGGATGAAAACGGCTCCCCCGCGCAGATCGGACACCTCGTGCGCCAGCTGAAGGACAAGCGCCCGAAGCACCTGTTCGTGGAGTCGAACGTGGATACGCGCCCCATGAAGACCGTCTCGAAGGAGGCCGGGATTCCGATCTTCGACGAGCCACTGCACTCCGATGAGCTCGGCAAGCCGGGCACGGTCGCGGGAACCTACGAGGATTTCCTGCGCAGCAACTTGAAGACCATGATCGCGGGGCTGAAGCGCTAAAACGCGAATGCTCGAGGCCCACATGCGTTGGGCTTCCCCGGTCGCATTCCCGTTACCTTGTGAGTGTCCCCGATAATGGGGATAGTCGCTGGTCCCGGTATGGCTTACTCGCCCTGTAGTTTCCATAATCCGGGGGGGGTGTTGCCGCCGGGTGCCAGGACTTTCGATGACAGCTGATAGGGACACGGCCAGTTTTAAACTAGGTCTCTTTGTAACGTGGGTGCTTGCAACGAAGGTCATGACACCAGCGACTGGAACAACGCCATACCCATCTCGTTTTCTAGGAGCTCATCATGTCTCCGGAGCATTCCATCGACATATTCCTTGGGTTAGACGTCGGCAAATCTGAACACCACGCCTGCGCC
>NZ_JAKRMT010000033.1:0-3829 GCF_022346045.1 Corynebacterium sp. ACRQJ | reverse complement strand
TAACTTACCCGGATGGTTCTAAGGACAACGTCGACGTCACCGTCACGGTTGAGCAGCCGGATGCTCCGGAGCAGCCTGGTGACAAGAACGCCGACAAGTTCGAGCCTGAGTACGAGGATGGCAACGGTAAGCCGGGTGAGGATGTCAAGGTTCCGGCTCCTGAGTTCAAGGACAAGGACGGCAACCCGACCACTGCTCCTGAGGACACCAAGTTCACTCCGGGTGAGAACGTTCCGGATGGTGTGACCATCGATGAGAACACCGGTGAGATCACCGTTACCGTCCCTGAGGATGCTAAGCCGGGTGACAAGATCACTGTTCCGGTTGAGGTAACTTACCCGGATGGTTCTAAGGACAACGTCGACGTCACCGTCACGGTTGGCGACCCAGATTCTACTGATCCGGGCGCGGGCGACAACCAGGGCGACGACGCCGTGAAGTACACCCCGACGTGGAAGAATGCTACGACCAAGCCTGCTGTCCCGGTTGACGTGAAGAACGAGCGTCCGGATCAGCTTCCGGAGGGCTCCAAGGTTGAGGCCGAGTCCGATAAGGGCTGGATCGTCACCACGGCTCCGGATGGCACCGTCACGGTCACCCCGCCGGCTGATGCAAAGCAGGGTGATAAGTCCGAGATCGCTGTGACGGTGACCTATCCGGATGGCTCTAAGGACAACGAGACCTTCACCGTCACCGTTGAGACCGATCCGAACTGGGAGGATGGCAAGACCACTCCGACCGACCCGATCGTGATCCCGAACGACGGCGGTCCGGTTAAGCCGGGCACCACCGTCGAGGTCACCGAGGGCCCGGGTACCGCTGAGATCGACGACAACGGCAACATCACTGTGACCCCGAACGAGGATGCGGAGCCGGGTGACAAGGTCGTTGTTGTGGTCAAGGATCCTGAGGGCAAGGAGATCGATAAGGTCACTGTTGAGATCACCGAGAACGAGAAGACTCCGACCACCCCGAATGACGAGCCGAAGGGCAACCAGGCTGACCAGGTGACCCCGGATTGGGAGAACCAGACAGTCAAGCCGGGTGGCACGGTTGATGTTCCGAACAAGGGCGACAAGCTGCCTGATGGTTCCAAGATCGAGACTGAGGTCAGCAAGGACGGCTGGACCGTCGAGGCCGATCCGAAGACCGGCGAGCTGAAGGTCACCGCTCCGAAGGACGCTAAGCACGGCGACAAGGTCACCGTCACGGTTACCGTCACCTACCCGGACGGTTCTACTGACACCGAGAAGTTCACCGTGACAGTGGTTGAGGAGAAGAAGCCGACGCCGGGTGGCTCCGACGGTGGTAACAACCCGGGTGGCTCCGACGGCAGCACCACCCCGGGTGGCTCCGACGGCAGCACCACCCCGGGTGGCTCCGACGGCAGCACCACCCCGGGCGGCTCCGACGGCAGCACCACCCCGGGCGGCTCGTCCGATTCGCTGAAGGATCCGAACAAGATCGGCGCCATCATCGGTGGCACGATTGTTGGCTCCGGCCTGATTGGTGCCCTGCTGGGTAACCACGGTGATGGTGCTGGTTCCTCTGCTCCGGGTAAGCCGGGTGAGGCTAAGCCGGGCAAGCCGGGCGAGTCCAAGCCGGGTGCTGAGAAGCCGGGCAAGGGCAACGCTGGCAACCAGGGTGCAGGTAAGGGCAGCACTGGTGCTGCTTCCCAGAGCACTCAGGCTGGTTCCCGTGGGGGCAGCCTGGCTGTGACCGGTGTGTCTGGTCTGGCTATCACGCTGGGTGCGTCTGTGATCGCCCTGGCTCTGGGTGGTGCCCTGATGGCACTGCGCCGCCGCCAGAGCTAACCCCCACCGAGCTAACTCCACAGAGTTAGCTCCCAAAGCTAGCCCGCCCGGGCTAGCTTCCCCCGCCTAGCTGGCGCGGAAAACCTCCGCGACCAGCGGCAACTCCTCGAGCCCCGCTCCCGGTGTACGCACCAGGAGCGGGGCTCCTGACATTCCAGACTCAAACCCCACCCACTTCAACCTCCGCGCATCCACCGCGCGTCGCCCCACCCGAAACCACCACAAAGCGTGCCCCACCAACGCCCACGAATCATCCTCAAAACGCACCACAAACTCCCGATCCCCCAACTCCGCGCGCCGCAACCCCTCCAGCGCAGCCGCATTCTGCCCCGGAGCCACCGCAAACCCCGCAGCCGTCAAACGCTCCACTACGCCCAGACGATGCACAAATCCCTCCGCATCCTCCACCACCAAAGGAGCCCCCGCCCGGCACGCTCGCACCGCCCGAAAACGCCACACCACCGGCTGAACCCCCGCACGCCGGCCACGCACAACCGCCCACCCCAGTGTCTCCCCCGGCTCCACAGAAAGCGTCACCACCGGCCCCGGAGCGGCCGTCTCCACCACCACAGTGCGCGGGGCAGGGGAGGCCGAAGGGGCGTCATTAAGCACGTCAGAAAGCGCCCCTGGCAGGACCGGGGCGAAGGAATAAGGGTGACGGCGCAACAACTCATCGCAGGCCTCCACCAGCTCCGCGTCGGTGGCGTTGAAGCCCACGCCCACCGACTCCAACTGAGCCCACAACTGCGCAAACGGCACCGAAGGCTGGGCCTCCCACGCCGCGCGCAGACGCTCCACCACGGCGGGGATGCGCGTCGGATCCTCCGGATGCACGGCGCTAGTCGGCCTGCGGGGAGTTAACCAGCCCGGCGGCCGGCAAAGCCCGGTCCAGCGCGCGGAGAAGCACATCCGTCTCCTCCGGCGTCGTCACCGTCACGCGCACGCCCTCGCCCGCGAAACACCGCGCGATGACACCCTCGCGCTTCAGCGCCTCATCCAGCGCCTCTGCGCGCTCGCCCATGTTCAGCCACACAAAGTTCGCCTGTGACGGGTACGTCAGCGGCTCGGCTGCCTCGGCCTCGTCAGCTCCATCCGGAGCAACCCCCGCCAGGTACGCCTCCACCCGCTCGCGCTCCGCCACCGTCGCATCCACGCGCGCGGCCAGCTCGCCCTGAGCCTCTACGCTCGCGATCCCCGCCGCCTGCGCCAGCGCGTTCACGCCGAAAGGAATCCCCACCTTATTCACGGCCTCCACCAGGTCCGCCGGCCCGACCAGGTACCCCAGCCGCAGCCCTGCCAGCCCGTACGCCTTCGAGAACGTCCGGCACACCGCCAGGTTCGGGTAGCGCTGCAGCTCCTCCAGCGCCACCGGAGACTCCGCATCCCGGTTGTACTCCACATACGCCTCATCCAGCACGACCGTCACGTCCGCAGGCACGCGCCCCATGAACTCACGGAACTCGTCGCGGCTCACCGTCGTGCCCGTCGGATTATTCGGGTTGCACACAAAAACCAAGCGCGTACGCTCGCCGATCGCGTCGCTCATTGCCTTGAGGTCATGACGCCCACTCTTCAGCGGAACGCCCACCCCAACCGCACCGGCGATCTTGCACAGGATCGGGTATGCCTCGAACGACCGCCAGGCGTACACAACCTCATCGCCGTCCTTACAGGTGGCCTGCACCAGCTGCTGGCACAGGGCGGAACTGCCGTTGCCCACGGCGACATTGTCGAGGTCCACGCCCAACCACTGCGCGAGTTTCTCACGCAACGCGCCCGAAGCCATGTCGGGGTAGCGGTTGAGGTTCGAGGTGGCGTCATTAATAACGGCACTAACAGAAGGCAACGGCGACAGCGAAGACTCGTTGGAAGCCAACTTCAGCGCGCCCGGCTGGGTGGAGCCGGGGACGTATGCGGGGAGGGAGGAAAGATCGGGGCGAATCATACTGCACAGTGTAGTGGGCGCCGGGGACAGGGCTTCGGGGAGGTTGCGGGGAGGCGTGGATGGTGCAGAC
>NZ_JAKRMT010000032.1:0-5263 GCF_022346045.1 Corynebacterium sp. ACRQJ | reverse complement strand
GCAGACGACACTCCTGGTGCAACCTTCTAGCCCCCGATACCTTCGAAGCACTTAATTCAGCTACACTGACCCAAGCAGCATAGCTAACCCCCGACGTGTCTACTTTCCGGGGGTCAGGCCCATGGGAAAAATGGAAACGCAAACACATGAAATAGATCCGCAGGGCTGGAAAAAGGTCTAACAACATCTAACAACCCCCGCCAAAACGCGGGGGTTTACTCATGCCCAAAGCAAGGAGGAGGGGAGCATGGACTGGGAGAAACTCGAACCAGACAAATACAACCTAGTGAAAAAGCATTTCACTAAAGGCCGTGGGGGACGCAAAATCCGCCACGTCACCCTGCACCACATGGCCATGATTGGCGACGTAGACAAATGCGTAGCCGTATGGCGCGACCGCCCAGCGAGCGCCCACTACTGCATCGACCAGTACGGCAAGATCGGCCAGGCGGTCAACGACTGGGATACGGCTTGGAGTAATGCGAACCTGCGGTCGAACCAGGAATCAATCACTATTGAGCACTCCAATAGTGGCTACGCAGATAAAGACTGGCCGATCAGTGAGGCTACCCGCGAAGCGGGCGCGCACCTCGTCGCCGCGATCTGCCGATACTACAAGCTAGGCAGGCCGGTATCTGGAAAGACGGTGCGTTTCCACTCCATCGAGTCCGGCGGTTCCACGGGCTGCCCGTGGCATCTACGCCCCGGCCACAAGTACCACGACTCGTATATCGCGCGGGCGCAGTGGTGGTATGACCAGATGGGCAAAAAGACGGCTCCTAAGCCTGCTCCGAAGCCCGCGCCTAAACAGCAACCCAAGGGGGATTCTATGACGGATTTTGACCAGATTAATCGGCGCTATAAGTCGCGTGTACCCGGTTCCAAGGTGACCATGACGCCGCGTGACGCGCTGTACAACGCGGACGCTCACGCTTACCTGATTCTGCAGAAGCTCGAAAAGATGCAGGCGCAGCTAGACCGACTCACGGAAGGAAAATAACATGCAGCAGCAGAAACTAACCCCCATGGCGTGGGTACGCCTCGTAATCTACGTAATCTCCGCACTAGTAGGCATCGCAGCAGTCGTAGCAACCACACTCGGCTACACGGACATCGCAGCACTCCTAGGCACCCTCGCGGGCGCGGGCGCAGCGATCACAGGCGGCACGGCAGCAGCCAACCTTCCTAAAGCCCCAGACCAAGCACCCCTGGCAGGCCTCGACCTCGCGGCAGCGCTACAGGCATTGCCCACTATCGCAGCGGCAGCGCAGACCTACCAGCAGCAGGTGGCCTATGAGCCACGCCACGCAGTGCCAGAGGTAGAGCCAGAGATCGAAGGCGCATACCCGGGGCTCGACTCATGACCCGCAACTGGTGGGCAACCGACGCGGCAGGACTACTCATAGTCGGCATAGCCACCATCGCGCGCGGCATCTCATACATGCCCGGCTTTGTCAATCAGGATCGACGCGCAGCACACTACCTAGAAAGCGTGTTCCAACCGTCCGTGTGGAGCGTCATATGGATTGGCATTGGCCTGGTCTGTCTTATTGCGACGCTATCCCCTAAGCTCATGCCGACGTGTGTAGGGCTGGTGGTTGGCATTCACGCAGCGTGGGGTACTAGCTTCATGGCTGGCCAGTTTTTCGACGAGCAACTGCCCCGCGCCTGGGTAAGCGCACTATCCTACTACCTGATCTGCGCCCTGATCCTATGGGCATTCGGTCGAGGGAGGGCTACAGAGGTACGCATATCTGAGGAGGGGTGATGGATATGAGCGCGATTCTCACAGTCGCGGGAACAGTCGCAGTCGCGCTAGTCGGCGGCCTATCCACCCTCATTGGCCAGCGTATTTCCGCACGATCCCAAGAAAAGGCAGCGGAGGTCACCACCCGCGCGGAGGAGTGGTCAAAACTACTTGCCGAGACGAAAGCATACGCGGACGAGCGGCTAGAGAGTCAGCAGCAGCAGATCGAGGAGCTGCAAGCCGACATGCGCACCGTCAAGCAACAATTGGCTGATCTGAAAGCGCGGTATCGTGCTGCTCTTGAGACGATCCGCCGGTGGCTCCGCGAACACCCTAACCACCAGCTGCAAATCCCGGAAGAGATCAGAGACGATCTAAAGAACCTTTGATACACTAACCATGCTGCAAGAAGGGGGTGCAGTCCCCACCTAAAAAAGCGCCCCCTCCACCCCTGTGCAGCAACCCCCATAGACCCTCACCACTGGTTGAGCCCTTGGCTCCCCGTGGTGGGGGTCTTTTTGTGGTTTCGCCCATGCCCCTCTGGATCCTCTCGTTTTGTGACGACATTTTGACGACAACAGGCACTAAAACGCACTAATACACACCAAAATACTAAACCCCTACAAACGGCAAAAACCCCGCCCTACCTGCTGTTTATGCTGGTAAGACGGGGTAAGTAAAAAGTGGGCTATCAGGGACTCGAACCCCGAACCCGCTGATTAAGAGTCAGCTGCTCTGCCAATTGAGCTAATAGCCCGCGTTATTCGAAGCGCTGTGCGCCTCGGCAACGTGGAAAACTTTATACCCAGACGGCATAACAATACAAATCGCCTGGTCAGGTTAGTAAATTCATACATGTTCTAGGTGGCCTATGTGGTCATCCCGGCGCCTAGTATGTGTGCGCATGCCCTGCACGCATGCCCCGCGCGGCGGCGCCAGGCGAGCGGCTCGCCGGAACCCCTGCAACTGTTTATAACGTTTACGCTACGAACTGCTGGAACCCGCCGAAATGACTAACGCTCCACTGCAGCCAAGCGTTAAGGTTTAGGACAGTCACTTTTCTTACACACACCTTTCCCTTTCTTGGAGTTAGTCTTGCGCAACACCAAGGTTTTCGGACAAACCTTCTCACGGATCACTGCGGCGTCACTAAGTATCGCCCTAGTTACCTTCACTGCATCGTGCACAATCGACCGCGACAGCGACGAACCGCAGATCAGCTCTAACGCCTCGACTGGCGAGAACGGCGAGAGCAAAGAGAAGAAGGAAGAAAACAAGCTGTCCTCCAACGTGAAGGACGGCGACACCGAGGTTGACGTCACCGAGCACGTGCAGGTCAAGGGCGACAAGAAGATCGACAAGGTCTCGCTGACCAACGACGCAGGCGAGGAAGTCAAGGGCAAGTTCAACGAGGACAAGACCGAGTGGACCGTTCCCACCAAGCTCGGCTACTCGCGCACCTACACGCTGACCGCGAAGTCTGGCGACCAGAAGCTCGAGCAGACCTTCACCACCATGACCCCCGGCATGACGCTCAACGGCGCGCTCGCCCCGCTTGACGGGTCGACCGTGGGCATCGGCCAAACCATCTCTCTTCGTTTTGACGCCCCCGTGGAAGACCGCAAGGCAGTGGAAGACGCCATTACCGTGGAAACCACGCCGAAGGTGGAAGGTGCTTTCTACTGGATCACAGCCCAGGAGGTGCGCTGGCGCCCAGAGAAGTACTGGAAGCCCGGCACCAAGGTCAGCGTGAAGGCCGACCTGTACGGCACGAAGATCGGCGAAGGCGTGTACGGCGGCGAAGACCGCAGCGCAAACTTCACCATCGGCGATGCGATGCGTGCCATCGTGGACGACAGCACCAAGATGATGACCATCAAGAAAAACGGCAAGACCGTGCAGACCATGCCGGTTTCCCTGGGACGCGACTACCAGTACCCCACGCCGAATGGCACGTACATCATCGGCGACCAGTTCGAGCACCTGACCATGGACTCCTCGACGTTCGGCCTGACGGGTGCGGGGTCGTACGTGACGGACGTGCAGTACGCGACGCAGATGAGCTACTCCGGCATCTACATCCACGCCGCGCCGTGGAGCGTGTACGCGCAAGGCAACACCAACACCTCGCATGGCTGCATCAACGTGAGCGTCGAGAACGCCGCCTGGGTGTTTAATAACATGAAGCGCGGCGACATTGTTGAGGTGAAGAACACGCAGGGTGAGACGCTGAACGGCTCCGACGGTCTGGGCGACTGGAACATCCCGTGGAAGACCTGGAAGGCCGGGAACACGGAGGGGTAGCTGGGGCTGGCTAGTGCAGGCTAGCGCTAGCGCTAGCGTTAGCGCAGGCGCGCGGCCCGGGGGACGGCGCGCGCGATGATCTTCACCTTTTCGGCTCGCGGCACTTGCACGCGGGCCGTTTTTAGTTCCGCGACTGGGGTGCGGTCTAGCCGCTCGTTCAGCGCGGCGAACAGGTCGTGCGCGCCGAGCACCCCCACCCGGGCCGTCAGCGGCAGCAAAGCCATGGTGCCGCGCGCCTGGGCAAGCTCCGCGCGGATCTCGGAAACCAGTTCAGCCTTCAACTCTTCGGTGAGTTTCGGCAGGTAAGAGCGGTTCAGCCCGACCGTGTCCTCCTGGTAGTCACGCAGGAAGTTCACCTTCTGGAAGGCGCTGCCTAGCGCGTAGGCGCCCTGGTCGGTGCGGGAGCGCTGCTCCGCGGTCAGCGGGCTCCCAGCCTGCTCGGCGTGTGTTGCGAACACCGCGTTGCACATCCACCCGATCACGCCCGCGGATCCGTGCACGTAGGCGGCAAGTGGCAAGGGGTTGGAGCTGGGGGCGTCCGAACGCATGGACGCGAAGAAGTCCACCGTCCAGGATCGTTCGAACCCCGCCCAGCGCGCGGTGGTGGCGAATGCGTGCGCGATGGGGTCGGTGCTGAAGCCGGTGTCTAGCGCCGTGAGGGTGGTCTGTTCGTAATCGTTGAGGGTCTTTGTGACGCCGCAGGCCGGCACGCCCAGCGCCTCAGCCGTACCGTCGACGATTTCATCCGCGATGCGGGCGAGCGCGTAGATGTTGCGGATGTGCAGCTTGATCGTGGGCGCGAGGAGTTCGCTGGCCAGGTAGAAGCTGGTGGAGTAGTGGCGGATGATGCGGGAGGCCGCGGCGGTGGAGGCCTGCGTGTACAGCGCGCCGGGGTCGTCGTGGATACTGGTGGCGGCGCTGGGGTGTGCGGTAGCGCTGGCGCTGCGGTGTGTGGTGGCGCTGGGGTGTGTGGTGACGGTGGCGCTGGGGCGTGTACGAAAGGGGAGTTTGGGCAGGCGGGCCATGGTGATTAATGCTAGCCCACGAGGGTTTGGAGGCTGGGGAGTGCCCTGGGAGGGCAAATGTCCCAATGGGGTTGCCCGCAAATGGTGGACACGTAGTGGAGCTACCTCATAGTTAGGCAGCTGTTTCTTCTTCGTTGGTGGTCTGGGTGATGTGGTGCTCGAAGTCGACGGGGCTGACCATCCCGAG
>NZ_JAKRMT010000031.1:0-6110 GCF_022346045.1 Corynebacterium sp. ACRQJ | reverse complement strand
TCGAAACACTCCACCAGCTGCTCACGCTGATGCTCACTCAGCGAACTTCGTGCTCTCAATGAAAACTACTCCCCACTAGTCGGTAACTGATTTCTCAGTCCAACTAATGGGGAGCAGTTCAATGAATTCCCTCGGGGGCGTTTTCGGGTCTTTACGTCTAGAACAGGGCGGCGGGCTCTAGAGGTGGGCTCTAGGGGCGGGCTCTAGAGGTTGACCGGGTACTGGCGCTGGTCGATCTGCGGATCGATGCGATCCTCGACGAAGATGCCGTGCCAGACCATGAATGCGATGACGGTCCACAGTCGGCGGGAGTGGTCCGGGCCGGAGCCGGTATTCATCGCCACGCGGTGCTCGTCCAGCATCTTCAGGACCTCTGCCTTGTTGAAGATGTGGTCGGTCTGCGAGGTCTCGATGTTCTCCTTGGCCCAGCCGTAGAGCTCGTCGCCGGCCAGCCAGTGGCGCATCGGCACCGGGAAGCCCAGCTTCTTGCGGTGCAGAACGTGCGGGGGAACGATGCGCTCCAGTGCCTTGCGCAGAGCGTACTTGGTGGTGCCGTGGGAGATCTTGAGCTCGTGGGGGAGGGTTTCCGCCACGTCGAAGACGACCTTATCCAGGAACGGCACGCGCAGTTCCAGGGAGTTTGCCATGTTGATCTTGTCGGCCTTCACCAGGATGTCGCCACGCATCCAGGTGAACAGATCCAGGTGCTGCATGCGGGCGACCGGGTCCATGTCCTTGGACTTCGCGTAGATCGGCGCCGTGACCTCGCGGTGATCCCACTCGGGGCGGATCTCGCGCAGCACGCGCTCCAGCTGCTGGTAGTTGAAAGAGCGCGCGTTGCCGTAGTAGCGATCCTCCATCGGCATGGTGCCGCGCTGCAGCAGGGACTTACCGCGCATGCCCTCGGGCAGTGCGTTGCCCACGCTGGACAGCACGCGCTTCAGTGGGGAGGGGACCTTGTCGAAAGGCGCCAGACTTAGCGGCTCCTTGTAAATGGTGTAGCCACCGAAGAGCTCGTCGGCGCCCTCGCCGGAGAGAACCACCTTGACGTGCTTGCGGGCTTCCTGTGCCACGAAGTACAGCGGAACTAGCGACGGGTCGGCCACCGGATCGTCCAGGTACCAGATGATCTTCGGGATCGCCTCGGCGTACTCCTCCGGGCTGACTACCTTAACGATGTGCTCGGCGCCGATGGCGGCGGCAGACTCCGCGGCCACGTCGACTTCGGAGTAGCCCTCGCGCTCGAAGCCGGTGGTGAAGGTCAGCAGATCCGGGTTGTGATGCTTGGCCAGCGCGGCGATGGCGGTGGAGTCGATGCCGCCGGAGAGGAAGGAGCCGACCGTGACGTCCGCGCGCATGTGCTTGGCCACGGAGTCCTCCAGGGCCTCGGCGATGCGCTGGAACACGGCTTCCTCGTCGCCGGCCGCGACCTTCTTGACTGGGAAGCGCGGCTCGAACCAGCGGGTTTCCTCGATCTTCCCGCCGGGGGTTACAAAGCCGTAGCTGCCGGATTCCAGGCGGCGGATGTGCTTGTGCAGGCTCTCCGGCTCTGGGACGTACTGCAGATCCGTGTAGTGCGCGATGGCGCGGATATCCAGATCCAGGTTTAGCCCCAGTTGGTCAGCCATCGACAGGATGCATTTCTTCTCCGAGGCGAAGACGGTGCCCGCCTCGGTGGTGGCGACGTACATCGGCTTGATGCCGAACTGATCGCGGGCCAGGAACAGCTTCTTTTCCTTGGAATCCCACACCGCGAAGGCGAACATGCCGCGCAGGTGGTTCACCACGTCGGCGCCCCAGTGGTGGAAGCCCACCACGATGGTCTCGCCGTCGCCCTCGGTATTAAAGGTATAACCAGCTTCCTTGAGCTCCTCGCGCAGCTCGACGTAGTTGTAGATCTCGCCATTGAAGGTCAGCGCGTAGCGGTCCGCCTCGCCCTCCGGGCCCCACTGCAAGGGCTGGTGCGAGTGCTCCAGGTCGATGATGGATAGTCGGTTGAAGCCGAAGACGACATCTTGGTCGTGCCACGTGCCGCTATCGTCCGGGCCTCGGTGGTGCATGCAGGGGAGTGCGCCCTCCACAGCCTCAACGAAATTTTCCGCGGCGCCGTTCGCCGCAATGATTCCAAGCAATCCACACATGCGTTCCGACTTTACGCGGGAGGGGTAGAGGTGGGCTAGTTGCCACGGCGGGGAGCAGACCGTTTTAAGACTGAGTTATTGAGCAAACGGGGTTATTGAGCACACGGGCCATCTAGCGACTGAGTGATGTGCATTACATAGATCCGCTTCTGTGAGACTGTACAGCGATCCATGCGCTGGTCCGTAGCTCCGCGTAGCCTGGGAGCCATGGCAAAAAATTTCGCATCACAGCTGGTAAAGACTCTAGAGAAGCAGGGCGTCAAGCGAATCTTCGGGCTGGTGGGCGATAGCCTTAACCCGATCGTCGACGAGGTTCGCCAGTCCTCCATTGAATGGATCCACGTTCGCAACGAGGAAGCCGCGGCCTTCGCCGCCGGTGCGGAATCCCTCGTCACCGGCGAACTGGCCGTATGCGCCGCCTCCTGCGGCCCGGGCAATACCCACCTGATCCAGGGCCTCTATGATTCCCACCGCAACGGTGCGAAGGTGCTGGCCATTGCCTCCCACATCCCGAGCGTGCAGATCGGCAGCCAGTTCTTCCAGGAGACCCACCCGGAGCAGATCTTCCAGGAGTGCTCCGGTTACTGCGAGATGGTGAACTCCGCAGCACAGGGGCCAAAGGTGCTGCACCACGCCATCCAGTCCACGCTGGCCGGCAACGGCGTTAGCGTGCTGGTCATTCCCGGCGACGTATCCTCCCAGGAAATCGAGGAGGAAGGCTTCATCGACTCGGTGTACGCCAAGGGGCGCCCCGTGCTGTACCCGGATGCCGAGGAAGCAGCCCGCCTGGCGAAGGCCATCAATGATGCCGAGACCGTCACTTTGTTCTGCGGTGAGGGCGTCAAAAATTCTCGAGAGCAAGTGCTCGAGCTCGCAGAGAAGATTAAGTCCCCGGTCGGCCACGCCTTCGGCGGCAAGATGCACATCCAATACGACAACCCGTTCGACGTCGGCATGTCCGGGCTGCTGGGCTACGGTGCGGCGCGCGAGGCGATGTACGACGCTGACCTGCTGATTCTGCTGGGAACCGACTTCCCGTACACCGACTTCCTGCCTACTGGCAACGTCGCGCAGGTCGACATCGACGGCTCCCACATCGGCCGCCGCACCACCATCGACTACCCAGTGGTCGGCGACGTCGGTGCTGTGATCGACACGATCCTGCCACACATCGAGGAAAAGACCGACCGCAGCTTCCTGGATAAGCAGCTGCGCAACCACGCACGGGCGCTGAATCACGTGGTGGACGCCTACACCAAGAAGGCGGGCAAATCGAAGCCTATCCACCCGGAATACGTGGCGGACACGATCGACCGCCTGGCAGCCGAGGATGCCATCTTCACCATCGATACCGGCATGTGCAACGTCTGGGGTGCCCGCTACATCACGCCGAACGGCAAGCGTGAAGAAATTGGCTCCTTCCGCCACGGCACCATGGCCAATGCGCTGCCGCAGGCACTGGGTGCGCAGGCCGCGGACCGCGACCGACAGGTGATCTCCTTCTCCGGCGATGGCGGCCTGGGGATGCTCATGGGCGAGCTGCTGACCGCCAAGCTGCACGACCTGCCGGTCAACATTGTGGTCTTTAATAACTCCTCGCTGGGCATGGTGAAGCTGGAGATGATGGTCGCCGGCCTGCCCGAGCACGAAACCGACCACGAGCACGTGAACTTCGCCAAGATCGCGGAAGCCATCGGAATTAAGGCGATCCGCATTGAGGATCCGGCGGACGTGGAGAGTGGCATTAAGGAAGCTCTGGCCTACGACGGCCCGGTGCTGGTGGACGTGGTTACCGACCCGAACGCGCTGAGCCTGCCGCCGAACATCACCTGGGAAATGATGATGGGCTTCTCCCGCTCCGCAACGCGCACCGTATTCGAGGGTGGCGTGGGGCGCATGGTCGACCTGGCCCGCGCCAACCTGCGCAACATCGGTGGTGCCGGAGTGATCGAGATGAACAAGTTCTAGAACACCCCCAAAACTCCCACAAAGGCGGGAGCCACGCACTGCGCGGGCTCCCGCCTAACCCGTGTGGGGGCAATGTGGGTAGCTGCCAACCCCGAAAAGGGAAATTCCGCTTCCGCGATGGTGGCAATGTCCTGTTAATGGTCTAAGGTTCTTTAAGTGAAGTGGTTGTAGGTCTATCTATCGCGCGCGAACTGCAGGCGCGCGGCAGACCTCAAGGCCTACAACGCAAAGTGACGTGTGAATGAGGAAGGCAAACTCGCGTGGAACAGCGAAATAAGCACGGTTTGACTCGCCGTATTGGCCTCGCCGGTGTACTGGGCCTAGCTGGCCTGGTTCTCTCCGGCTGTACTGTCGCCCCGCCGGAGAACGGTTTCTTTAACTTCTTGCGCATGGGCTGGCCGAAGGGCATCACCCCGGAGTCCAAGGAAATGGGCAACCTGTGGGTGTGGGTCTGGGTCGTCGCCTGGATCATCGGCATCATCATGTGGGTGCTGCTGTTTGTGAACATGGGTAGGTCTAGCGCCAAGAAGGCTGAGAAGCGCGGCGAGGACGAGTTCCCGCGCCAGACCGGCTACAACGTTCCGCTGGAGCTGGTTCTGACCACCCTGCCGGTTCTGATCGTCTGTGGCCTCTTCTTCTTCAACGTTCAGGCGCAGGACCGCGCAACGGCTCTGGACAAGGATCCGAAGGTCGTCGTCGACGTGACCGGCTACCAGTGGAACTGGAAGTTCGGCTACCGGGAGATCGCTGCAGAGCTGAACGGTGGCCAGGAGTACAAGGGTGTCGACGAGAAGGCACAGGCTCGCGCAGAGGAGTCCAAGAAGCCTGCGGAGAACCTGGACGAGCACGGCGACCAGATCCCGGGCCCGATCCACGGCAACTCCAAGGATGACCTCAGCTACCTGAACTACAACAAGATCGAGACCGTGGGCACCACTCAGGAGATCCCGGTTCTGGTCGTTCCGTCCGGCACCGCCATCGAGTTCGATCTGGCTTCCGCTGACGTTGTCCACTCCTTCTGGATCCCGGAGTTCCTGTTCAAGCGTGACGTGTTCCCGCACCCGAGCGAGAACCGTTCCGAGCGTCGCTTCCAGGTTGAGTCCATCGACGAGGAAGGCGCATACGTCGGCCGCTGTGCTGAAATGTGCGGTACCTACCACGCAATGATGAACTTCGAGCTGCGCGTCGTCTCCCCGGAGAAGTTCGAGCAGTACATCCAGTTCCGCAAGGACAACCCGGAGGCTCCGAACTCTGAGGCTCTGAAGGCCATCGGCGAGGAAGGCTACGCAACCTCCACCCACCCGTTCGAGTCCGACCGCACCGGCACCCGTACTCCGAACGAGAACTACAAGGACCGCAACGCCGCTTAGGAAGCGGAGCGCAAGGTTAATTAAGGAAGAGAGATAAGCAAATGAACTCTGGTGCAAAGCTTTTCTACGGCCTCGGTACCTTCTTCGTTGTGGTCACGGTGTTCTACTTCATCGTCACCTCCTCCGTGAAGGACGCGGGCAACGTGATGGGCGTTGAGTGGGCTGGTGGCACCGGCCTGGTCATGGCCACCCTGCTGGCCTTCATGCTCGGTGGTTACCTCCACCTGACCGCCTCCAAGACCGACATCGGCCCGGACGACTGGGAAGAGGCAGAGATCGAGGACGGCGCTGGCGTGCTGGGCTTCTTCTCCGCAAGCTCCATCTGGCCGTTCTGGATGACCGTCTCCATCGTCGTGATGGGTGCCGGCCTGGCATGGTGGCACCTGTGGCTGGTCGCCTTCGGTGCCGGCATGCTGATCTGGGCAACCACGATGCTGAACCTGCAGTACGGCCTGCCGCCGGAGAAGCACTAAAACTTCACACTTCACTAGAAACTCCCCCTCCGCCAGTCTTTGAACTAGCCCCCGAAAGTTGGACTGGTTTAATTCTAGGCGGTGAGGGGTTCAAGGGTCTGATTCCGATATTGCATCGGGGTCAGGCCCTTTAGTCGTTGTTGGATGCGTTCGGTGTT
>NZ_JAKRMT010000030.1:0-9065 GCF_022346045.1 Corynebacterium sp. ACRQJ | reverse complement strand
ATGATCGCGTCGATTTCGCCGCGTTCAAAGGACGCCACCATGGCGTCGTAGTCGGGGCGAGCCACATTCTTCTTTGACGCGGAAATGGACTGATCGACGTAGTTATGTCCTATGTCCAACGTGCAAGCCACGCTGCTTTGCAATGGCTTCACAGTCCTGACGCTGCCGGTCGATGGTGAGGCCATCCACGTCAGCGTCTCGTGAGATACGAAGGTAAATAGGAGCGCGTGTTGTCAAACGCTATTAATAAGGCCCTTAGCTACACATTGAACTTAAACTCGACGGTATGTAGTTGCAAAGTTACTTTCTCGAGAACCTCGCCGCCCACGTCGCTCCCGCGTTGGGTGGCAGCCGAACCACAAAGGATCAGTCATCTGCTATCCCATCGACTAATTCTTGCAGGTCGCAGGACCTTTGCGTAACTGTCAGTTCAGCGCATTTTGAATAGTTCAGCACACGATGTATTGTTCAGCACATGCTGACCATTGCTTCACGCCTCGACGTCATGAACCGGCTCGGCCGGGCCATGGCGGATCCGACGCGCTCCAGAATCCTGATCACCCTACTCGACGGCCCGAGCTACCCGGCCGTGCTCTCGCGCGACCTGGGCCTGACCCGCTCGAACGTCTCGAACCACCTGACCTGCTTGCGTGACTGCGGCATCGTCGTCGCCGAGCCAAAGGGCCGCAAGACACGCTACGAAATCGCCGATCCGCACCTCGCGACAGCGCTCAACGCGCTAGTGAACGCGACGTTGGCTGTCGACGAAAACGCCCCGTGCATCGACCCTGAGTGCTCGGTGCCCGGCTGCGACGGAAAAGGAGCGGACGCATGAGTTCAGCATGTGGATGCGAACACGAACCAGCCACGGAGATCGAAGATCTCGATCGGCCATGGTGGAAGGACCCCGAGTTGCTACTGCCGATCTTCTCCGGCGTAGCCCTCTGCATAGGATTGGCACTGGGCTGGTCCGGGCTAGAGACACCCGCGACAGTACTGTTCTGGGTCAGCCTGCTGCTAGGGGCGTATACGTTCGCGCCCGGCGCTATCCGGAACCTTGCCACGAAGCGCAAGCTCGGCATTGGTTTGCTGATGACGATCAGCGCGGTCGGCGCGGTGATCCTCGGTTACGTCGGGGAGGCCGCGGCGTTAGCGTTCCTGTACTCGATCGCCGAGGCACTGGAAGACAAGGCGATGGACCGGGCCCAGGGCGGACTGCGGGCACTGTTGAAATTGGTACCGCAGACCGCGACGGTGCTGCGCGACGGTACGGCGGTTGAGGTCTCAGCGAAGGACCTCGTGGCTGGCGAGCTGATGCTCGTGCGCCCCGGAGAGCGGATCGCCACGGATGGCATCATTCGGTCTGGGCGCTCCAGCCTTGACACCTCAGCGATCACCGGCGAATCCATTCCGGAGGAGGTTGCGCCCGGCGACGAGGTGCCCGCGGGAGCAATCAACTCCGCCGGCGTGCTGGAGGTCGAGACGACCGCAGCTGGAACGGACAACTCGCTGACCACACTCGTGGACCTGGTCGAGCAGGCGCAGGCGGAAAAGGGCGACCGCGCCCGGATCGCCGACCGAATTGCCCAACCCCTAGTGCCCGGGGTGATGATCCTGGCGGTGCTGGTCGGCGTGATCGGCTCGCTGCTGGGCGACCCCGAGACGTGGATCACCCGCGCGTTGGTGGTCCTGGTCGCAGCATCCCCGTGTGCGCTGGCAATCTCCGTGCCGCTGACGGTCGTAGCCGCCATCGGCGCGGCCAGCCAGTTCGGCGTGGTCATCAAGTCCGGCGCGGCGTTCGAGCGACTCGGTGGCATCCGTCACCTGGCGGTGGACAAGACCGGAACCCTTACCCGCAACCAGCCCGAGGTTACCGACGTGGTCCCGGCAGACGGATTCGATCCGGCGCAGGTGCTTGCCTTCGCGGCGGCAGTTGAGCAGCAATCGACGCACCCCCTCGCTGCGGCGATCGCGGCAGCGGTGCCCGAAGCGCCCGCCGCCCAGGACATCAGCGAGGAAGCCGGACATGGCATCGGCGGCACTGTCGAAGGTCGACGGGTGCTGGTGGGCAGCCCCCGGTGGATCGACGCCGGGCCACTAAAGGCAGACGTTGAGCGCATGGAGTCCGAGGGCCAGACCTGCGTCCTTGTCACCGTCGATGACGCCCTCTCTGGGGCGATCGGGGTCCGCGACGAGCTGCGGCCCGAGGTGCCCGAAGCCGTGCAGACCCTGCACGCCAACGACGTGGAAGTGAGCATGCTCACCGGCGACAACACTCGCACCGCCCGGGCGCTGGCTGAAATCGCCGGAATCGACGACGTGCGCGCCGAGCTTCGCCCAGAGGACAAGGCAAGCATCGTCGCCGAACTCTCCTCCAAGACGCCGACGGCGATGATTGGCGACGGCATCAACGACGCTCCTGCGCTGGCGAGCGCGACGGTGGGCATAGCGATGGGAGCGACCGGCTCTGACGCCGCGATCGAGTCCGCTGACGTCGCCTTCACCGGCCACGACCTCCGACTGATCCCGCAGGCGCTGCAGCACGCCCGTCGAGGCAGCAGGATTATTAACCAGAACATCGTGCTGTCTCTGGCCATCATCATCGTGTTGATGCCGCTGGCGATCAGCGGCGTGCTGGGTCTGGCCGCCGTCGTATTGGTTCACGAGGTCGCTGAAGTCATTGTCATCTTGAACGGCCTGCGGGCTGCGCAAGCGAAGCGCTGAGACACACCTTCGCCCAGCGCGCTGGCTCTCCAGCGCGGATCTTGGAAGGATCGAGCTGCTCAGGGACCAAGCGTCGCCTCAAAACTTTTGCTGCCGAGCTTCATCGACACGGTCCGCGACTACCTGGGCAGTGTGTTTGGCAAAGAGCCCCACACCCATCAGGGTTGACGATCCGTCGCCGGTCCAGTTGCCATAACCGACTAGATGCAGATTCTTCACTGCGGTTTCGCGGCCACGCATGAGGTGGCGGAATGGACTGAGGGCCGGACGGAAACCAGTGCACCAGATCAGATGGTCGTGGTCGAGCTCGCTCAAGCTATCGAAGATGGGGGTAGCGGTGAGCTGGCCGGAGTCGCGGAGCTCACGTAAATGAGGAAGCGCGACAATGTCCCCGAGGTTCGGGCCGGAATCGCCACCGAGAATCCGGCGGTGGCTGCCCGCGTTAAACGTTGAACTTGAACTCCACGGATTGTCGAAAGACTATAACCTCCCCCGAGCCGCCAAGCCCTTTTCCGTATTACGATTATGTTCATGAAAACTATCAACGGAAAGCCAGTCAGCGAAGAGCAAATCGATGCGTGGGTAACCGAAGCCGAGAAAGGCTACGACGTAGAAATACTTCGTCGACGAGGAAGGAAACCTCGCAACGAAGATACTGCGAAGGTTATCTCCATTCGGCTCTCTCCTCGCGAAATCTTGGACCTCGACAAATACGCAGCCGCCCACGGATGGTCACGGTCCCAGGCAATCCGCGAAGCGCTAAAGAATGCTATTTAGAAATGCACGTAGCAAGCGTCAGATCCCATCCTCATAATAGAGACCATGAATGATGCCAATCTCACGATCCGGCAGATCACCTTCGACTGCCACGATCCCTCAAAGCTCGCCAAGTTTTGGTCCGCCGCAACCGGATGCGAAATCGCCGCGGATTACGGCGATTTTGTGATGGTTGATTCCACCCCGGCGCTGGGATTTCAGCGCGTCAAGGATCCGACACCTGGGAAAAACCGCATGCACATCGACGTTGGCGGGGCGGAGCGCGAAACTTCAATAGAACGCCTCAAAGACCTAGGCGCTACCGAACTCACCACCCACGAGGCGCCGGGATTGGTGTGGACTGTCATGCAGGACCCGGAAGGCAACGAGTTCTGCGTGGGTAACCCCGGGGACTAGCTACACTACGCGGAGCGTCTCTAGGTCCAAGGCTGGCGTCAATCTGTGATGTCGCTAGCGGGAGACACAGTCAATGTCGCGAACTGCGCCCGTCAGGCTGCGGTGGATCAGGCGCAGAAAGCCACCGAGAAAATTCGCGACATGAACGACGACCGGCTACTTGCGAAGGCCGCTGAAATCGAAGCCCGACGGGAGAAGGAAGAGCAAAAAGCACTCGACTCAACCGACGACGAGAATAATTCTGAGGCTGAACCCCGTCCGTCGCGACGCGGCCTCCGCTTCCGCCGAGACAAGAACGACTCGTAGGGCACCTAGACTGGGCTGCATGAAAGACCTGACCATCGCGCCCGGCCCGGGGATCCCCGACGGTGCAGTCATCGCCGCTGCCGACCTAACGGAGCGGTTCGCGAAGTCGTCGGGTCCGGGCGGCCAGGGCGTCAACCCGACCGACAGCAAGGTCCAGCTTTCCATCGATATCGCTGAAAGCGCATCGCTTACCGACGCCCAACGCCGCCGCATCTTGCGCAACCTCGAGCACCGCTTGGACGGCTCCGTCCTCACCGTGTCTGCGTCGACCCAGCGGTCGCAGGTGCGCAACCGAGCTGAGGCACGCGAACGCATGGCCGCCCTGTTGCGCGAGGCCCTAGCTCCGCCCCCTCCCCCGCGGCACAAAACGAAGCCGACGAGGGGCTCGGTACGGCGTCGTCTCGAAGCGAAGAAACGGCGCTCGGAGTTGAAGTCGACGAGGCGACGGCCCCAAATTCCCTAGGTGCGGCCTGCCGAAGCAGCTTGGACCGGCTGAATCCGCTCGATCTCGGCGAGGATTTTGTCTTCTGCCACATCCAGGTCGTACTGGGTCTGCAACCCGAGCCAGAACTGGGGTCTCATCTCGAAAAACTTCGCTAGACGAAGGGCCGTGTCAGCGGTTACAGCGCGCTTACCGTGAACAATTTCGTTGATCCGGCGGGGCGGAACGCCGATGGAGACGGCGAGCTTGTGCTGGGTGATCCCCATTTCCTTGAGAAAGTCCTCCATGAGGATCTCACCGGGGTGAACCGGAGGGAGCTTGTCAGTGGTAGTCAACGATCTCAACCTCCTCTGGCCCCGCGGCGGACCACCGAAAACAGATCCGCCACTGGTCGTTGATTCGAATGCTGAACTGGCCCCGCCGATCACCTTTCAACGCCTCAAGCCGGTTTCCCGGGGGAATCCGTAACTCATCAAGAGTCTGCGCGTACCCCAGCTGGCGAAGCTTGCGCAGCGCTACTGAGTGAATGCGGGAATCGATCGAGCGAACCCGCTCTCGATTCCACAGACGCTCAGTGTCCTTGTCAGCGAACGACTGGATCATGCTTCACCCTATCCCCCATAACGCGAAGCGTCAATAACGTTACACGTTAAATTTGAACTCAACGGTATGTCGTTGCAAAGTTACCCCCTCTCGTTAACACCATCAAAAGGAGTGTTATCCAATGAAAGCGTTCGGCTTCTTAAGCTTCGGGCATTACGCCTTCGGCAGCTAGTGCGGGCCATCTGCGGAAAAGATCGCCAAGACTCGTCTGGAGATCACCCAGGCTGCGGACGAAATCGGCGTGAACAACGCGTCCTTCCGAGTCCACCACTTCGCGCTGCAGGCCTCCGCCCCGATGCCGCTGCTGTGTGCTATCGCGGCCACCACCAAAATCATCGAGGTGGGCACCGGCGGCATCGACATGCGCTAGCGCATATCGGGGTTGTAGCGTTTGAGTCATTGACTCCCGCCGTCTACAAGTACCTACACACTTGATCGATGCTGCACGTTTCAGGATCCGGGTGCGCGGCGTCCTGGCTAAGGTCCGCGATAGTGTCGCGCAGCACGGAGAGCTGCGCGATCTGCTGCTCGATCTCAGCGAGGCGCACGTCAAGCAGGTCGCGCACGTGCCCGCAGGGCGCATGGCCGCCATCGCGGATGTCGAGGATCTGGCGGATCCGGGCGAGGGTGAGGCCCGCGGCCTGGCCGCGGTGGATGAAGTCGATCCGAGCGACCATCTCGGGCGCGTAGTCGCGGTATCCGGACGGCGTGCGCTCGGTCGGGGGTAGAAGGCCCTGTTCCTCGTAGAAGCGAAGGGTCTTCGCGGTAGTGCCCGCCCTCTCGGCGAGTTCTCCGATCCACATTGCTGTCTCCCTCCGTGGCCGCGCTTGACCTTCCCCTGCACTGGAAGGTCCAGTATGGCTGAGACAGAGCAGAAAGCCAAGAGTTGACAGGAGTAGCGATGCCTACGAAGTACGATCTCGCCATCATCGGATCGGGAGGCGGCGCGTTCGCCGCTGCGATCCGCGCCAGCACGCTCGGGAAGTCGGTGGTGATGATCGAGCGCGGGACGCTCGGCGGCACCTGCGTGAACACGGGCTGCGTCCCGTCGAAGGCGCTCATTGCCGCGGCCGGCGCGCGGCACGTCGCGGTCGACGCCGCAACCCGGTTCCCCGGGATCGCGACGACGGCGGATCCCGTCGACATGCCCGCGCTGATCGCTGGGAAGCAAGCGTTGGTGGAGTCGCTGCGCGGCGAGAAGTACGCCGACGTCGCCGACTCCTACGGCTGGCAGGTCCTCCGCGGCGACGCCTCGTTCGTGGGCACCCCTGATGCGCCGGTTCTCGATGTTGCCGGATCCGACGGAAGCGTCGAGACCATCGAGGCCCACCACTACCTGGTCGCGACTGGTTCTCGCCCGTGGGCACCGCCGATCGACGGCCTGGAGGAGACCGGATACCTGACCTCGACCACGGCGATGGAGCTGACGGAGGTCCCCGAGTCGCTGCTGGTGCTCGGCGGCGGCTACGTCGCCCTGGAGCAGGCGCAGCTGTTCGCCCGCCTCGGCTCGCAGGTCACGCTGCTCGTGCGGTCCCGGCTCGCCTCGAAGGAGGAGCCGGAGGTGTCGAAGGCGCTCCAGGAGGTGTTCGCCGACGAGGGCATCCGCGTCGTCAGCCGCGCAGTGCCCACCCGGGTCTCCCGCGGCACGGGAGGCGAGGCCGTCGTGACCGCCGCCTTGTCCGGCGGCTCGCAGGAGTTCCGCGCCGACCAGGTCCTGGTCGCCCTCGGACGCCGTCCCGTCACCGATGGCCTGAACCTCGATGCGGTCGGGGTGAATACCGGAGACTCCGGTGAGGTGGTCGTCTCCGACCGGCTGCAGTCCTCGAACCCGCGGATCTGGGCCGCGGGCGACGTGACCGGGCACCCCGAGTTCGTCTACGTCGCCGCCCACCACGGCACCCTCGTCGCCGAGAACGCGTTCGCCGACGCCGACCGGTCCGTCGACTACGCCCGCCTGCCGCGGGTGACGTTCACCGGGCCCGCGATCGGCGCGGTCGGGATGACCGAGAAGGACGTCCTCGCCGCGGGGATCCGCTGCGACTGCCGCGTCCTGCCCCTGCACCACGTGCCCCGCGCCTTGGTGAACCGCGACACCCGCGGGTTCATCAAGATCGTCGTGAACGCCGAGACGAACGAGATCCTCGGCCTGACCGCCGTCGCCAAGGACGCCGGGGAGCTCGCCGCCGCAGGCGTCCACGTGCTCGGCAGGACCGTCGCCGAGGTCGCCAACGCCTGGGCCCCCTACCTGACCATGGCCGAGGGCATCCGGATCGCCGCGAAGGCCTTCACCACCGACCCGTCGCTGCTGTCGTGCTGCGCATGAACGGCAACACAGGCAATCGGGGAGATCTCATCCTGAAGCAGACGATCAGCGCCGATCAGGACCGCGACGAATGGCGCGCCGGTCCCGTCGTCGCTGCAGTGACCGGGCTGCTCTTGCTGGCATGCTGCGCGCTTCCGTCGCTGCTCTGCTGCGGCCTGCCGTTCATCGCGGCGGGCGGAGCACTTGCAGGCGTCGGTGGGCTCCTCGGTAATCCCTGGATCATCGGTGCCGGGACCGCCGTCGTGATGGCCGTCATGGCGGGGATGCTCGTCAGGCTACGGCGGCGGCACCGGCGCCGCAGGTCCGGCTGCTGCGAAAATCCTTCGACCGCTGATCGGAACCGGTAGTTCGAGGGATCCAGCGATCACTGCCACCTACGGAGGCCGCTGAAATCGAAGCCCGACGGGAGAAGGAGGAGCAAAAAGCGTTCGAATCAACCGGTGACGAGGATAATACTGAGGCTGGATCCCGGCCGTCGCGACGCGGTCTCCGCTTCCGCCGAGACGAGAAAGGGTTGTGGGCACCTAGGCTGGGCGGCATGAACGACCTGACCATAGCGCCCGGCCCGGGGATCCCCGACGGTGCGGTCATCGCCGCCGATCTCGCGGAGCGTTTCGCGAAATCGTCGACTCCAGGCGGCCAGGGCGTCAACACGACGGACGGCAAAGTCCAGCTTTCCATCGATGTCGCCGAATGCGCATCGCTTACCGACGCCCAGCGTCACCGTATCTCGCGCAACCTCGAGCACCGCCTAGACGGCTCCGTCTTTACCGTGACTGCGTCGACTCAGCGGTCTGTGTTTCGCTCCTGGTCCTCTCGCTTGCACCTGCGACACAGCCTCGTGTCCCCGGGCCGTAGCGTTCGGGGGAGCACAATAGTCCCAGTCCTCATCACGTCCCGGGATCAAAGAGTTCATCGCAGAGGTTAAGCACTACACGTTGAACTTGAACTCTACGGAGTGTCGGCGATAAATAACCATTTGATTCGCAAGTGCGGAAGTAGCAACGAAATACCGCTAAAACGGACAACGTGGGGGTGCACAGAAATAACATATAGGTTCTGCGGAAAACCTATAGGGATCGTCGCTATAAACCGCTGTGCGTGGAAACATAAAGGGTTTACGGACCCGGTCCCAGCCCCCTCAATACTCTGAGCCGGGAGAATGGAAAATGGAAGTCGATGTATCCCCACTATTCATTTTTCCGTTTTTCGGAGTACATCGGGAGCTACAACTGCGGACCAGCTCTGTGTGAACTAGATGAGAAGGCGCAGCAGCGAATCATCGACGCTGGACAGTTGGTACTGCGGGCCCGCGAGCGGCACCCCGAGGGGTCACTCGCGGAGCACTACAACCCGTTAGCGATGGACCAAACTCTGCTCAAGGCTCACGACGAATTGGACCGATAAGTAAATAAAGCTTTCGGTGTGGCACGCAAACTCACCAACGAGCGCCAGCGCCAGGAGCTACTGTTCGCCAGCTACGGGGAGTTGTCG
>NZ_JAKRMT010000002.1:0-261285 GCF_022346045.1 Corynebacterium sp. ACRQJ | reverse complement strand
TTACTCACCCGTTCGCCACTCGAGTACCCCTTGCAAGCAAGGAGCCTTTCCGTTCGACTTGCATGTGTTAAGCACGCCGCCAGCGTTCGTCCTGAGCCAGGATCAAACTCTCCATAAAAAATGCCATCAGACACATGGTGAGCCTGAAAACCAGGCAAAACAAAAAATTACTGACAAAAGAATTGAAAAAAGGATAAATAAATCACATCAACCAACACCAACAACCACACAGTCGCTGGCTATTGATCAGACACAACATACATCCAAAAAACTTTTCCAAAACCATTTATCAGCCCAACAAGCACCCATAAAAAGGCAACACTCGTTGGGATACGCACATTACATATCGTGGAGACGTTACAACCACGCTGGCGTAACCACCACCAACCCACAATCCATGCGAGCTGATGGAGCACTGAAACAAGTCACAAAAGTAAATAAGACATACAATGCATCAGAATCAACACAAAGGTTGGTCAACAAAGTATCTAAACTTGGTTCATCACGCTATTGAGTTCTCAAACAACCTACGCACACAACAAACACACCACACAGTGGCAGTCACGTTGCGACGGATTACGAGTGTAAAGCAACCGTGAAGATAAAGCAAATTCCCGGTAAACAACCCGTTGCACTCGCACACAAACGAACTGTTTTACAGCTTCAAAATGATTGGCCAGACACTTATGACTTCCAGCGTTCCGAGAGTCTGTAACTCGCGGTGCTGTGTCGCGCTGACTTGGATTAATGTACACACACCCCACACCAAACACAAACCCGCAGGCCACAAGGCATTTTCACATGGCGTGAAGTCACACTAAAGTGCACATGCGCCCACATAGAGCTCTCAACGCTGCATAGGCCGCTGCACAAGCGCACCCTTTAGCGCTTCACCCGCTCCACTTCTGCACCCAGTGAGCACAGCTGTTCCGGGAACTCCGGGTAGCCACGGTCAATGTGGTAGACGTCGTGCACTTCGGTCTTCCCATCCGCCACCAGGCCGGCCAGCACCAGACCCGCGCCTGCACGAATGTCGGAGCTCCACACCGGCGCAGAGGAAAGCTGCTCCCTACCCCGGATAACTACGTGGTGGCCGTCGATGCTGGCGTCCGCACCCAAGCGCATCATCTCATCAACAAACCGGAAGCGGGACTCGAAGATGTTTTCCGTGATCACGCTCATGCCTTCACTCACCGTGCACAGTGCAATAGCCATGGGCTGCAGGTCAGTTGGGAATCCGGGGAAAGGAAGCGTTTGGTAGTCCACCGCCTTGGGACGCTCGTGCTGCACCACCCTAAAGCCGGTCGGATACGTCTCGACCTGCGCCCCCGCGAGCTTTAGCTTCTCCAGAACCAGGTGCAGATGCTGCGGATCGATACCGCCGACTGTGATGTCTCCCCGCGTCATAGCTGCAGCGTATGCCCAGGTACCTGCGACGATGCGGTCGCCAACAACCTCGTGGTCCACCGGGTTCAGTCGCTCCACGCCCTCGACGGTGATGGTGTTGGAACCAGCGCCGCTGATCTTCGCCCCCATCGCCACCAGCATGTCACACAGGTCCACGATCTCCGGCTCGCGCGCCGCATTGTCCAGCGTGGTTATGCCCTCAGCCAGCACAGCGGCGGTCAGAATGTTCTCTGTCGCGCCCACCGAAGGGAAGTCCAGCTTGATCTGCGCGCCATGGAGCTCCTCCGCTTCGGCGACCAGACAACCGTGCTCGATCTTGGTGGTTGCACCCAGCAGCTCTAGGCCGGATTGGTGCATGTCGAGCGGGCGGGAGCCGATGGCGTCACCACCAGGAAGAGCAACCCGCGCCTTGAGGCACCGTGAGGTCAGCGGCCCCAGTACCGCGACGGAAGCACGGAACTGGCGTACGGCCTCAAAGTCCGCATTGTACTCGATGTGCTCGGGAGTCGTGATGCGCACAACGTCGCCATCGAGCTCCACCCCACAGCCCAGGCCGCGCAGAACCTCGGCCATGTAGGGCACGTCGGCGATTTCGGGGCAATTGGTCAACGTGGTGGTTCCGGGTGCCAAAAGCGCTGCCGACATGAGCTTAAGCACGCTGTTCTTGGCGCCGGACACCTTGATGGCGCCCTGCAGTCTGGTTCCACCTGTCACTACGAAGCTGTCTTTCACGCCACCCAGCCTATAAAAAAATCGCCCCGCGCAAAGCGGAGCGATTCTTCGAAGCAATATCAGGGCAATATCAGGGCAGCGCGCCGATGCGTCGGGCTGCGTTGACCGCCTCGTAGCGGGTGTGCGCACCGAGCTTGCGCATCACGGAGCGCAGGTAGCTCTTCACGGTCTCCGCGCCAATGCCCATCTCGGCCGCGGCCTCCACATTCGTGTGCCCCAGGGCCACGCAGGCCAACACGTCGAGCTCACGCGCCGAAAGCTTGGTGGTCTGCTTCACGCGCACCGGGGAAACCATCTGATCGCATAGAACCTCGAGGTCGCGGCGCAGGTCCTCGTCCTCCACGCGGTTTGCGAGCATGCGCAGCTTGCTGTGCGTGGCGCGGACCTGCTCCCATTCCGCCCCGGACATCGATCGGACCTGCTTGTTTGCGGTCGCTCCCGCCGTGGCACCGCGTCCAGCGTCGTTTGCGCGCAGCGCCTCGTTGACCGCGATCTCCTGCTCCAGGCAGCGGGCGGTCATGGTGACCTCTTCGAGCACCTTGTCGCCCATGCGGGCACGGGAGTGGACGCCAGCGTAGAGAACGCCCCTGACTTCCCGCTTCACAATCACGGGAACTGCGACGACGGAGTGCAGGCCCTCATCGCGGATGTGGCGATCGAAGTCATGGCTGATGGCCTTTGCCCGGGTGTAATCAGAAACTCCCACTGGGCGGCGGGTGGTCACCACGCGGCCACCAACTCCCGCACCCGGAGCGATCTCGAGGTTGTGCAATGCCGGGGTGCGCAGGCCCACCCACTTGGAGATCCGCAGCTTTCCATCCGCCGAGCTCGTGGCGTACATGGTCACCGGAATGCCGGTCGCGTTCTTTAGAGAATTCAGCGCAGAAATGATGACGTCGTCGTCATCGCGTTGCCGCTGCTGGTCCACCTGGTTCACTCCTCAAACTTGACCTGTGGCGCCCACCCCGAAGGGCTAAGACGTCGTGTGAGAGGGAGTATAGTTCACCCCCTTGCTACCCCCAAAACTGCCCCCATGTTTCTTTTACAAAAAGAGACGGGAGCGCACACAACCTTATCGGGGCTAATCGACTGGGTTTTCTCAGAAAAAGCTAAGCGCTACCTAGGTTTTTGATACGCGCCAAACTGTTGTCCACCGTCTTGTCGGCAGCCTTCAAAAGATGCTTTTCCAGCCTTCCGGCGATCAGCGGTACCGACACGTCTGCGGTCAGAATCGCCTCCACTGCGGTCTCCGCTGCACCCTCTGCGGCGACCTCCCCGCTACCTTCAGCGATAGGCGCGTAGACGAAGTGGGTATCCATCGTCCCCATCTTCATCGGTAGGTCCATCTCGGCCTTGACCTCGAACGCACCGGTCTCATCCGGGCGCGAAACATAGGTCTCTTGATATGCGATGGGCGACTCGCCGTCTTTGGAGAGTTCTTGTAGCTCTTTTTGTGACGCCCTCACGCCAACCCGCGCCCATACCCGACCATCGGGCAGAACCTCCCGCTCGGCCTCGATGATCTGGGATTCCGTTTGCTCCACCATTCCTTCGTCGGTCAGCAGGAACGCCTCGCTGGAGACGACCTCGTAGACATCATGAATGGACAGGTCAATGGTGCGGTTGACTTGCTTCGAATGCGACATATCCGCAATTGTGCCAGGAATGGCGCCCGGTGGCGCGACTAGCGGTGCTGCCACTCCGGCTTGCGCTTCTCCACGAAGGCCGCCATGCCTTCCTTCTGATCCGCGGTGTCGAAGAGTCGCCAGAACTGCTGGCGCTCCGCCTCCACGCCCTCTTCCAGGGTGGTGCGGTAGGCCTCGTCCACCATTTCGGTGGCGGCAGCCGTTGCGACGTGGGACATGCTTGCCACCTTGGCGGCTACCTTCTGCACCTCGTCGGCGAAGCCCTCTGCCGGGAGCACGCGGGAAACCAGGCCGCTGCGCTCAGCTTCTTCGGCATCCATCATGCGACCGGTGAGGATCAAATCCATGGCCTTGTACTTCCCCACTGCGCGGGTCAGTCGCTGGGTGCCACCCATGCCCGGGATGATGCCCAGGGTGATCTCCGGCTGGCCGAACTTTGCGCTCTCGCTGGCCAGCAGAATGTCGCCGAGCATCGCCAGCTCGCAGCCGCCGCCCAGGGCGAAGCCGGATACGGCGGTGATCAGCGGGGTCTTCAGCTGCGCCAGCTTCTCCCAGTCGCCGAACAGGCGCTTCTCTGCCACCTCGGGGTAGGTTTCATCCTTCATTTCCTTGATATCCGCGCCGGCGGCGAATGCCTTTTCGCTGCCGGTGATGACGATGGCACCGATCTGCGGATCCGCGTCCAGCGCCTCCGCTGCCGGGACAATCTCAGAGAGCACTCCACTGTTCAGTGCGTTGAGGGCCTTCGGGCGGTCCAGGGTGATGGTCGCAACGGCGCCGTTAACGGCCACCTGGATGTTTTCGTAATTCTGGTTTTCGGTAGTCATGCTTGCCATTGAACCAAATCCCCTGCTGCCGTGCCTGAGAATCTGGCGAAGCTTGGGTGCGTAGGGGCGTCAATAAGAATCATTAGGCGCCCTTAAACACAGTGTTCAAGCAACCAACGAGGAATCACAGTGGTGCCCAGCGAACGAGCAGTGTAGACTACCCGGTATAGACCGATCAGTCTAGAACGAAAGGATCGCCCCAATGGCGAAGATTTACAACAACATCACCGACCTCATCGGCGGAACTCCGCTAGTTAAGCTGGGCGCATACGGCGAAGGCCTGAAGGCCAACGTCCTGCTGAAGCTGGAGGCCTTTAACCCGGCCAACTCCGTGAAGGACCGCATCGGTAAGGCCATCATCGAGGCAGCCGAGAAGGACGGCACCCTGAAGCCGGGCGGCACCATCGTCGAGGCAACCTCCGGAAACACCGGTATCGCGCTGGCCATGGTCGGCGCCGCTAAGGGCTACAAGGTAGTCCTGACCATGCCGGAAACCATGTCCAACGAGCGTCGCATCATGCTGCGCGCTCTGGGCGCAGAGCTGGTTCTGACCCCGGGTTCCGCCGGCATGCAGGGCGCAGTCGACAAGGCTAACGAGATCGTCGAGAACACCGACAACGCCATCCTGGCCCGCCAGTTCGCCAACCCGGCAAACCCGGAGATCCACTACAACACCACCGGCCCGGAGATCTGGGAAGACACCGACGGTGAAGTAGACATCTTCGTTGCCGGCGTGGGCACCGGCGGCACCATCTCCGGTGCGGCTAAGTACCTTAAGGAGAAGAACGACAAGATCGAGATCGTCGGCGTGGAGCCGGCGGACTCCCCGCTGCTGACCGAAGGCCGCTTCGGACCGCACAAGATCCAGGGCCTGGGCACCAACTTCTTCCCGGAGAACCTGAACAAGGACATCCTGGACCGCGTAATTGACGCTCCGCTGGAGAACGCAACCAAGACCGCCCGCGAGCTGGCTGTCTCTGAGGGCATCCTCTCCGGCATCTCCTCCGGTGCAGCCGTGTGGGCAGCCGTGCAGGAAGCTCAGAAGGACGAGAACGAGGGCAAGACCATCGTCGTCATCGTTCCCGACTTCGGCGAGCGCTACGTCTCCACCCTGCTGTTCGACGACCTGCGCGACTAATTCCGCTCTGGCAGTCGGCCGCAATTTAGTGAATCTAGTGGCCGCGGCTGTCCAGTAGCTACTGGCTGCAGGCAAGTAGGCGCTACCGCCTTTCCACCCAGCGGTGGAATAGGGGGCAGCGCCTTCTCGTTATAGTGGCTGCGAAAGCTTTTAAGCCGATACCCAACCAACCGAAAGACCACACCGTTGAGCATTCTTGGACGCATCCGCGAAGACCTGGCCAATGCCCGCGAACATGACCCAGCAGCGCGCGGAGACGTAGAAAACGCCATTGTGTACTCCGGCCTGCACGCCATCTGGGCGCACCGCGTATCCCACGCACTGTGGAAGCGCGGGCACCGTGGCATCGCGCGCATCATTAGCCAAGCGACCCGTGGCTTCACCGGCATCGAAATCCACCCGGGCGCCACCATTGGCCGCAGATTCTTTATCGACCATGGCATGGGTGTGGTCATCGGCGAGACAGCGGAGATCGGCGATGACGTCATGCTCTACCACGGTGTGACGCTCGGCGGCTCCGAACTGGTGCAGCGCAAGCGCCACCCCACCATCGGCAACGGGGTGATGATCGGCGCAGGCGCGAAGGTGCTGGGGCCCATCACCATCGGCGAGGGCTCCGCGATCGGCGCCAACGCGGTGGTTACCAAGGATGCTCCCCCGAACTCGATCTTGACGGGCATCCCGGCGAAGATCCGCCCCCGCAAGCCCAACCAGAACACCCCTCTCGTCGACGCCGTGAAGTGGGTCGACGACATGCAGAACAACATCTAGGCGCGCAGCCAGCTAGGCCAGCAGCTCCTTAAAGTCCGGGTTCTTCTCCACGAAGGCCGCGACAGCGGAGCAGCTGGCCTTAATCTTTAGCCCCGCCTCCTTGGTCTCCAGCAAAGCCTCGCTAATCAACGGCTGGGACAGCCCCTGGCCACGGAACGCTGGATCCACCACGGTGTGGTTGAAGTCGCGGACGTTGCCCTCCTGGGAGTACTCGGCGAAGCCTGCCTCCTGGTCGTCCACGTAGATGACGAAGCGGCTCTGCTCTTGATCGTGAACGATGCTCTTGGTGCCTGACATACTGCTGGGGCTCCCTTCCCTATTGCTCTTCTTATCCTCTAGTAGCTGTGCTAGCTTCTAGCCCCCAGTGTACGTACGGCAAAACCCCGGTAGCTTTCCGCTACCGGGGTGGAATGTGGCCAGAGCCGGGATCGAACCGGCGACCTTTCACTTTTCAGGCGAACGCTCTACCAACTGAGCTATCTGGCCTTCGTTGCCCGACCGCTTCCGATTCGAACATCGAAGCGACCCTGACGGGACTTGAACCCGCGACCTCCGCCGTGACAGGGCGGCGCGCTAACCAACTGCGCCACAGGGCCAATCTTGCCTGCGCAACTAAATAAAACGACCAGACAACAACTTGTCTAAGCCGTCCGTTGCACGAGAATAGACTCTACACAGTGTCAAAGTTCTTAAGCAAATCAGCTGTTCAAACGTCATTTCTGGCAGGCTTTCACGTCACTGTTGAAGTGTCCAACACGCAAGCTAGGGGCGTCACAAAGAAAGACAAAAAGAAAAAGAACCTCCCCGGCGCGAAAAGCACCGGAAAGGCTCTCCATGAGGTCTTTTATGGCGACCCTGACGGGACTTGAACCCGCGACCTCCGCCGTGACAGGGCGGCGCGCTAACCAACTGCGCCACAGGGCCGTACTCCCAACGGGATTCGAACCCGTGTTACCGCCGTGAAAGGGCGGGGTCCTAGGCCTCTAGACGATGGGAGCTCTACAAAGTAAGCCAGCAAGAAACTCTAGCTTTCCTTAGCAGCTTGAACAGTTTAAACCAGGTGCGAGCGCCAGAACAAATCGCCCGGTGAAGTGGAGAAATAGACAGCCGCAGGCAACGCAAAACCCCGCCGCGGCGCGACCATGATCTCCATGGAAGCGCCCCGACGGGGTAATCGCGAACGTGGGCCCTGCGGGGCTCGAACCCGCGACCTGCGGATTAAAAGTCCGTAGCTCTACCAACTGAGCTAAAGGCCCAACGGGAGCATTCTATCTAACGTTTCTTTGAAGCAGAAAATTGCCCCCTAGCACAGCGCCGGCGCTGTGCCGGAGCCGGAGACTAGCACCAGCGCTAGCCCTTCATGGATCCCTTCTCCGCCAGGTTGAGGTGGAAGCTGAAGGCGGTCTTCAGGTCGTGCGGGGTCTGCAGGTGGTTGCCCTCGGCGCAGGCGCGCTCGTAGTACTCCTCCAGCAGTGGACGGTAGTCCGGGTGCGCAACGGAGATGATCTTCGGCACGCGATCGCGCGGCGCCAGGCCACGCAGGTCCGCGTAGCCGTGCTCCGTGATGATCACCATCACGTCGTGCTCTGTGTGGTCGACGTGGGAGGCGAAGGGCACGATGGCGGAAATGGCGCCATCCTTGGCCGTGGACGGGGAGATGAAGGTGGACAGGAAGGCATTGCGCGTGAAGTCGCCGGAGCCACCGATGCCATTCATGATGCGCGAGCCAGACACGTTCGTGGAGTTCACGTTGCCGTAGATGTCACAGCCGATCATGCCGTTGGAGGCGATGAGGCCCGTGCGGCGGATGACCTCCGGGTGGTTGGAGATCTGCTGCGGGCGCAGGACGATGTGCTCGCGGTAGCGCTTCGCCTCTTCATTCATCTTCTTGGCGTACTCCGGAGACAGCGCGAAGGAGGTTGCGGAGGCGACGGTCATCTTGCCGTTGTCGATAAGGTCCAGCATGCCGTCCTGGATCACCTCAGTGTAGGCCTGGATGTTCTCGAACTTGGAGTCCAGCAGACCCGCCATCACGGCATTCGGCACGTTGCCCACGCCGGACTGCATGATGTAGCCGTCGTAGGTCAGGCGACCGGCCTCAACCTCTCCCTCGAGGAGGTCCAGGAAGTGCCCGGCGATCTTCTCGGAGATCTCGTCGGTCGGCTTGAACGGTGCGTTGCGATCCTCGGCGTTGGTCTTCACCACGGCCACGACCTTGTTCTGGTCTACCGGGATGTACGGCGTGCCGATGCGGTCGCCGGGGCGGTTGATCGGGATCGGGGTGCGGTTCGGCAGGTCCTGGATCTTGTAGATGTCGTGCATGCCCTCCAGGTCAAGGGACTGCCACTCGTTGACCTCGATAATGATCTTGCGGGCGGAGTTGAGGTACTCCACGTTGTTGCCCACTGCCGAGGACGGGATGATGTTGCCCGCCTCGTCGATACGCACGGCCTCTACAACGGCTACGTCCAGCTGTCCAAAGAAGCCTTCCTCGACCTGCTGGCCGAGGTGGGAGAGGTGGATGTCCTGGTACTTAATTTCGCCAGCGTTGATTTTCTTGCGCATCACCGGGTCGGAGGCGTAGGGGGTGCGGTAGCGCACAGCATCGGCCTCGGCCAGCACGCCGTCGCAGTCAGGTGCGGTGGAGGCGCCGGTGAAGAGGTCGATCTGGAAGTCTTCCCCGCGACCGTGCAGTTCCTTAGCCTTCTCGGCGATGGCCGTCGGCAGCGCCTTGGGGTAGCCCGCTCCCGTGAAGCCGGACATGCCGATCTTGTCGCCGTGGTTGATGAACTGCGCCGCCTCGTCGGCGGACATGACCTTGGACCTGTAGAACTCGTTGGCGATGCGCTCAGACATCGGTTCCTCCTCCATAGCTGTTTAGCGGTTTCTCCGCTCCTTTTCTCAGCCTACATAAGCGTGACGTGGCTCGCCCTCGCCCCTCATGCGAATTGTTGAACATTTATTGACGCTCTTTGCTTATTGACGCCCTTTGGTATTCACCCCTCCCCAGTGTGACAATGGTGGCCGTGACTACATCGACCGCAACCCCCACCTCCACCACGCAGCAGGACTCAACCACCCCGGCTGGTTCGCCTGGCGAAGTGCCCCAGCCCAACCAGCGATTCCAGGGCCTGAGAATCGGCAAGATGCAGCTCGACTCCCCCGTCGTGCTCGCTCCGATGGCAGGCGTGACCAACGTGGCCTTCCGCAGCTTGTGCCGCGAGCAGGAGCGCGAACGCATGGGCTCCGTCGCCGGGCTGTACGTCTGCGAAATGGTGACGGCCCGCGCGTTGGTCGAACGCAACCCGAAAACCCTGCACATGACAACCTTCGCGCCGGACGAGGATCCCCGCAGCCTGCAGCTGTACACCACCGACCCGGAGTACACCTACAAGGCGGCCAAGATGATCGTCGACGAGAACCTCGCCGATCACATCGACATGAACTTCGGCTGCCCCGTGCCCAAGGTCACCCGACGTGGCGGCGGCTCCGCCCTGCCCTACAAGCGCAGGCTCTTTGGAAACATCGTGGCTGCCGCGGTTAAGGCCACGGAAGGCACGGACATTCCAGTGACCGTGAAAATGCGCGTGGGAATCGACGACCAGCACCACACCCACCTGGATGCCGGCCGCATCGCCGTGGAAGAGGGTGCGGCCGCTGTGGCTTTGCACGGCCGTACCGCAGCACAGCGCTACTCCGGTCACGCGGATTGGAACGAGATCGCGCGCCTGAAGGAGCACCTGGCCCACACGGGCATCCCCGTGCTGGGCAACGGCGACATCTTTAAGGCCACGGATGCCCGCGCCATGATGGAGCAGACTGGCTGCGACGGCGTGGTCGTGGGGCGCGGCTGCCTGGGCCGCCCGTGGCTCTTCGCGGAGCTCTCCGCCGAGCTGCGCGGCCTGCCGATCCCCAGCGAGCCCACCCTAGGTGAGGTAGCGCGCATCATCCTGCGCCACGCGGAACTGTTGGCCGCCCACGACGGCGAGCAGAAGGCCTGCCGTGACCTGCGCAAGCACATGACGTGGTACCTACGCGGTTTCCCCGCCGGCGGGGAACTGCGCCGCAGCCTGTCCCGGGTGAGCAGCCTGGATGAGCTGAAGTCTGCGCTCGCCGACGTGTGGGACTCCCCCGCCCTGGCCGAGGACGCCGACGGCGCCCGCGGCCGCCAGGGATCCCCGGCAAAGGTGGCCCTGCCAGAGGGCTGGCTGGACGACCCGGAGGACGAGACTGTCCCGGACGGCGCCGACATCGAAAACAGTGGTGGTTAATAGTTTTCGGAGCTCTGCGTTTTCGGGGTTATAAGGCGGGGCTAATATTCAGCGCCACCGAGCTCCAGAGACTATAGTTTTTTCACATGCGTAGGGTGTACCGAAACCAACTCCGGGAATTTAAACACGACATTTCGCTGATGGCGGATTTCGTGCGCACTGCGCTCAATTCCGCTACCCGTTCTCTGCTAGAGACCGACTTGGAGCTTGCCGAAAAGGTCCTTAGCAGCGTGGATACACTCGAGGATCTGCGCGAGACCGCAGTCAAGGATGCCTTCCAGCTGCTAGCGCTGGAAGCGCCCGTAGCGCGGGACTTGCGCATCGTCGTTGCCGGCCAGCACATTGTCGAGGATTTCACCCGCATGGGCGCGCTTGCGGTGCATGTGGCAAAGGTGGCGCGGCGGCGTCATCCAGAAAATGCTGTACCCGAGTCCGTCCGCCCCTATATCGAAGAGATGGCTCGGCAGTGCGACAACTCGGCGGCGAAGATCCAGGCCCTGCTGCGCGAGCTCGACGTAAACACCGCCCTCGAGCTCGTCGAAGACGACGACGCGGTCGATGACATCCACCGCCACATCTTCCAGCTCACCACCCAGCGCGAATGGCCGCACACAGTGCGCGAGGCCGTGGACGTCACGCTGCTGTCGCGCTACTTCGAGCGCTATTCGGATCACGCGGTGGAGATCGCCAACCGCATCGTCTTCATCATCACCGGCCTCACGCCGGACGAATACCACCGCAAGCAGGAGAACGACGAGCTGCAGCAGCGCTTCCGCGAGCAGTTCGATGAGATGCGCTACCGCTACGACACGAACCTGGATTACTAGCCGGCCGCAGTGCGCCGCCGGCCGCTGCCGAGCGCAGCTAGGCGCAACCGGGCGCAGACCGCGGTTGTCTAGCGCGCGTACGCCTTCTTCGCGAACATGGCAGCGTTCAGCGCATCGTCGAGCAGCTGCTCCGGGGTGCGGCTAACGTCCAGCTGGATGCCCTTCTCCCCCGGCGTGAGGCGCTGCAAATCCTCCAGCTGCGCGGTCAACAGCTCGCGCGGCATGTCGGCTTCTCCCACACGGTTCTTCATGCGCTCCGCGAGCACGTCCTCGGTGCCATACAGGTGCACGTAGAACACGGTCGCGTTCTCGCCCACGTCATTGAGGATCTCGCGGTGGTCGATGCGCAGCGCGGTGCAGGCGGTGACGGTGTTGTTACCCTGGGCGGCCTCGTCCGCAATCCAGTCGCGCACGATCCCTAGCCACTTACGGCGCCCGGCCTCCGGCGGGAGCTTGCCGTCCTGCAGGATCTCCAGCGCCCCCTCTGGGTGCAGATCGTCGGCTTCCTGCAGCTGCCAGCCGGTCTTCTCGGCAAAGGCGCGCGCCAGGGTGGTCTTGCCGCTGCCGCTGACCCCCATCACGACGACGTGGATAGTTGCCGGAGTCTCTTGGCTAGACATGTGGCTCCTTTCTTCTCTGCGGTGGTTCTCTGGGTTACCCGTTACTGCCTTCCAGTATGCCGTTTATTTTTATTATTGACGCCAAAAGCGGGGTTCCGGCGCTAACCGGAACCCCGCTAGTGGGTGGCAAGCTCAGCGGGAGCCTGCCGAAGACACTTTTTCTAAGATCCTGTACCTGCTTGACGGGCAGGTAGGAGTTTTATCCGAAGCGACCGGAGATGTAGTCCTCGGTCTCCTTCTTCGTCGGGTTTTCGAAGATCTGCTTGGTCGGGCCAACCTCGACCAGCTGGCCGGGCTTGCCGGTTGCTTCCAGGGAGTAGAAGGCGGTCTGATCGGACACACGGGCTGCCTGCTGCATGTTGTGCGTCACGATGACGATGGTGAACTCTTCCTTCAGCTCGTGGATCAGATCCTCCACGGCCAGAGTGGAGATCGGGTCCAGTGCGGAGCAGGGCTCATCCATCAGCAGAACTTCCGGCTCGACCGCGATGGCGCGGGCGATGCAGAGGCGCTGCTGCTGACCACCGGACAGGCCGCCGCCCGGTCGGTCGAGACGATCCTTAACTTCGTCCCACAGGTTGGCGCCGCGCAGTGCGCGCTCTGCAACCTCGCGGAGCTTCTTCTTGTTCTTTTCGCCGGACAGCTTCAGTCCGGCCACTACGTTCTCTTCGATGGACATCGTCGGGAACGGGTTTGCCTTCTGGAAGACCATGCCGATGGTGTTACGGACAGCCACCGGGTCGATCTTCGGGCCGTAAATGTCTTCGCCGTCGAGCAGGATCTCGCCCTTGACGTAGGCGCCGGGGATAACCTCGTGCATACGGTTCAGGGTGCGCAGCACGGTGGACTTACCACAGCCGGACGGGCCGATGAAGGCGGTCACTGCCTTCGGCGGGATGTGCAGGTTGACGTCCTGTACGGCATGAAAGTCGCCGTAGTAGATGTTGACGTCGTTGAGGTCTAGGCGCTTAGCCATTGTGTTGTTCTCCTAGGAAAAGGCTTTGTTTGGGTTTAGGTCCCGGTGGGGTCAAAGGCTTGGGGTGAGCCTTAGACCTTCACCGAATAGCGCTTCGAGATCAGGCGGGCGCCAATCATCAGGATTGCCACGAGCAGCACCAGGGTCAGTGCGGAGCCCCACAGGCGCTCCAGCACGAACTCGTTACTGCCCGCGCCGTACAGGTCGACCATGTACAGCGGCAGGGACTGCTGGCCACCTTCGAACGGGTTCCAGTTGATCTTGGTGGTGGAGCCAACCAGGATCAGCACCGGTGCGGACTCACCCATCACGCGGGCTACGGCCAGCATGATGCCGGTAACGATGCCGGACAGCGCGGTGGGAAGGACGATCTTCACGATGGTCTTCCACTTCGGCACACCCAGTGCGTAAGAGGCCTCACGCAGATCCATCGGAACCACGCGCAGCATCTCTTCCGCGTTACGCACGATGATCGGAACCATCAGCAGAACCAGCGCAAGCGACACTGCGAAGCCGGAACGTTCGAAGCCAAACATGGTGATCCACATTGCGTAGACGAACAGGGCGGCGACGATGGAGGGAACACCGGTCAGAATGTCGACCATGAAGGTCGTGATGCGGCCGAGGAATCCGCCGCGGGAGTACTCCACCAGGTAGATAGCGGTGAACACACCGATCGGGATGGAGAGGGCGGAGGTAACCACGACCTGCATCAAGGTACCGATGATGGCGTGGACTGCACCACCACCGGCCTTGTTACGCGGCTGGCCGACCATGTCGTAAACCCACCAGTCGGGGTTAAGGATCGCAGGCAGGCCTTCGCTGAAAACCTTGATCAAGACCCACAGCAGTGGAACCAGAGCCAGCGCCATGGCGAAGTAGATGATGACGGTGGCAAGCTTGTCGACCGCCTTGCGCTTACCGGAAATCTGAGTAAACAGCTCGGAGGACGAAGAGGACTTCTTGTTTTCTACAGTTGCTGCATCTGTCATTGTTCTCTTCTCCTACTTCTTCGCCACAACGGCGCGGGCGGCAGCGTTAACCAGGAAGGTCAACAGGAACAGAACGAGGCCGGCGGAGATGTAGGCACCCGCCTTGAGCTCGTCGTTGAACTCCGGCGCGGCCGCGGCGATGGCGGTTGCGAAGGTTGTACCACCGTCCATTAGGGAGCCACGGAAACCCGGAGCACTAGCGATGACCATGTACAGCGCCATGGTTTCGCCCAGCGCGCGACCCAGACCCAGCATTGCACCGGAGATGTAGCCGGACAGGCCGAAGGGCAGCACGGTCATGCGGACAACTTCCCAGCGGGTTGCGCCCAGTGCCAGTGCGGCCTCGACGTGCCCCTTCGGGGTCTGCACGAAAACCTCACGGGTGGTAGCGGCGATAACCGGCAGAATCATGATTGCCAAGACGATGCCACCGGTGAAGATGTTGCGGGAGGTGGAGAACGGCGGGGAGCTACCCTGCTGGTGGTTGAACAGGAAGAAGCCACCGGCCCAGCCGGACAGCCATTCAAAGAAGTCGCCGAGTGCCGGGCCGAGGACGTAAGCACCCCAGATACCGAACACGATGGAGGGCACGGCTGCCAGCAGGTCGATCATGAAGCCCAGGGGCTTGATGAAACGCTTCGGGCAATAGTTGGACAGGAAGATCGCGATACCCAGCGCAACCGGCATGGCCAGCAGGAGGGCGACGATGGACACCAGGACGGTGGTGAAGAACAGGTTCGGGATACCGAACTGCATCCACCCGCCGTCGTTGTTGGTGTAGTCGGTGTTCCAGCGCTCACCGTAGGTGAAGAAGCTGAAAATACCGTCGCGCAGGCGGCTCAGTGCGGGGACTGCCTGCAAAATTAGGAACAAACCGATCAGGCCGATGATCACGGTGATCAGGATTGAGGAGGTCTTTGCCAGCGTTTCGAAAACAACATCGCCAGGGCGCTTAACGCTGCCACCGCCGGAGCGCTGGCTATCTTGCGCCAACTGGTGATCCTGCTTCGGCTGAGGGGCGTCGCCCTCTGCCTTTGCGGACTTGGCGACCTCAACCTTATTGGCGTTTGCCATGAGGGATCCTTAAAAGGTCGTTATTCAATACCAGAATAAAAGTGAAAAGTGTTTCGCGTCACTGTAGTTACCGCATTCAGACCGCAACCCCCGATCGAAGAACGAGCGGGGGTTACATCGCTGTCTAAATGCCAGCGTTTAACTACTTCAGAGCGTCGACAGACTCTTCCAGCTTGGACTTGAACTCGCCGTCCACCGGGATGTAACCCTGGTCAGCCAGCTCGTCGTTCTGGTTGTCCAGGATGGTGTTCAGGAAGTTCTTAACCAGCTTCGCGGTGTTGTCGTCGTAGCCAGCGGAGCAGACGATCTCGTAGGTGGTCAGAACCAGCGGGTACTCGTCCTCGCCGTTCATTGCGTACAGCTTGTCAGCGTCAACGACCAGGTCGTTGCCCTCGCCGGAGAACTCAACCTCGCCCAGAGCCTTGTTAACGTTGTCCTTGTTCAGCTCAACCGGGCCGGAGCCGAAGTCGATCTTGGCGATGTTGACTGCGTCGAGCTCCTCAGCGAAGCCGGACTCAACGTAGGTGATTGCGCCGTTGGTAGCTGCAACCTGGTCAGCGACACCCTTGGACTTCGGAGCACCGGTGCCGACCTCGGTCGGGAAGCTCTTGCCCTCGGAGTCCCACTCACCGCTGGAGGCAGCCAGGAACTTCTGGAAGTTGTCGGAGGTACCGGACTCGTCAGAGCGGTACACAACCTCGATCGGGTCGGACGGCAGATCAACGCCCTCGTTCTCAGCCTTGATAGCCTCGTCGTCCCACTTCTTGATCTCGCCCTTGAAGATCTTTGCAACGGTCTTGGTGGACAGGTTCAGCTCGTCCACGCCCTCCAGGTGGTAAGCAATTGCAACCGGGCCGATGACCATCGGCAGGTGCCATGCGTCGTTACCGTCGCAGCGCTTCTTAGCGTCTGCGATCTGGTCGTCCTTCAGCGGGGAGTCGGAACCAGCGAAGTCAGCCTGGCCAGCGATGAACTTCTTCTGGCCGTCACCGGAACCAGAAGCGTTGTAAGCCAGGGTAGCGCCGGTGCTGGAGAAAGCCGGGCCGAAGATGTTCTGGATTGCGTTGTCCTGAGAGGAAGCGCCTTCGCCGCGCAGTTCGCCGGTGGCCTCCTCCATCTCGCGAGAGCCTTCGCTGCTGCCGCCTTCGTTGTTGTCAGCGTTGGAGCAGCCGGTCAGGATCAGGGAACCAGCAAACAGGGTTGCAGCTGCAGCGCTGGCGCGCTTCATGGTGAACTTCACGAGGTTTTCCTCCGAAAAATTGTCAGAAGTACAGAAAAGTGCCTTACAGGAGAAGCCCGCAGTTGTAGGAGCCACTCTTGCGTCACCAAGAAAGTTAATCGGCGCTTATGGATTTAAAGAGTGCTGTAAGTGAACAGCAGGTGAACAACAGTATTTATGCAGCACAGCCAACTTTCTCGGTTCAGAAAGCAATGCCAAAGCACCCCCAGCACCACACCTAAACGCTACCCCCATGTGACAGAAAGTGGCTTCATTTAACCCGCAGTTAACCTACGGCGTTACTGAACCCACTTCACCCTTAGCGATACGCAGCAAGTGAGCATAAACGTTTCTCAGCATCTACCAATGAACGCTTAAGGCTCCTCGCTCCGTAACCCCCACTACTTAGAGACACCCACGGTAAACCACATCGGTGTGCACCACCTCGAAGCCAAGCCGCTTGTACGTAGAAACCGCGGGCGCGTTGTCCCCCTCCACATACAGCTCAATGCGACCGCAACCGTTGTCCAGCAGCAACTTCATACCCAGCTGCGTGATCGCCTGTCCCAGTCCCCTACCACGAGCATCGTCAGCGAGGCAGACGACGTACACCTCACCCGCCCGCTCGCCGGCATCCTTTTCCTGTTCCTCCAGCGGGATCTTCGTCCAGTGGAAGCCCACCAGCCGGAAAATATCGTCGTTTCCCTCGCCGCCATCGGCAGCACAGGGAATACCCACCCGCTCGGCAGCAGACTTCTCATCCCGCACCCACAGCAAGATAACCGCATCCGGATCGAACCAATTAGTGTCGCGAGCAGAACGCAGGTGGTCTACGTCCCAGCCGCCTTGCTCGGGGTGCCATGCGAAGGCCTCGTTATTGACGCGCACCCACTCGGCATCCACGGAATCTGCATCAAAGCGCGCCACGGACTCGGCGTACGTCAGAACCTCAATATCCTGCTCCTCGCAGCGCTTCTCGGCATCTGCGCCGCCCGCCTCAATGGCCCTGGCCGCCTTCGTCGCCGGCGCGCAGTCCAACGACATCTTCAACAGTTCACGGGTTCGGCGGGCATCCAGCGACTCGACAAAGCGCTGGGCGCCGGCGGAATCTCCGTGCGCCCAGACGTCTATCGCGCCACTCACCCCCAGCTGGTCACGCAAAGCTTCGAACAGGGCGATCCCCACCCCGCTGTGGCGAACCTCCGGGGCGACGGCCAGCTCGATCACGCGATCCTGGTCGATCGCCAGCACACCGACCACACGCTCGCTGTTCCTTGCCACCACGTGCTTGTGGCCACGGTTCTCGTCAATGCCACGCAGGAAAGCCTCACTGATCGCAGGCACCCCATCTGCCTCAGCGACCTCGTCCAGCACCTCGTGAACCCCCTCCAACACCTCAGAGTGCTCCCACAGGTCTTCAAATGTGTCGTAGGTAATAGCCATGCCCCCAATTGTCCCTCACTTTCGGCATTTTTGGGGCAGATTTCCGGGGTTTCTTAACGCTTCGCTGGGATTGCTGCGGCGGGGGCGTGGCGTCATAAAGAAGCAACAGGGGCACCTAGTAACCTGTAGGGAACGACAAAGAGAACCGAGAAGGGGGCCGGCCAGGTGAAGAAGATCGCAATCCGCGGCGCGCTCACCCTCGTGCTGGTGCTACTCGTGGCACTGATCGCCGATAACGTGATCGCGGCGCGTGCCGAACACAAGATCTCCGAGGCGCTATATGCCGACTCAAACCTAGCCAACCCGCCAAAGGTGCAGGTGTCGGACTTCCCCTACACCGGCGCCGCACTCAGCCACGAACTCCAGGCCGTCACCGTCGTCGCCAACGACGTCGACGTGCCTGGCTTCGGCCTGATGAGCGTGCAAACCTCGGCGCAGTACATTACGGTCTCCGCAGACGATGTTTTCAACGGCACCATTGAAAACGCCCCAGCGCGCAAGGTCTTTACTCGCCTGCAACTGGACGGCGTGCTGTTAGGTAACCGCATGGATATCGAGGCGCTGCAAATTCAGAATCTCGACGACATCTCGCCCCGCGGCGGCTGGGAGACCGAGGCCATCTTCGAAGGCAAACCGAAGGGCTTCGCCAAACCCGCGAAGGTCGAGGTTAAGCTGCGCATCGTCGAGGGCACCATGGTGATCACCCCGACCAAGATCCTCTCCGTTCCCGACGGACTGGACATCAAGGCCAAGAACGTCACCGACGAAGCCACACTCGATCCGGACATCGAAAAGCGGGTTAATGACGCCTTTAGCTTGAGCATCCCGGGCAAGGAACTACCCATGCGGGGCGATCCGGAGCGGATCTTCGTCTCCGGTGGTTCGGTGTTCGTCGAAGCCTCGCAGGTCTACACGAAGATCAGCCTGTCTGATCTGGCTCCGCGATCCCGACCCTTGAGTGAAGAAGAACTCCCCAGCCTATAGTCTTAAGGGCATGGCTGAAGAAGAAAAGAAGAAGTTCAAGGTAGACGCTAACGAAGCGGTCAACCTGGCCGCCGAGCAGTCCAAGTCCACCAGCGACAAGAACCTGCCGGAATTCGGCGACATGCCCATCCCCGACGACACAGCCAACCTGCGCAAGGGGCCCAACCTGCACGACGGTCTGCTGGCACTGCTGCCGCTGATCGGCGTGTGGCGTGGCCAGGGCCAGGCGGCGCCTCCCGGCGAGGAGGAGTTCACCTTCGGACAGCAGGTCGTCTTCGCCCACGATGGCGAGAACCGCATCAGCTACGATTCCCGCACCTGGCGCATGGATGAGGACGGGCAGCCAACCGAGACCCCCGGCCGCCGCGAGTCCGGCTTCCTACGCATCAACGATGACGATGAGATCGAGATGATCCTCACCCACTCCGACGGCATGGTGGAGATTCTGTACGGCAGCCCGCTGAACGAGCGCGCCTGGCAGCTGGAAAGCGCCTCGACGATGGCGACAGCCACCGGCCCGACGAACCTGGGGCCGGGCAAGCGTCTCTACGGCCTGATGCCGAACAACGACCTCGGCTGGGTCGACGAGCGCCTCATCGACGGCGAGATGGTTCCCTGGCAGTCCGCGCAGCTGTCCCGCGTGGTCGGCTAGCCGGTAACAGCCTCCCAGGCCATCTTTTCAACCTCGTCGGCGACCTCCGGACGGGGCAGCTGGGTGCCGTCTAGTTCTGTCACCCGTGCCTGCACGCGCACGGAGGAGACCAGCCACACGCCGGCGGCGGCTGTAAGGTCCTCGACCCGCAGCACCCTTTCCTCGGTGACCCATCCGCGCTGCTCGGCCAGCTTAAAGAGCGCGGCCTGCGAGGTGCCCTTCAAAATGCCCACATGCGCCGGCGGGGTGACGAGCTTCTTCTCCCCTGTCGTCGGGTCCACCTCCGCGGCAACCACGGTCGAGGTCGGCCCCTCCAGCACTAGCCCCTCGTCGGACAGGAAGATCACGTCGTCTACACCGCGGGCCTTCGCGCTGCGCAGGGCGGCCATGTTGGCTGCGTAGGACAGCGTCTTCGCGCCGATCAGCGCCCACGGGGAACGCTCCGATAGGTCGATGCGGAAGCCCCGCTCGGCCGTCATCACCCGCACGCCGTGCTCCCGGTCGTGCAGCACGTGCTCGCTGACCGGCGCCACCGTGACCCAGCCCGTCGGCTGGCCCGTGGATTCCCGTCCGCGCGAGTAGACCCAGCGCAGCGCGGCCTCCTGGCCCGGCCCGTTCTTCTCCTCGAAGTCGGCCACGGCTATGTCGGTGGCGCGGAACCAGCGCTCCAGGTTCGGCTCCGGCAGGTCCAGCATCGCGGAGCTGTTGAGGAAGCGTGTGGCGTGGCGCTCGCGGTTGCGCACGTTGCCGCCGCGCAGCATGAAGGTCTCGAACACCCCGTCGCCACGCACGGCGGCCAGATCGTCTGCGTAGATCATCGGCACGGTCGCGTCCCGAACCTTTGGGTCTTGGGTGGCAGCTGCCGTGCCAGCGCCCGTGCCAGCGCCTGTGCCGACCCCAGCCTCGCCCAGGACGTCAACGACCACGAACTTTGCTTCCTGATTACTCATGCTTCTCATTCTATTCCCGAGCTGTTCCCGGAAGTTTTGCATGTCCCATAGAGAGCCGCCATTGGCATGCCAGCCCCACCGCGTCCTACGATGGGAGGTGTGTTTGATCTGACTCACAGCCCGATCGTCGACCACGCACCTGCCGCCAGCCCGCTGACTGGCAGTGAGGCCGCCGAAGTTTCAGAGGCACCGGAAGCTCAGAGCAGCGCCACTGCCTGGCACTACGGCAACCCCCTCGCCGAGCAGTCCCGCGTAAACGACGGCAAGCCCGGCCTCGTGGATTTTTGGGATCGCGTGGCCATCCGCGTGTCGGGTGCGGAACGCCGCGATTGGCTCAACAACCTGATCTCCCAGAAGGTCAACGCCATCGAGCCCGGCCAGGCCACCTTCGGCCTGATTCTCGACGTCAAAGGCCACGTCGAGCACTTCTTCGGAATCCTCGCCACCGACGACACCTTGATCCTCGACACCCCAGCCACCCACGCCGACGCGCTCGAGGACTATCTGAGCAAGATGGTCTTCTGGTCGCAGGTCTCCGTCGAGCGCCTGCCGTGGGCTCGCCTTACGGTGATCGGCACGGACCTCACCGCGGATTCTTCGCTCTTTACTAAGGACGCCACCTCCTCCGCCGCCCTGCCCGCTCAGCTGAACCTCGACGTTCCGGAAGATGTGGATCTGCAACTGTGGAGAACCAGGACTATCGGCGAGCTCCAGGCCCTGGACCTCTGGGTTCCCCGCGAAAGCTTCACCCGCGCCTGGGACGAGCTGGCTAATGTCGCCCAGCCCACCGGGCGCATGGCCTACGACGCCTTCCGCGTGCAGGCACGCCTGCCGATCCTGGGCGTGGATACCGACGAGCGCGCCATCCCCCACGAGGTTCCCGCCTTCATCGGCAAGGGAATCAGCGGCGCCACCCAGCTGGACGACGTTTCCGCCGGCCCCACCGAGGCTGCCGTACACCTGAACAAGGGTTGCTACCGAGGGCAGGAGACGGTTTCCCGAGTGCATAACCTGGGCAAATCTCCGCGCGTTCTGGTGATGCTGCACCTCGACGGATCCGCCAACCGGCTGCCCGATGTGGGTGCCGAACTCACCGCGGGTGGCCGCGGAATCGGCCAGGTTGGGTCCAGTGTGCACGACTGCGACTACGGCCCTATCGCTCTGGCTTTGGTGAAGCGGAACGTGGTGGAGAAGGTGGCGTCCAAAAACAGCGACGTACCCCCGCTACTCGCCGATGGGATCGACGCATCGATCGACCCCAGCGACCTTGCGAATGCCGCGGGAGACAACTCGATCCGACCGGGGCGCGCGGCGATTAACCGCCTGCGCGGGAAAAATTAGAAAACCCTCACATTGGCTTGACCCCCTTGACTGCGCGATGATTACGCAGGTCACAGGGGGTATTCAGCGTGGAAACCCCCGCGCCTACGCCTTCGACGGGAGGGGGCTTTTGGGAAAAAATGATTGCTAACCGCTATGGTGTAGGGCAGGAAGAAACTTAACTTGTAAACGAAAAGGGTGGCCGAACTCCCGCGCCACTCGAGGACACCGCAAGGGGGTCAGGCCATGGGTCGCGGCCGTGCCAAGGCAAAGCAAGCCAAGGTTGCTCGTCAGTTGAAGTACAACGCTCCGGAAATGGATCTGGAGAGGCTGCAGAGGGAACTCTCTGGCCAGTCGCAGAACCGGGGTTCCGGTTCCCGCGGCGGTAGCGAGTACGACGAGTACGAGGATGACTACAGCGATTACGCTGCAGAATACGACGACTACAGCGACGAGTACGCCGACGACTACGAGGATAAATACTCCAACGGGTCGCGGTAAAAGCCAACCTATTCACTAGAAAAACTCCCGCAGCTGACGCTTTGAAAAGCGCAGCGCGGGAGTTTTTCTTGCTTTTGTTCTTGCCCCGGCACTGGTTGGCTCTAGTTAGTCGCCCCTAGTTCACGGGGCTGCGGTACTCGCCGTCCAGGATCGCGCCGGTCTGGCCGTCCTGTGCCGGGCGAACTTCGCCCAGTCGCCAGGCATCAATGTGGCGAGCAGTTAGCATCGCCAGTGCACGCTCGGCATCGTCTTCCGCGACGACGGCGACCATGCCCACGCCCATGTTGAAGGTCTTCTCCATCTCCTCCTGCGAGATCTGGCCTTCCTCCTGGATCAGGCGGAAGATCGGGCCAGGGGTCCAGGAAGAACGCTCCAACTCTGCGACCAGGCCGTCCGGGATCACGCGTCCCAGGTTGGCGGCCAAGCCACCGCCGGTGATGTGCGCGAAGGTGTGGACGTCGCACTCGCTGGCCAGCTTCAGGCAATCGAGGGCGTAGATGCGGGTCGGCTCCAGCAGCTCCTCCCCCAACGTGCGGCCGAGGGATTCGATGTGGCCATCCAGCGGCAGCTGCTTAGTATCCAGCAGCACGTGGCGCGCCAGGGAGTAGCCGTTGGAGTGCAGGCCGGAGGAGGCCATGGCGATCACCACGTCACCCGGTCGCACGCGATCCGGCCCCAGCAGGTTGGCCTCTTCGACCACGCCGACGGAGGTGGCGGAGACGTCGTACTCGTGCGGTTCCATCACGCCCGGATGCTCAGCGGTCTCGCCGCCCAGCAACGCACAACCGGCTTCCTCACAGCCCGCGGCGATGCCGGAGACGATGCTGGCAACGTGTTCCGGCACGACCTTGCCGATGGCGATGTAATCCTGCAGGAACAGCGGCTCGGCACCGCAGACCACCAGGTCATCTACGCACATGGCGACCAGGTCGCGGCCGATCGTATCGTGCTTGTCCATCGCCTGGGCCACGGCCAGCTTGGTGCCCACGCCGTCGGAGGAGGCGGCCAGCAGCGGCTTTTCATAATCGCCCAGCGCGAACAGGCCGGCGAAGCCACCGAGCCCGCCGCGCACCTCGGGGCGGGTGGCCTTCTTAGCCAGCGGCGCGAAAAGCTCTACCGCGCGGTCGCCGGCCTCAATGTCTACACCGGCAGCGGCGTACGATGCGCCCTCTGCCTGCTTCGGGGTGTTATCGGGGTGGTCACTCATGGCTTGTCCTTGCTTTCTAAGCTTTCTTAATTCTTCGCCTGCTGCTTCAGCATCGTTTCTACCAACGCCGCGTTCGGGTTGTCGCTCGGCATGCCCAGCGGGAACACACCGTCGAAGCACGCCGCGCACAGCTCGTCGCTGCTTTGTTGTGACGCCTCAATCATCGCCTCGGTCGAAACGAATGCCAGGGAGTCCGCGTCGATCTCCCGGCGAATTCCCTCCACCGGGTCCGAAGGATCCACATTATTCGCAATCAGCTCGGTGGGCGAGGCGAAGTCGATGCCGTAGAAACACGGCCACTTTACGGGCGGCGAGGCGATGCGGACGTGCACTTCCTTCGCCCCGGCCTCGCGCAGCATTTTAATCAGCGCGCGCTGGGTGTTTCCGCGGACAATGGAATCGTCCACCACGACCAGGCGCTTGCCCTCGATGACCTCACGCAGGGGATTCAGCTTCAGGCGAATACCAAGTTGGCGGATGGTCTGCGACGGCTGGATGAAGGTGCGCCCCACGTAGGCATTCTTCATCAACCCCTGGCCAAAGGGAATGTGCGAAGCCTGAGCGTAACCCACCGCCGCGGGCGTGCCGGACTCCGGCACGGGAATCACCAGGTCGCCCTCCGCCGGAGCCTCCTCTGCCAGCTTGCGGCCGATCTCCAGGCGGGTGCCGTTCACCGACCGGCCACGGATGACGGAATCCGGGCGAGCCAGGTAGACGTACTCGAACACGCAGCCCTTGTGCTTCGTCTCCGCAAAGCGGCGGGAACGCACGCCGTCGCCGTCGATGGCCACCAGCTCGCCCGGCTCGACGTCGCGGACGAAACGCGCGCCCACGATGTCCAGCGCCGCGGTTTCGGAAGCAACAACCCAGCCGCCGCTGGCCAACTGGCCGATGGACAGAGGGCGCACGCCCTGCGGGTCTCGGACGGCGTACAGTGCGTCACCATCGGTAAACAGCACGCAGAAGGCACCCTTGACCTTGGGGAACAGCTCCATGGCCGCTTCCTCCACGCCGTGCCCCTCGCGGGTGTCGGCGGCCAGCAGGGCGCACATGACCAGCGAATCAGAGGGGTTTTCCTTCGGATCCACCAGACCCAACCGGGCGGCCTCCTGGGTGAGCTCGCGGTGATTCACCAGATTGCCGTTGTGGCCCAGAGCCACGTCGGTTCCGTCGGGAGCCATGCGGAACATGGGCTGCGCGTTCTCCCAGCTATTACCACCAGCAGTGGTGTAGCGGTTGTGCCCCATGCCGATGTGCCCCTTGAGAGCCTCGAGCGACTGCTCGTCAAACACCTGACTGACCAGACCCAGATCCTTGAACACGACGATCTGGTCGCCATCCCCCACCGCGATACCCGCGGCCTCCTGGCCTCGGTGCTGCAGCGCGTACAGGCCGTAGTACGTCAGCTTAGAGACGTCCTCCCCCGGCGCCCATACCCCGAATACGCCACATTCCTCCCGGGGCTCGGTTTCGCCCCGGTCGTCGAACGGGCTCAGCAACGGTTCTGCCTCTGCTTGTTTTCTCTGGCCTTGAATGTTTGCCACTATGCCGACTCTACTAGCCCATCCGCACTAACCCAAAGGGATGCCCTTTCGCCGGCTGAGCGACCTCACATTCTCAACAGTGGAAGGTGCTCGGCGATGGCGGAGGCGCGGGTGCCGGAGGTGTCGGCGTCCGAACCAGAAAGATCCTCAACCCCCACAACCAGGCGCAGCCACGTAATCGGCGAGCACTGAACAACGTTGGGCGGAGTGCCACGGCGATGCTCCAGTCCCGAGATGCACTGGATGGCGGCGAAGGGAGGAATGCGCACCTCGACGGAATGGCCGGGGGCCAGCTCCTCCAGGACAGCCGCGGACAGGCGAACCGCCGCAGCTACGTCGGCACGTGGCGGACGAGGCTGCTCCGCGGGGTTGTTCACCCAGGGCAACACCGCTTCAACGGCACTGCGAGCAGCGGTGGATAGTTCCGGGCCATGCAAATGCTTCATGCCTAGTAATTGTAGTTCTGAGTTTGTAGCGCTCTATCGAACACCGAAGTGTCGGGCACGTTAGTATTGGGGAGTTGAACACAAGAGAAGTACAAAAAATTCAGTACAGGGAATTCAGTACAGGGATTTAAGGAAGGCAGTGACCCGTGGCGGAAAGCGCAGAAAACACCACCCCCAACGAGCACAATGCATCTGATAACACCGCGGAGGCTCCCCACGAGCGCAGCCCGAAGGTGACGCTGCGTTTCCTCGCCGCCCCGACTGACGTGCTGATGGCAGGGGCGATGGGTGTACACGGCGGGCGCGTACTCGAGTGGATCGATAAGGCCGCCTACGCCTGCGCCGTCGGCTGGGCTCAGTCTTACTGCGTTACCGCCTACGTGGGCCACATCCACTTCACCCGCCCGATCCCCTCGGGCCACATGGTGGAGGTCCGCAGCCGCATCGCCTACACCGGCCGCAGCTCCATGCACATCGTCAACGAGGTGCTGTCCGCCGACCCGCGCGAGGGCGTGTTCACCCGCGCCTGCGACTGCCTGGTGATCTTCGTCGCCCTGGACGAAAACGGTAAGTCCAAGCAGATCCCCTCCTACGTACCGACGACCGACGAGGAAAAGCGTGTGGAAGATGCCGCGCTTTCCCGCATCCAGCTGCGCAAGGCCATCGAAGAGGAGATGCTGCGCCAGACCTACACGGAAAAGTCCACCGCCCCGGAGCTGGTGAACCGCTTCCTGGCGAAGCCGACGGACGTGAACTGGGGCGGCAACGTACACGGTGGCACGGCCATGGAATGGATCGACGAGGCGGCCACTGCCTGCACGATGCAGTGGACCGGCGAGCGCACCACCGCGGTGTACGCCGGCGGTATTCGCTTCTACCGCCCAGTGCACATCGGCGACCTTGTGGAGGTGGATGCACGCCTGGTGCGCACCGACGAGCGTTCGATGACGGTGATGGTGCACCTGCGCGCTGGCGACCCGCGCGAGGGCAAGGGCAACCTGCCGGTGGCCATCCACGCATCCATGACGTACATCGCTATCGACCTGGACGGTAACCCGCTGCAGGCCCGCAAGTACACGCCGGTGACCAGCGAGGATAAGCGTCTGGAGGAGCACGCCGCCACGCTGCGTAACCTGCGCAAGGAGTTCCTGCCGCGGCCGCTGGTAAGCCCCAGCAACCGCGACTTCCGCTTCGTGGAGTAACGCCCGGGGAGCTGGGCGCAACTCCCCGCCCCGCTGAATACTCCGCACGGCGCATAGCAAAAGGGGCTCGCGACCACACCGGTCGCGGGCCCCTTTCTCAGCTCTAGCTCTTCAGCGCCTTACTCTTCGGCACCTCAGATGACGGAGTTGTTGCCTGCCGCGTGGCTAAACAGCGCGGGCAGCGTGGACGTCCACGCATTCTCGGCCGCCTCCAGGGCGATGACGACGTCGAAGTCCTCATCGTTCTGCTTGGCCGGGTCGAGTTCGACCTCTCCACCGAAGGGCAGCACCGGGAAGACGCCGGATCCGAAGCGAACAACAGGCTGGTCTGCCGCGTCGTTCACGCCGGTCAGGCCGATCCAGCCGCCGGTCAGGCCGGTATCGGCCAACTCGCGCATCAGGTCGCCGTAGTCCTCGCTGCGCACTGCCAGCAGCACGCGGGAGGCGGTCTCGGAGAACAGCCCCACCGCCGCCTGCTGTGCCAGCGTGCGGCCCTCCACGGCGGCGGACTCGTGCTGGCTGAGCATCGGGTTCACGGCCACTCCGCGGCCGGACTGGATTGCCAGCTCCACGACGGCCTGCGACAGGCCGCCCTCGGAGAGGTCGTGGGCCGCGACGATCTTGTCGCGCTGCGCGGTGATGAAGGCGCCCAGGCGCTGCTCCACGGACAGGTCCACCTGCGGCGGCATGCCGGCCAGCTCGTCGTGGACGACCTGCTGCCAGATGGAGCCGCCGAGCTCCTCGCGGGTTTCCGCGCCCACCAGGACCAGGTGGTACTCCTCCTGCTTCTCGCCCTCGGCAGCCGGCTTAGGCAGCTGCTGCGGAATCCGGCGAGCGCAGTCGTCGATGGTGCCCAGAACCGCGATAACCGGGGTCGGCAGAATGGCGGTGTCGCCGGTCTGGTTGTAGAAGGAGACGTTGCCGCCGGTGACCGGAATGCCCATCTCCTTACAACCATCGGCCAGGCCGTGCACGGCCTCGCGGAACTGCCACATCACGCCCGGATCCTCCGGGGAACCGAAGTTCAGGCAGTTGGACACTGCCACCGGGGTGGACCCCGTGACGGAGACGTTGCGGTAAGCCTCCGCCAATGCCAGCTGGGCGCCAGTGCGAGGATCCAGGCGGGTGTAACGGCCGGAGGCGTCGGTAGAAACGGCGATGCCGCGACCGGTCTCCTCGTCGATGCGCAGCACGCCCGCATCCGCGTCCTTGGCCGCAACAGTGTTACCGCGCACGTAGCGGTCGTACTGCTCCGTGATGAATTCGCGGGAGCACAGCGCCGGGGAGGCCGCCAGATCCAGGATCTGTTGACGTACCTCCTGGGAGGTCTCCGGCAGCTCCACGCCGCGAACCTCGTTCAGCTCGTCCTGCTCTGTCGGGCGCTCGTAGGGGCGCTCGTAGACCGGGCCTTCCTCGGCCATGGTGTGCGCCGAAGCGTCCACCACGATCTCGCCGCAGTGCTCGATGACAAGGTGCTCGCCGTCGGTCACGCAGCCGATGTCGGAGGCCAGCACATCCCACTTGCGGCAGATTTCCATGAACGCATCCACGTTCTCCGGCTCCACAACAGCGCACATGCGCTCCTGCGACTCGGAGGACAGGATCTCCGCGGCGGTCATGCCCTCGGCGCGCAGGTGCACGTTGTCCAGGTTGATGTGCATGCCGCCATCGCCGGCGGAAGCCAGCTCGGCGGTTGCACAGGAAAGCCCGGCGCCGCCGAGGTCCTGAATACCCACCACCACGTTGGCGCGGTACAGGTCCAGGCAGCACTCGATCAGTACCTTCTCCGCGAAGGGGTCGCCCACCTGCACGGCGGGCAGCTTGCGCTCCGCGCCTTCCTCGAAGGTGTCCGAGGCCAGCACAGACACGCCACCGATGCCGTCCAAGCCCGTGCGGGAGCCGAAAAGGATCACTCGGTTGCCCTTGCCAGAGGCGAAGGCCAGCTTGAGGTCTTCGGTTTTCAAAGTGCCCACGCACAGTGCATTTACCAACGGGTTACCCGCGTAGGTGGCGTCAAAAACAGTCTCGCCGCCAATGTTCGGCAGCCCCAGAGAGTTGCCATAACCGCCCACACCCGCGACCACGCCGGGCAGCACGCGCTGGGTATCCGGCAGGTCGGCCGGGCCGAAGCGCAGCTGGTCCATCACAGCCACCGGGCGCGCGCCCATTGCCATGATGTCGCGGACGATACCGCCCACGCCGGTGGCTGCGCCCTGGTAGGGCTCCACGTAGGAGGGGTGGTTGTGGGACTCGACCTTGAAGGTCACCGCGTGGCCATCGCCGATGTCGATCACGCCAGCGTTCTCACCGATACCGGCGAGCATCTTGGACTTCATCTCTTCGGTCGTGGTCTCGCCGAAGTAACGCAGGTGCGTCTTCGAGGACTTGTACGAGCAGTGCTCGGACCACATGACGGAGTACATAGCCAGCTCCGCATCGGTCGGGCGGCGGCCCAGCAGTTCCTTGATGCGCGCGTACTCGTCGTCCTTTAGGCCCAGCTCGTGATACGGCTGCTCCAGGTCCGGGTTGGCCTTAGCATCGGCGACCGTGTCGTTGTGAATCATGAGGATCGGGTGCTCCTTGTAAGAAAAAAGATTAGGAAACGAGCGTGGACATAACGGACTGGAACAGCCCCAGGCCATCCAAGGACGGGCCGGTCAGGGTTTCCACGGCGTGTTCCGGGTGCGGCATGAGGCCAACCACGCGACCGTTTTCGCTGCACACTCCGGCGATCGAGTTGCGGGAGCCGTTGTGGTTCTCGACGTAGCGGAACACCACGCGGCCTTCGCCCTCCAGGCGCTCCAGCGTTTCCTCGCTGGCCTGGAAGCGCCCCTCACCGTGCTTCGAGGGCACCAGGATCTTGGTGCCCTCGGCGAACTGGTTGGTCCATGCCGTGGAGGTGTTTTCCACGTCCAGGTAGATGTCGCGGCACACGAAGTGGAGCCCCTCGTTACGGGTGAGGGCTCCGGGCAGCAGGCCGGCTTCCTGCAGAATCTGGAAGCCGTTGCAGATCCCCAGCACCGGGGTACCGCGCTCCGCGGCAGCCACCACGGACTTCATTGCCGGGGCGATGGCGGCGATAGCACCGGCGCGCAGGTAGTCGCCGTAGGAAAAGCCACCGGGGACGACCACAGCGTCGACGTTCTTCAGGTCCTCGTCTGCGTGCCACAGCTCCACCGGCTCCGCACCCGCCAGGCGCACAGCGCGCACGGCATCGACATCGTCGAGGGTGCCGGGGAAGGTGATCACTCCAATGCGGCTGGTCACTTACTTAGCCTCCACATCTGCGCCTTCGACGACCACGTCGTAGTCCTCGATCACGGTGTTTGCCAGCAGGTCAGAGGCGATCTTCTCCAGATCCTCGCGCGAGACACCCTCGCCGACCTCCAGCTCAAAGCGCTTCCCCTGGCGCACGTCCTCTACCCCACTGATGCCGATGCGGCCCAGGGCACGAACGACGGCCTGACCCTGCGGATCGAGGATTTCCTTCTTGGGCATAACGTTGACGACAACACGAGCCATGGCTTCTACATTCTCCCAGCTTTGCGGTAATTTCCCGGTAGGTTACCGCCCCATCGTAACACTGCTGGGCGACCGCCCCCTTAAGCTACAGATGCCTGCTGGCGTTCCACGTAATCGCAGTAGTTCGCGGACTCGTAGCCGGCTTCGCGCAGCAACTCGAGAATGCGCAGCATATCGCCCGCCACGTCGTCCTTGCCAGCCTTCGCCGCGCTGATGGAAAGGCGGATATCTTTGCCCTTTGCGGCGCTGCGGCGCACGCTGTTGAGGACGTTGCGACGCCACCATTTCACCGACCCAAACCCATCGCCGAACGCGAGCACACGCACCGGATGGCGCTTTTCATTGATGAGATCCCGGATGGTGTACGCATCCGCCGCGACTGCGAAACCTACCTCGCCAGCGGCCTGCAGCGCGTCCTCCGACGCCAGCCAACGGGTCGGAGCGAAGGCCTTCGGGCTCAACCCGAGAGCATCCAGCTGGCGGGTGGCTGCGGAGAGCCGCAGGGTGGCCTCGTGGCGGCCGAGCCGGTGGAACTCCCCCTTGCCGTGCGCCCCGCCCAGCGGTCCCAGCCCGCCGAGCAGCAGCTCGTGGCCGCGGGCAGCAGAATCGTGGATCAGTTCCAGCGCCGCGTGGTCATCCTTCAGCCGCCAGTTCGGCCCCTGCACTGTCAGCACCAAACCGGCGTGCAGGTCCAGCGCCCGCGCCGCATCCCGCATTTTCTCGGCCGCGGTCACCGTGTCCTGGCGCAGACCCGTGATGGTCAACAAAACGCGGGGGGCACGCTGGGCGCTGGGGACGGTCTGTGCGGGGCTCATAGATACTTAGCCTGCACAACACAGGTGAACGGGAGGTAACGCCCGCCCTACATCTGGGCGTCGAGTTGTTAAAGGCTCTGAGCCGCTACGCTTAACCCCTTTCAGGTCCACCAGCCACCAGCAGCTCGGTGGCGCCCATCCTGTCCAGCTCCCAGGCGGTCTCAAAGGCCGCCTGGCGCCACTTGGCATAGCGGCCGGATACGCCGCCGTGGCCGGCCTCCATGTCGATGCGCAGCAGCGTGTTCTCGGCGCCCACCTCGCGCAGCTTTGCCACCCACTTCGCGGGTTCCACATACAGCACGCGGGTGTCGTTCAAGCTGGTCACCGCCAGGATCGGCGGATAGGTCAGGTCGGCCGAAACATTCTCATAGGGAGCGTAGCCCGCCATGTAGTCGTAGACCTGCGGGTCGTGGAAGGGATCACCCCACTCGTCCCACTCCGTCACGGTCAGCGGCAGCTCCGGCATGAGCATGCTGGTCAGCGGATCCACGAAAGGAACCACGGCCTCGATGCCCGCGAAGCGATCGCCCGCCAGGTTAGCCACAGCACCCATCAACATGCCGCCGGCGGAGCCGCCCTCGGCCACCATCTGCTCGCGGGTGGTCATGCCCTCGCGCAGCAGATGGTCGGCGACGGCCACGAAGTCCGTAAACGTGTTGCGCTTCTCCAGTCCCTTGCCGTGGTCGTACCACTGCCGGCCCATCTCGCCACCCCCACGGACGTGTGCGATGGCGTACACCACGCCGCGGTCCAGCATGGACAGCCGGAACAGGGAGAATCCCGGGTCGATGCAGTTTTCATAGGAACCGTAGCCGTACAGCAACACCGGGTTGGCCTGAGTGATGTCCACGTCCGTGCGGTGGATCAGGGAAACCGGAACGCGCGCGCCATCCTCGGCCGTCACCCACAGCCGCTGCGAGGTGTACTGCGCAGGGTCGAACTCCCGGCCGTCCGGGTCGGTCAGCACCTGCTGTTCCTTGCGCAGGATCTTCTCCCCCGTCGCCAGGTCGATGTCGTAAATCCGCGGCGGGGTGGTGAAGGCGGTATAGGCCACGCGCAGCACCGGGCTCTCCCACTCGCTGTTGCCGACGGCGCCAACCCCGCAGAGTTCCCCGGGGAACTCGATCCGCTCGAACTCGCCGAAGGCCGGGGCGGAAGAGTCGCCGGTCGAGGTGTCGGCGTCACCAAGCTTCATGATGTAGCTGGTCTCCAGCGCATTCTCCCGAGCTTCGAGGACAATGTGGTCGCTGAAGACATCCACGCCCTCCAGGCGCGCGTCCTCGCGGTGCGGCACTAGCGCTTGCACGTCGTCCCACGCGGCGATCTGGCCGGTTGGGTGGTAGCCGAGCTCGCTGTTCGCACCGGTCTTGTTATGCAGCACCAGCCACAGGTCCTGGCCGCCCACAACTGCGTGATCCACTCCGTACTCCACATTGGCTTCGCGCGGGATTACGCAGGTCAGCTCGGCATTCGGATCCTCCAGATCGAGGTACCACACCTCGCTGGTCACCTTCGAGCCCGTGTGGATCAACAGGTAGCGCTCGGAGCGGGTGGTTGCCACGCCCGTCCAGAACCGTTCGTCGTCTTCGCGGTACACCAGCTCGTCTTTATCGACGCCCTCACCGACTGTGTGGCGCCAAATCTCGTGTGGTCGCCACGCTTCATCCACGCGCTGGTAGTACACGGTATCCCTGCCGACCCAGGTGGCTCCGTAGAAGACATCCTCGATCTCGTCTTCCAGGTCCTCCCCCGTGGTGAGGTCGCGGATGCGCAGGGTGAAGCGCTCGGAGCCGGTCTCGTCCACCGAATAGGCCAAGCGCGTGCCGTCCTGGGTTACGCTGGCCGCACCCAGGCTAAAGAACTCCTTGCCCTCTGCTAGGGCGTTGCAGTCCAGGAAGGTCTCCTCGCCCGGCGCGGGGATGCCCGGTTCGATCGTCGGCGGGGTCCAGTCGTCCTCGTCGGCGATGGGAACGCGGCACATGGTGCCGTAGCTCTTGCCTTCCTCGGTGCGGGAGAAGTACCACCAGCCCTCGGAACGCACGGGCAGAGACATGTCCGTCTCCTGCACGCGGGCCTTAACTTCCTCGAACAGGCGGTCCTGCAGAGTCTTGAGGTGCTCCGTCTGCTGGGCAGTCCAGGCGTTCTCCGCCTCTAGGTGCTGGCGGACCTCCGCGTTTTCCTTGTCCCGCAGCCACTCGTAGTTATCGACGAACTCACGGCCGTGGAAGGTGCGGGTGTGCGGCACCCGCTTCGCAACCGGCGGGGCTGCGATTGGGTTGTTAGCTGTCTGGGGCGCGTCGTTATTAGGCATACGCGCCATGCTACTCAGACAGGACTACTGGGAGCCGAATTGGTTGGGACTGCAGTCGCCTAGACGCACTGGCCGATCCAGTCAGAGAAACGCTTGCCGGATAGTTTCTCGTAGGCCTCGATGTAGCGCGAGCGGGTGGCTTCCACCACGGAGCCCGGCAGCGGTGGCGGGGGCGTGCCCTCGGACTTGTCCCAGCCGGACTTCGGGCCGGTCAGCCAGTTGCGCACGTACTGCTTATCGAAGCTGGGCTGCACTTTGCCCTCCTCGTAGCCCTCGGCGGGCCAGTAGCGGGAGGAGTCCGGAGTCAGAACCTCATCGGCCAGTACCAGGGTGCCGTCGGCATCCAGGCCAAACTCGAACTTGGTATCAGCCAGGATCAGGCCGCGCTCCTCGGCAATGGCGGCGGCCTTCTTGTAGATCGAGAGGGTCGCATCGCGCAGCTCGTTGGCGCGCTCCTCCCCCAAAGCCTCGACGACCACGTCAAAGCTCACGTTCTCGTCGTGGTCACCCAGCTCGGCCTTGGTGGCCGGGGTGAAGATCGGCTCCGGCAGGCGGGAGGCCTCCACGAGCCCCTCGGGCAGCTCCACACCGCACACGCTGCCGGTTTCCTGGTACTCCTTCAGGCCAGAGCCAGTCAGGTAGCCGCGGGCCACGCACTCGAAGGGGATCATATCCAGCTTCTTGCACAGCATGGCGCGGCCGAGGACGTACTCGGGGATCCGCTCGTCATCCAACGCACCGGCCAGGTGGTTGGGGAAATCGATCTCGTCAAAGAAAAAAGCGCTCACGGCAGTGAGCACCCGGCCCTTGTCTGGGATCTCAGTATCAAGGACGTAGTCGTAGGCACTGATCCGGTCACTGACAACCATCAGCAGGTTGTCCTCGTCGACTTCGTAGATCTCCCGCACTTTACCTGCGGAATGGTGCTCGTACTCGCACAGTTCTGGACGCATGAGTAGACAGTGTAGCCCTGTACCATGCATTTGACTATTTGTGGCCGGAACTGTGCGAATCTTCGGCGTTTCCGCAGCTACAGAATCTCGCCCGGCGCGTAGGAAGCTGCCTCCGGGTGGCGGTTCTTAACTTCCTCGATGCGCGCCAGAACGCGGGACACCTGGGACTCGGCCGCGCCGATGAATGCGTGGCGATCCGCCAGAGCCTCCTCCAGCTGCGGTTCGTCCAGCGGGAAGCGGTCGTCGCCGGCGAGGCGCTGCACCAGATCCTGGTCGCCACCGTTCTCGCGCATGTTCAGCGCCACCGCCACGGCGTGCTCCTTGATCAGCTCGTGGGCCGTCTCGCGGCCTACCCCGGCGCGCACGGCTGCCATCAGGATGCGCGTGGTGGCCAGGAACGGCAGGTAGCGCTCGAGTTCCCGGTCGATCATCGCCGGGAAAACTCCGAACTCGTCCAGGACGGTCAGGAAGGTCTCACACATGCCGTCGAAGGTGAAGAAGGCGTCCGGAAGAGCAACGCGACGAACCACAGAGCAGAACACGTCGCCTTCGTTCCATTGCGCACCGGCCAGGTCGGCGGCCATGGTCAGGTAGCCGCGCAGCAGGACCTGCATGCCGCCCACGCGCTCGCAGGAGCGGGCGTTCATCTTGTGCGGCATGGCGGAGGAACCGACCTGGCCTTCCTTGAAGCCCTCCGTGACGGTCTCGTTGCCCGCCATCAGGCGAATCGTCATCGACAGCGAGGACAGGGCGGCGCCGATTTGCGCCAGGGCGCTCAGCGCGTCCATGTCCAGGCTGCGCGGGTAAACCTGGCCGACGGAATCGAATACGCGGGAGAAGCCAAGGTTCTCGGCGATGGTGCTTTCCAGTGCCACCAGCTTGGACTCGTCGCCGCCGACCAGGTCCAGCATGTCCTGGCTGGTTCCCATCGGCCCCTTAATGCCACGCAGCGGGTAGCGCCCCAGCAGGTCCTCGATGCGCTCCAGCCCTACCAGTAGCTCATCGGCGGCGGAGGCGAAGCGCTTGCCCAAGGTCGTTGCCTGGGCGGCCACGTTGTGAGAGCGCCCGGCCATCACCAGCGAGTGATTCTCCGCCGCACGGCGGCCGATGCGCGCCAGGACGGCGACAGCCTTGTCGCGGGCCAGCTGCAGGGAACTAAAGATCTGCAGCTGCTCCACGTTCTCCGTCAGGTCGCGGGAGGTCATGCCCTTGTGGATGTGCTCCTGGCCGGCCAGCGCATTGAATTCCTCAATGCGGGCCTTCACGTCGTGGCGGGTGACCTTTTCCCGCTCGGCGATGGATGCAAGGTCTACATTCTCGATGACCTTCTCGTAGGCCTCAATAGCCTCGGCCGGGACTTCTACCCCGAGATCAGCTTGGGCCTTCATGACGGAGATCCAGAGCTTGCGCTCCATGATGATCTTGTCCTCCGGGGACCAAATGGCGGTCATCTCCGGGGAGGCGTAGCGGTTGGCAAGGACGTTGGAAATATTTTTCTTAGCAGGCACGTCCCCGAGTTTATGCGTACCGCTGACTTTTAGGAATCCGCGAACTTATCCAGGTCCTTGATCCGCCCCGCGGCGATCACGAGGTCGCCGGAGCGAATCACGTACTCCGCCGGCGGAGTAGAGAAGTGCCCGTCCGCCGAACGCACCGCGACGATGGCGATCCCCTGCGGTGTCTCCTCCACCTTGCGACCGTGCATGTGCAGTGGCGGCGCCAGCTTGGCCATCGCAAAGTCGCGGTCGAACTCGATGTACTCCTGCACGTGGCCTGCGATCAGGTGCGCCACGCGCCGCCCGGTATCCCTTTCAGGGCGCACGACGTGGTGCACGCCGATCTGCGTCAGGATCTTCGCGTGTTGCTGGTTGTCTGCCTTCGCCCAGACGTTGGGCACCCCTAGGTCCATCACGGCGGAAGCTGTAAGTAGTGACGCCCCCATGTCTGAACCGATGCCGATTACAACACGGTGGGCATCATGCACCCCGAGCTGGCGCAGCGCATCCTGATCGGTGGTTTCGGCGATGACCGCGTGCGTCAACAGCGGGGCGGCTTTCGTCACCACAGCTTCGTCCACGTCGATGCCCAGCACCTCCACGCCGGACTGCACGAGTTCTTCGCCGAGGGCCATGCCGAAGCGGCCCAGGCCGATGATGACGACGGGAGGGTTAGCAGGGCGGGAAAAGAACTTAGCCAATGAACGGCCTTTCTACTGGGTAGGAATAGAGGCGTTGGTTAGTGCGGGCGGCCAGAGCCGCGACCACGGTGATGGGACCGATGCGTCCGAGGTACATCAGCACGACCAGCCATATGCGGGCGAAGTCCGGCAGCTCCGGGGTGATGCCGGTGGTCAGGCCCACGGTGGCGAAAGCGGAGATGGTCTCGAAGGTGATTTGATGGGAATCGTACTGCGGCAGCAAAAGTTGCAGCGCCATGATGGATACTCCGACCACCAGGAAGGCCATCATGAATACCGCCATCGCCTGGCGGACGATGCGGCTCGGAATTCGCCGACCGGCGACCAGCAGCTGCTCGTCGCCACGCACCTCCGCGATCAACACGGCCACCAGCACCGCAGCGGTCGTCACCTTCACGCCACCCGCGGTGCCGCCCGAGCCGCCGCCGATGAACATCAGAAAGTCCGTCAGCATCAGCGAGGACGGGCGCAGCTCCGTCAGATCCACTGAGTTGAAGCCGGCCGTGCGGGAGGAAACAGAGTGGAAGAACGCCGCCTGCAGCGCCGATAGCGGTGTGAGGTCGCGCAGGGCGTTGGTCCACTCCATCAGCGCGAAGCCGACCGTACCCACCACCAGCAGGATTGCGGTGCCGGTGAGCGTGAAGATCAAAGTCAGCGATGGCGGGCGCTTCACCTTCGAACGCCACCGCGCCCGCAGTTCCAGCAGCACGGGGAAACCCAGGCCGCCTATGACGATGCCGACGGCGATGGGCAGGATGATGCCCGCGTCGTTGACGTAGGGCATCAGGTTGTCGGAGCGCAGGCCGAAGCCAGCGTTGTTGAACGCGGAGATCGCGTGGAACGTACCCTCCCACACTGCCGGCAAGAAGCCGTATCCATAGCCAGAGGCAAAGCGGAAGGTCAGCACAATGGCTATCACCAGCTCAGTGGCCAGGGAAAAGCCGATGGTGCCGAAGATGATGGTGCGGATTTCGCCCAGGCTTCTTCCGCGTTGTTCCGCGGCGGCGCGCAGGCGGCCTTTGACGCCCATCTGTCCAGCCAAAACATAACTCACCACAGTGGCGAGTGTCATGATGCCGAGACCTCCGACCTGGATGAGCAGCATGATGACGACCTGCCCGAAATGGGACCAGTAGGTCGCGGTATCCACGACGGTGAGACCGGTCAAGCAAGTGGCCGAAGTGGCGGTGAAAAGAGCGGTGGTGAACTCCGGGCTCTCCGGTCCGCTGCGGGATATGGGCAACAGCAACAGCGCCGTGCCTGCGAGGATAAGCAGCAGGAAACTGACGGAGACCAGCTGCGCGGGGCTGAAGCCTTGCCAGCCCCGCCGGGGATTTTCGCCTGGGTGTGCAATCACAAGTGGTTACATTAAACCTATTGCCCCCAGTGCGAAACCCTTATGCGCGAGTTTTTCTCACAACATCCCGGGCGCTAGATGGAAATGCGGCCTTCAACTGCGGGAAGGGCGATGTCGGAGCGGTAGTGCGAACCTTCCAGCTGGATGCCCTGCAGGGTCTCATAGGCCTGCTTGCGTGCCTCTGCCAGGGTGGCGCCGGTGCCGATGACGTTCAGCACGCGGCCGCCGGAGCTCACCAGCTGACCATTCTGTTCCGCCACGCCCGCGGCCAAAATGCCGCGGGATTCGTTGCCCGGCTCCGCGCCGACAATCGGCTTGCCGGTAACCGGGCTGGCCGGGTAGTTCTCGGCGGCTAGCACGACAGTCAGCGCGTAACCGTCCTCCCACTCCAGCGGCGGAAGCTGGTCCAGGGTGCCGGTCGCCACAGCATTCAGCACCCCACCCAGCGGGGTCTTCAGCTGACGCAGCACGGGCTGAGTCTCCGGGTCGCCGAAGCGGCAGTTGAATTCCACCACAGCCGGACCTTCGCTACCCCAGGCCAGACCTGCGTACAGCAGGCCGTTGAAAGGCACGCCCTCGGCGACCATCTGCTTGGCCACCGGCTCCACAACCTCGGTCACGATGCGCTGCACGCCATCCGCCGGCAGCCACGGCAGCGGAGTGTAGGCGCCCATGCCGCCGGTGTTTGGGCCTTCGTCGTTGTCCCCCACTCGCTTGAAGTCCTGCGCGGGCAGCAGCGGCACCACGGTCTCGCCATCCACCAGGCAGAACAGGGAAACCTCCGGGCCATCCAGGAAGCTCTCCAGCAGCACCGGGTTGCCGCCTGCGTGCACGGCGTGGATGTGCTCCAGAGCCTCCGCACGGTCGGCCGTGACCACCACACCCTTTCCGCCGGCCAGTCCATCGTCCTTGACAACGTAAGTCGGGCCGAACTTGTCGAGGGTGGCGTCAATAAAAGAATCGCTAGACCCGACAGGAACAGCGACGGCATCGGCGGTACGGACCTGCGCCTTTGCCATGATGTCCTTCGCGAAGGCCTTCGAACCCTCGATCTGTGCGGCGGCGGCCGACGGACCGAACACGGCAAAGCCCGCCGCTCGCAGCTCGTCGGCAACCCCGGCGACCAGCGGGATCTCGGGGCCGATAACAACCAGATCCGCCTCGATCTCGCGGGCCAGGGCCACCGGATCGCCGTCCGGGTGCAGGGTGGCCACCGCCGTCATGCCGGCGTTACCCGGGCTGACGTGGACCTGTTCGACGGAGGGATCCAGGGACAGAGAATAAGCCAGTGCGTGCTCGCGGGCACCGCTGCCGATAACAAGAATGCGCATGGTTCCCCAGTCTAGCGAAGCCAAGCCCCGCCACCAGATACGTTTAACGCGCTAACATCGGCAGCATGGCTACGGTATTCACGAAAATCCTGAACGGTGAGATTCCCGGTCGCATCGTCTACCGCGACGAAACCGCGGCGGCGTTTTTGACCATCGAACCCGCGGCATACGGCCACACGCTGGTCGTACCGATCGAGGAAGTCGACCGCTGGACCGATATGGATGCGGCGACGTGGGCTCACTGCAACGAGGTCGCGCAGCTGGTGGGCAAGGCCATCGTCGAGGCTTTTGACGCCCCCCGCGCCGGCTACCTGATCGCTGGATTCGAGGTGCCACACGCCCACATCCACATTTTCCCGGCTTCCGACATGTCCGGCTACAGCCTGCAGAACGTGATGCGGATGGACGAGACGGATCCGGAGAAGATGGATGAATCGGCAGCCAAGATTCGCCAAGCGCTGCAGGCTCAAGGGGTAGACGAGGCGAAGATCCCTTCCGCTTAGCCTCAAACCCAGCAACTCAACCAGGCACCCTCTTACGTTTCATTGTCATTGCGACATTGTCGACATTGTCTTTGCGGTGGATAACCAATGGAAAACGACAACAACACCGACAACACCGAAAGCCCTCACAACGCTGACGACGTGGTTGACCCAGAACTCGACTTAGAGGAACTAGCCGAAGTCGATCCCCCGGCGGGCGCGGCCGTGACAGAGAACTTCGAGCGCCCAGAGAGCTTCGATAGCTACGACGGCTACGGCGACTACCACCGGAATGATGACTACGACCCTGCCAACGCGGGCGACGTCATCGGCCCCGACCCTGATATCCGCAGCTGGCTAAGCCGCCTTGGCAGCGGCATGGCCAGCGGTCTTTCCAACACCGGGCGCTTCCTTTGGGACATTCCGGGGCGCATGACCCGCCCGCAGCTACCGCAGCTCCGCGGTGCCATCCCCGACCCGCCGCTGGGCGCCCGCCAAGTCTCCCCCGGTTACGCGGACGACCTCTGGCAAGCCCGCCCCACTATCGACCGCCCGTACCCGGTAATCCTGATCCACGGGACGATCAGCTCGAAGAACGTGTGGCAGAACCTGGTTCTGCGCCTGCGGGACGACGACTTTGTGGTGTTCAGCCCGGACTATGGCGTGCACGGAACGCAGGATATTCCAACCTCCGCCCAGGACATCGGTGCCTACATCGAGCAGGTGCTGGCCGCCACGGGCGCGGAGGCTGTGGACATCGTGGGGCATTCCCAGGGTGGGCTGCTGGCCCGCTATTGGATCAACGAGCTCGGCGGCGAGGATTACGTCCACCACCTCATCACGCTCGGCGCACCGCACCAGGGCACCACGCTCATGGGCATGTTGGGCGGCATGTTTACCACGGACATGAGCCAGCGCGTGGCGGCTGCCACCATTCGCCGGGTCTTCGGCGCAGCGGGCATGCAGCAGGTCATCGGTTCGCCGCTGATGGAAACCCTGGCGGCCTCCCCCGAAACCCGCAACCACATTCGCTACACCTGCTACGCCACCCGCAACGATGCCACCGTGGTGCCTCACGAAAATGCCTTCTTGGGTGACCGGCAGCCCACCATCCCCAGCGACCACACCACGTTCCAACTCGAGGACGGCCATTCAAACGACACGGGCGAGGCCATCATCACGAACTATTTCCTGCAGGACTTGGGCGTGTCCAAGTGCAAGCACGAGGAGCTGCCGACGAACCCGGACGTGCAGGACATCGTCCACTTGGCACTGCTCGACGGCTTGGAGGAAGGCGATACAGAAGCGTAGGCGGGGCGGCCTCACATGCCCCGCGGGGCGCTATTCCGCTTCGGGTGCTTCGGGCAACTCGATCCGGAAGCGCGTTCCCTTGCCTTCTTCGCTGTCCACGGTGACCGTGCCGCCGTGGACCTCCACCAGCCCCTTGACGATCGACAGCCCCAGCCCCGAGCCACCGGAAGCTCGGGAGCGCGAAACATCCGGGCGGTAGAACCTTTCAAACAGGTGTGGCACGTCTTCAGCCGGGATGCCCTGGCCGTTGTCCTCCACATCCACGATCACGTTGCCGTCGCGCTTATCCAGGCGCAGCTTCACCTCAGCGTCTTCGCCCGCGTGCCGCAACGCATTGGTCACTAGGTTGCCCAGCACCTGGTGCAGGCGGTTCACGTCGCCGATGACGATCGGCACATCCCCGGTTTCGTTGACGACCTGCACCGTGCGGTTCGGGAATCCCGCGCGCGCCGACTCCGCGGTTTCCAGCACCAGTTCCAGCATGTCCACGCGGTTCTTCGCCAGCGGTCGGCCTTCGTCCATGCGGACCAGTGCGAGGAGGTCTTCGACCAGCAGACTCATGCGGCCAGCCTCTTCCGAAATCCGGTCGATGACCATGGGGGCGTCATCAGTAGCACCCGATTGGTACAGCTCCGCGTATCCGCGCACCGACGTCAACGGCGTGCGCAGCTCGTGCGAAGCATCCCCGATGAAGCGGCGCATCGATGCCTCGGAGCGACGTGCCTGCCTTTCCGAAGCGCCAATGGCCACGAACGCCGCTTGGATCTGCGCGAGCATCTTGTTGAGCGCCTGCGAAAGCCGCCCGACCTCTGTGTTGGGCCGCCAATTCGGCACGCGCTGCCCGAGGTCACCGTTCGAAATTTTTGACGCCGTCAGTTCCACCTCGTTCAGTGGACGCAAAGCGCGGCGCACCAGATACATCGATGCCAGGATGACGAACGCGACGACCGTCAGGCCGATCACTGCCTGCAACAGCACGAGGCGGGAGATAATGTGCTCTTCTTCGGCCAAAGGCAAAGCGACGATCGTGATGGTGCCGTCGTCATTGCGGAAGCTGGTAGCACGCCAGCTGATGTGCGTGCCGGAGTCCTCGCGCGAGCCGACGGTCACGGGCATGGTGGGCTGCCCCAGGCCGCGGATCTCGGGGCGGGCCTTCAACGGGGAGTTGAAGTACTCATAGGAGACCTGGTCGTCGACCACCAGAATGTAGAAGTCGCTGGGTGGGCGGGTAACACCGGTGACGGGATTCGGCGGCTGCTGGAGGTTCAGTACACCGAAACCTTCCAGCCCCAGAGCGCTGCTGTCGCTCCCGCTCCCGCTCGGCGCACTCTGATCCTCGGAATTGCCGTCGGCGAGGCCGGACCGGTGAGCCCAACCGTTTGTCGCCTGATCTAGCTGCTCATCAACCCTTTGAATGAGGAAACGCTGCAGGGTGGTCGTCACGGAAACACCGGAAACCGTTAGCCCCATTGCGACCAGCACCGCGATCACCACGACCAGGGAGATGCGCAGCGGATAGTGAGACAGGAAATGCCCAGGATGACCGGAGCGGACGGGGACGGCGGAGCCTACAGCAGACTCAGCAGACTCGGGCGCGCCGGTGTTTTCAGCGTTGGACATGGGAATCAGGTTTTAGGTGCGGGGCTTACGCAACACGTAGCCCACACCGCGGACGGTCTGGATGAGGTGTGGCTCTTCCTTGTCGATCTTGCGGCGCAGGTAGGAAACATAGGACTCGACGACGTTGCCGTCGCCGCCGAAGTCGTAGTTCCACACGTGATCCAGGATCTTGGCCTTGCTCAGCACAACCTCGGCGTTGACCAGCAGGTAGCGCAGCAATTTGAATTCCGTGGGCGATAGGTCGACGATCTCGCCGGCCTTCGTGACCTCGTGCATGTCGTCATCCAGAGTGATGTCCTCGTAGGCGATAAGGCTGGATTCCTGCTCTTCCTCGGAGGACACACGGCGCAGGATCACGCGCAGTCGGGTAATGACCTCTTCCAGGCTGAACGGCTTGGTCACATAGTCATCGGCGCCGATGGTCAGGCCGTGGATTCGGTCCTCCACACCATCCTTTGCGGTGAGGAAGAGCGCCGGGGCATCGTGGCCTGCGGCGCGGAGCTTGTTGAGGAGGGTGAAGCCATCCATGCCGGGCATCATGACGTCCAGGATGAAAGCGTCCGGTTGGTAGGTTTCCGCCAGCGCCAGCGCGTCTTGGCCGTTGTCGGCCGTTTCCACATCAAACCCCTGAAACTTCAGGCTTACCTTGAGGAGGTCAGAAATATTGGCCTCGTCGTCGACGACGAGGACCTTCACCGGCTGGGTGTTAGGCATTGTCATGCACCTCATTGTGCTGCAGAGAATTAGCGTCTATCTGCATGATAGCTGGATGTTTCCTGTGAACCCTGTAGCGGTTTCCCACCACGGCATGCCACCACGGCATACCAACGCGGAAAACTCTCGGAACTGTCTTCCTGCCTCCACGCGCCAGCTACCGCGCCAACTTCATTGCCCTCGAAAACTGCAGTGGTTCTGGAGAGAATCTAGGAATTAACTCGTGATTCAGTACACGTATTCTTCATGCGACCCGATAAGCTATCCCCATGACGAAATCCAACTCTCGCTCCCTCCGCCGCCGCCTCGCCGCTGCCGGTGTCGCAACCATGATGGCTGCCTCCCTGGGCACCGGCGCCGCATCTGCCGCTCCTCTGGGCTCCTCCCAGCAGGACATCAACAACTTCGTTCTGGGCGCCCGCGATAACGTCCACAACAGCACCCGCGGTCTGCCAGAGCCCGTCCGTGGCCAGATCAACCGTGCAGCCGACGATGCCGCTAACTTCTTCGCCCCAGGCGCCCTGGCCGCCCGCGAGCGCGCCAACAAGCCCGCCCCGCGCCCGGCTCCGAAGCACCGTCCCGCTCCGCGCAACACTCAGTGCCCGGCTCAGGCCCGCGGCTGCGTTAACCTGCGCAACCAGACTGCTTGGCTGCAGCGCGGTGGGAAGACCAGCTATGGCCCGGTGAAGATCTCCAGCGGCAAGCGTGGCTACGAGACCCCGAAGGGCTGGCACGTGATCACCCGCAAGGTGAAGAACGAGGTTTCCCGCACCTACGGCAACGCCCCGATGCCCTACTCCGTGTACTTCACCAACAACGGCCACGCCTTCCACCAGGGTGATCCGAACGTGATGTCCCACGGCTGCATCCACCTGGCTTCCCCGCACGCCAAGAACTTCTTCAACGCGCTGAACGTCGGCGACCGGATCTACATCTACTAGGATTCAACAGCGCTAGGGTTCAACAGCCTGAACGCCAGACCCCCAGGGCAAGCACCGCACCGGAGCAGCTTCGCCCTGGGGGTTGCTTTCGCTACGCTTACTCCTATGACTTCTTACAAAGAAAATCCTGAACTGTTCACCTTCCGTCGCGCGGTCGAAGCCGACCGTCCATTCATCCACAAGATGAACGCTGAGACGGATACCTGGGGTGATCCGAACAGGGAATACTCGGACACCTTCGACGAGGACACGGTCTTCTACGTAGATGGCTGGACTGAGGGACAAGGTGGCGTCATCGTCGAAGAAAACGGTGAGTCCATCGGCGCAGCATGGCTGCTCGACTCTACGGAAGAAAACCACGGCTACGGCTACGTTTCTGCAGAATACCCTGAGGTGGCGATCGCCATGGCGCCCGGCAACACGGGCAAGGGGCTGGGCACGAAGCTGATGCAGGCAGTGCTGGATCAGGCGAAGGCCGACGGCAAGCCGGGCGTAAGCCTGTGCGTCGTTTTCGGCAACGACCGCGCGAAGCACGTCTACGAGAAGATCGGATACGTCGACAAGGGCGTGGACGAGGCCGAGCACGCGCACGTGATGCTGTACACGTTCGACAGCTAGCCCCCACTTGCCGCCCCAAGGCGAGAGAAAAATTTGAGCCGGCGACGAGAATCGAACTCGCACTCTCAGCTTGGGAAGCTGATGTTCTACCACTAAACTACGCCGGCAGTTCCAGCACACGGATTGCATAGGTGCAGCCCGCCACGTGCTGTCGAATACTCTAGCACCAGGGGTTCCGCCGCCACGATAAGCGGGCGAATTCCCTGGGCGCGAGGTGAGCTGGAGACGAGACTTGAACTCGCAACCTACGGTTTACAAGACCGTTGCGCTACCGATTGCGCCACTCCAGCACTGATCCACCTTCAAACGCGAGCTCTAGCAACCGGCGACGACCGGGGGCTCACCCGCAGGCGATGGACTTTCCAAGCCTAGCAAGCCACACCTGTGAACAGTAAAACTTCCCCGCTGCACCCCATCCCACCTGGGGGAACAGGCTCTTGTGAAATCTCCCTAGCCCCGATGTACGGTGTGGGAGTGTCTAGTTTCATGTCGAAGGCATTGAGGAAGGGCTCTGACCTGCTGTTTTCCGGCAACAGGGCAACGATCGATGCTATCCGCTTAGCGCCGCCGCCATCTCCTTTGGCGCCGGTGGATCTTTCCGATCCTGTGAAGATCCACGCAGTGATGGACCTGGCCAGCCGCATCGGCGACCAGCTCCTCACCGCGGGCACCAGCAATTCGGATGCGAAGGCGCAGATCCGAAGCATCATGAGTGCCTACGGCCTGAACAATACGCACGTCGACATCACGTTGAACACGATCTACGTCTACTCGCGCTTCAACGAAAACACCCCGCCGACGAACATGTTCCGCGTGGTGCGGCAGCTTTCGACGGATTTCTCCCGCATCACTGAGGTCGACCGGCTCATCCGTTCGATCGTCGCAGGCGCCACCCCCCTGGAGATGGCGCAGAAGATCCTCTTCGACATTGAAACTTCCCTACTGCCCTACCGCAACCGCTACGCGCTGGCCAGCTGGGGTGGGTTCGCCGCTGCCGTCGCCCTGCTTCTCGGCGGCGGTTGGGCCGTGGCGATTGTTGCTGGCATCACCACGATCTTCACCATGTTTGCCAACGCCTGGCTGGCCTCGAAGTCCCTGCCGCTGTTCTTCCAGAACGTCCTCGGCGGATTCGCGGCGGTGATCCCGGCGGCGGTGACGTATTCGATTGCGGATCGGATCGATTTCTACCTGCCGCCCTCGTTGATTATTGGTTCTTCTATTGTCGCCCTGCTTGCGGGGTTGACCCTGGTCCAGGCGCTACAGGACGGCATAACGGGCGCCCCGGTCACCTCCGCTGCACGTTTCTATGAGACGGTTCTGCAGACCGGCGGCATCATTACCGGCATTGCTGCCGGTATTCAGACGATGGCCGTCATGGGCATTACCCTGCCACCGCTGGATACGACTCATACCTCGGGCGTGCTGGGGTCGGTGACCATTCAGATCATCTCGGGCGCTGTGGCCACGGCATTCTTCTGCAGCGCCTGCTTCTGCGAGCGACGCGCCACCGTGGTCGCCAGCCTGACGGCCTTAATCGCCTCGCTGGCGCTGTTCAGTGTGACGAACGTGCTCAACTGGCCCGGCACCTTCGGCACCGCAATGGCCGCCCTGGTCGTCGGCCTGGCCGGTGGTCTGCTTTCCCGTCGCTACATGATTCCCCCGCAGATCACCGCTGCCGCGGGCATCACCCCGTTCCTGCCCGGCCTGGCACTGTACCGGGGCATGAGCTCCGTCCTCAACGACCAATTCGTCGTCGGTATGTCCAACCTGGGCCTCGCGCTGACAACCGCGACCGCGCTGGCTGCGGGCGTGGTACTGGGCGAGTGGATCGCCCGCCGCATTCGCCGCCCCCGCATCCTGCACCGTTACCAGCAGTTGCGGCGCCCCCGCGTGGATCCCCGACGGACGAACCAGAACAAGCCCCGGATGGGCGCCGACGGACGGGTGCGCCAGCCCCTGCACTGGCGTAGGCGCCGCAAGAGCGCGTCGAAGAGTACGTGGCAGCTGGATAGCGAGATGCGCGCGGCGGAGGGCGAAGAACAGTCCGAAGACCACCCGGCGGGCACGAGCGAACACTAAATCGCGTAAAATATTTAAAGTTGAGACTTAAAGTTCCGTACGTCGACTTTGTAGAAATGGGGTCAGGCTCGTGCCTCCGAAGGTCACCGACAACCGTTCCGCCAACAATGAATCCCTGCACGCGGTAGAAGCGGAAACCGCACAGGCAGCGCAGCGCATCGTCGCGACCTTCTCCGAGGACTTCCTCGACGCTGCAACGCTGATGTGCATGCTGGGCGTGGAGCCGGAGGGTCTGATCCACCGCCGCGTGGTTGCCGAGCTCGAGGAGGCGGAGCAGGAGGCCAAGAAGTCCACCCGCAAGACCACCAAGAAGGCCGCAAAGAAGACTGCCAAGAAGTCGACGAAGAAGACCACCAAGAAGGCCGCGAAAAAGACGACCAAGAAGGCCGCCAAGAAGTCGACGAAGAAGACCACCAAGAAGGCCGCAAAGAAAACCACTAAGAAGACGGCGAAGAAGGCCACTAAGGCTAGCGAGTAGCACGTAGCGAATAAACCGCCTAATTGCACCGACACGGGTGATACACATGCAGTCCGATTTTCTGGTTGTCGCCAATCGCCTTCCCGTCGACCGCAACGTGGATGGGTCCACCGGGGAGGTCACGTGGGTTCCTTCTCCGGGTGGGCTGGTCACCGCGCTGAAGCCGGTGCTGGAATCCAACCGCGGCGCGTGGATCGGCTGGCCGGGGGCAACGGACGAGGTCGCGGCCGAGGATATGCCCGCGCCGGAGGAAGCCGGCATCCAGATGGTTCCGGTGAACCTGGACGCGCAGGATTTCGCGCAGTTCTACGAGGGTTTTTCCAATGCCACCCTGTGGCCCCTGTACCACGACCTGATCGTGCATCCCACTTACGATAAGCGCTGGTGGGAACGCTATCAGCAGGTTAATCAGCGCTTTGCCCAGGCGGCGGCGGATACGGCCGCGCAGAACGCAACCGTCTGGGTGCAGGATTATCAGCTGCACCTGGTTCCCGGGCAGCTACGCGAACTACGCGACGATGTCTGCATCGGCTTCTTCCTGCACATCCCCTTCCCCGCCCCGGAGCTTTTCCGTCAGCTGCCGTGGCGCCGCCAGGTGTTGGACGGCACGCTGGGCGCGGACGTGGTGGGCTTTCACACCCAGGATTCCGCGCGGAACTTCATGGTGGCGCTGCGGGCCATGGATTATTCGGTGCAGATCGTGGACGATTCCGAGTCCGCGAACTTCCTGCGCGGCGCCCGCCTGCCGGAGGAAGCGCAGGTGGTCGGCACCGTCACGCTGGATTCTGGCCGCCAGGTCAAGGTGGGAGTGTTCCCCATTTCCATCGACTCCGCGAAGGTAAACGCGCAGGCCAATCAGCCGGACGTGCTGGCCCAGGCCAGCGACCTGCGAGCCCGCCTGGGCAATCCGAAAGTACTGATCGCGGGCGTGGATCGGCTGGACTACACCAAGGGCATTCAGCACCGGCTAGAGGCCATCGAGTTCCTGTTGGACTCCGGCCGCCTGGCTCCGGAAGACGTGGCTATGGTGCAGGTCGCCACCCCGTCGCGCGAGCGCCTGGATGATTATCGGCGCACCCGCCAGCAGGTGGAGGCCATCGTTTCCCGCATCAACGGCAACCATGGCAGCCTGGGGCGTTCGCTGATCCACTACATGCACTCCGGCCTACCGTTCGAGCAGATCGTGGCGCTGTACACTGCGGCGGACGTCATGCTGATCACCCCGCTGAAGGATGGCATGAACCTGGTGGCTAAGGAGTATGTGGCCTGCCACTCGGATGGTTCAGGGGCACTGGTGCTCTCGGAGTTCGCGGGCGCGGCGACCCAGCTGGTGCAGGCGTACCTGTGCAATCCGCACGATGTCGATTCCATCGCCGACGCGCTGCAGCTGGCCATCGAGGACGAGCCTGCGAATAAGATTCGCCGCATGCGCCAGATGTGGGAGCACCTGCAGGATCACGACGTCAACCGTTGGGCCGATGCGTTTTTACAGCAGCTGCGGGAGGTTGAATAATGCGCCGTGCCGCTAGTTTCCTCGCGCTTGGTCTAAGCGCTGCAACCGTGGCCGGTCTTTCGGCGTGCTCCGACTCGGAGGCGCCACTGGGCAACTCCCAATGGCAGGTTTCGGCGATTTACGATTCGGACGTGCGTGGCGGCCTACTGCCGGAGGCTCAGCAGGGCCGCAGTTACTTGATCTTCGGCATGGAATCGCTGAACGGCGCCAGCGGCTGCGTCCACTTGACCGGAAACGTGGAGTGGAAGGACGAGTCCATACACATCACCGACTTTTCCTCCTCCCGCATCGACGGCGCCCAGTGCCTGCCGGGCGACGAGGACACTGCCGACCGCCTGAAGTCCGTCCTCAACGACCAGGACCTCACCTACACCCGCCCTTCCGATAATTCGCTGAAGCTGCAGCAGCCCGCGCCGGAGGACAAGCAGGATTGGCAGTCCGTCCCGGCGGTTGAGTTCATTAGCGGTCCGCAGGAGGGTTAGGCGCATGGATGGTTCGTTACTGCCCCTTCTTTCTGACGCCGACCTCTCCGGCCTGGCCGCCACTCCAGACTTACTGGTAGCGATGGATTTCGACGGCACCCTGGCTCACTTCTCGGACGAGCCCACGGGCGTGCACGCCGTCCCCGGCGCGATGGAGGCTTTGGAGGGGCTGGCGGAGTTGCCGAACACAGTGGCGATGGTGATTTCCGGGCGCAACTTGGAGCAGCTTGCGCATGCGACGATGCTGCCGGTGCACGGCCCGGTGCGCCTGGTCGGCAGCCACGGCGCGGAACCCGCCGACGGTGGCACGGCGAACCTAAGCCCAGAGCAGCAAGCCTGGCTGGGCGAGCTGCGTTCCCACACGGAGGGCATTGCCGCTGAGCACGAGGGCGCGTGGGTGGAGGTCAAGCCCCTGGCGGTGGGACTGCACACCCGCCTGGTGTCGGATAAGGAACTGGCTGCACAGTTGAATCAGCGCCTGGCGAACTTCGCTGCCACCAGCGAGCTTTCTCACGTGACGTGGGGCAAGGACATCTTGGAGGTCGCGGTGGATAAGACCACCAAGGGCTCCTACATCGAGGATTTCCGCCGTGCCTACGCACGCCAGCACGACCGGGAGCTGCGAGTGCTATTCGCGGGGGATGACACGACGGACGAGACGGCGCTCTCCACGCTGCGTTACTCCCCGGCCATCGCGCCGGCTACCGCGCCCGCCCCGGACGTCGGCATCCGCGTCGGCGGCGGCGAGACCTCCGCCACGCACCGCTTGGACACCCCGGAGGACGTCCGGGACTTCCTGGAGGATCTACTGCGGCGCCGCGACGGACGTTCCGCGGATTAGCTCGGTATCCAGCAGCACGCTCGGCGCCGCTGCCCGGCGGGCGGCCTTGGCCGGGTTTTCGCTCAACCGCTGTTCGATGAGCTCGGCAAGCATATTGCCGCTCTCCAGTCCCTTGTCTTTGCTGGGTTGGCGGACGGTTGTGATGTGGGCGTCAATAGCTTCGGGAATACCGTCGAACCCCGTAACAGAGAGCTGACCCGGCACGTCGATCCCCTGCTCGGCCGCGTAACGCACCACCCCGAGGGCCTGCGAGTCGGTGGTGCAGGCGACGGCGGTGAGCTCGGGGTGGTTGGTTAGCAGCTCCTGGGCTGCTTCGAAGGCGGTCTGGGGATTGTTGATGTGCCGTTCGACGATGGGTGCCTGCGAGATCCCGGCTTCCTCCAGCACGTCCAGGATTCCCAGCACTCGCGAGCGCTGTACGTGCATGTGAGCGGCCTGAATGCGTTCGTCGCTCACCGGGCCGTTGTTCGGGGCGCGGTCCAGGCGGATACACAGCACACCGATGTGGCGGTGGCCTGCGTCGACGAGTTCGCGAATAGCGGGCTTGATGGCCTCGCGGTCGTCGATGCCCACGAAGGGGTCACCCACTCCGGCGGGCTGGTCGCACACCACGGTCGGCAGACCACGGTTTCGGACGGCGGCCAGGTACGGGTCGTCGACTGCCACGGAATAGACGATGAATCCGTCCACGCTGGCCTGGTTCACCAGCTGTGCGGGGCGGTCGGCGGTGGGGTTATCGTCCACGCCCGCCGGGATCAGCAGCATGGAGGCGTCCATCGCCCCGCAGCTCACCGACACACCGGAGACGAACTCCAGCGAGGCCTGATCCTCGAACGCATAGGGCAGCTCTTCGGTCAACAGCACGCCGATCGCCCCCGCCCGGCGCGTACGCAGCGAGCGTGCCATCGGGTCCGGCCCTGGGTAGCCGACCTTCGCCGCGACGTGCAGGATCTTGTCGCGCAGCTCGGGCGAAAGCTGATCCGGGCGGTTGTACGCATTGGACACCGTGGTGCGCGAAACGCCCAGTTCAGCCGCAATGGAGGCCAAGGTGCCGCGCCGTGCTGGTCTGTTCATTCTCTTAAGGGTAGTCGCCGGCCCTTCCTTCTTGGGGGTTGACGCCACCTTCTCCGGGCTGTCGTGGGGTTCCGTAGAAGATTCAAACTTAATATTGACGATCGTTTTCGTGACCACTAACCTCGGAAGAATGAAGAAAATGGTTGCCAATATCGCAGCAGTGTTCAGCATCGCAACGTTGGCGTTGGGCGTAACCGCCTGCGCCGGCGGCTCCGAGGATTCCGCCGCCGACGGAGACAAGATCAAGCTCGTCGCCTCCACATCCATCTGGGGAAGCATCGCGGAAGACATCACCGAGGGTCACGATGACGTCGAGGTGACCACCATCCTCAGCAGCAAGGACGACGACCCGCACGAGTACGAGGCCACTGCCCGTGACATCGCGGCGGTTAAGGACGCGGACATCGTAGTCGCCAACGGCGCGGGCTACGACAACTGGCTGACCGACAACGTGGAGGAGGGCACTCCGCTGGTTACGGCTCAGCCGCTGGCCGAGGCGCACCACCACGGCGATGGCCACGGTGACGAGGGTCACGACCACGAGCACGGACATGACCACGAGCACGGCGAAGATGCCGGGCACGATGAACACGAGGGTCACGACCACGAGCATGGCGACGAGCACGATCACGAGGGGCACGACCATGAGCATGGTGACGAGCACGGTCACGAGGGGCACGACCACGGTGGAGCCAACCCCCACGTCTGGTTCGACCTGGACGTCGTCTCTGAGTTCGAGCAAAAGCTCTCCGCCGAGCTGCACAAGCTCAACTCCGACATCCCGGAATCCAACGAGGACGTCACTAAGAAGACCGACGAGCTGAAGCAGCGCATCGAGAAGCTGAGCGGCAAGAACGTCATCCTCACCGAGTCCGTCGCCGCCGAGCTGGTGGACGATTCCGAGCTGAAGGACATCACCCCGGAGGGCTTTGCCCACTCGGTGAATAACGAGTCCGAGCCTTCCGCCGCAGATCTGGCGGCCACCCGCCAGCTGATCACGGACAAGAAGGCCGACATCCTCATCACCAACGAGCAGTCGGAAACCCCGGCTGCCGAACAGCTGACCGACGCAGCCAAGGAAGCTGGCATTAAGGTAGTAAACGTCAACGAAACCCCCGATGAGGGTCAGGATTACTTCGAGTACGCCGATGCCCTGATCAAGCAATTGGAGGATGCAACCAAGTAATGGTTCTCGCTCTCCGCGAAGCGGCAGTCGAACCCCTCTGGCGCGACCTCAACCTCGAGGTCGCGCCAGGGGAGTTTTTGGCTATCTTGGGGCCCAACGGAGTGGGAAAATCCACCCTGCTGAACGTCGCCCTCGGCACCCGCAGACTCAGTCGCGGCAGCGTCAAGGTGACGGACAAGCTGGGATACATCCCCCAGCAGAGGATGTTCGACCCGACCATTCCGCTACGCGCGAGAGATCTGGTTGGCCTCGCGCTCGCAGCGGGCGTCATAAAGAATAGGCGACCGAAGAAAGCCCAGATCGACGCAGCGCTGGAAGAAGTAGGCGCGACCGGCCTGGCCAATCGGCGGGTCGGCGAGCTATCCGGCGGGCAGCAACAGCTGATCCGGCAGGCGCAGGCGATGGCGCAGGATCCGGAGCTGCTGCTGTGCGACGAGCCGCTGCTTTCCCTGGACCTGCGCGCGCAGAAGAAGACCGTGGAACTGCTGGATCGCAGGCGGCGGGAGCACGACACGGCAATCGTGTTCGTCACCCACGGCATCAATCCGATTCTTAACGTGACCGACCGGGTGCTATACCTCGCCCCGCACGGCCACACGATCGGCACGGTGGACGAGGTAATGAACAGCGAGACGCTCTCCCGCCTGTACCAAACGGACGTGAAGGTAGTGAACGTAGACGGAAAGCTGGTGGTCGTATGAGTAGCCAATTTCAGACCGGCGACTGGTGGGAGGACACCCTCGCACTGCTTTCGGTGGACTTCGTGCAGAACGCGCTGCTGGCGGCGCTGCTACTGGGCATTGTCTCCGGCGCGATCGCTCCGCTGATCGTGATGCGGAAGATGAGCTTCGCCGCGCACTCCACCGGCGAGCTGGCGCTGATGGGCGCCGCCGCCGCGCTGCTGTTCGGCTTCAGCGTGAGCTGGGGCGCGCTGATCGGCGCGGTGCTTGCTGCCGTGGCACTGACCGCGCTGGGGCAAAGGGAGCAGGACGCCATCGTGGCGGTGATCTTGAGCTTCGGCATGGGCCTATCCGTGCTGTTTATTTACCTCTACCCAGGCAGGTCGTCCGCCGCGTTTAGCCTGCTGACGGGCCAGATTGTGGGCGTGAGCTCCGCCTCGCTGGGCATCCTGGCGGTGCTGGCAGTGCTGGTAGTGGTGACGATGGCACTTCTATGGCGGCCGCTGCTGTTCGCCACGGTGGATCCGGTGCTGGCCGCAGCCTCGGGTGTGAAGGTGCGCACGTTGGCGCTGGTGTTCGCCGCGCTGATCGGTGTGGTGGCCAGCCAGGGCGTGCAGATCGTCGGCGCCCTGCTGTTGATCGCGCTGCTGATCACGCCCGGCGCAGCAGCGGTGAAGGTGACCAGCAACCCGGTATTGGCAGTGGTGCTGTCGGGCGTTTTCTCCGTGGTGTCGGCGGTCGGCGGGCTGGTGGCATCGCTGGCGCCGGGGCTGCCGGTTTCGGTGTTCGTGACTACCTTAAGCTTTGTGATCTACCTGATCTGCCGCGGGATCGCGTGGATGCGTTCCCGGAATGTGCAGGCGGATGCGGTGCGGGCGCGGGAGTATTCGGCTGCTGGCGAGTCGATCTCGAAGCAAACCAGCAACGAGGCCGCAGGCCACGCACACCACGCCTAGAGCAACCAGGCGGGTAAACCGCATAAAACATAAGCACCGCCCCCGGAAGAGGGACAAGGTCAGCGCGGCTCGTTAAGGTAGCACTTGTGATTACCGAGACGTCTGCGAACTCACAACCCGCAAACCCCTGGATCGTCCGCACCACTACCGGGCTGATCAAAGGCCACGCGGAAACCGGCGTGACCGCCTTCCGCGGAATCCCCTACGCCGAAAAGCCCACCGGGGAGCGCCGCTTCCGCCGGGCCGAACCCATCGCGCCGTGGGAGGGCGTGTTCAACGCCGCCACCTCCGGCGATGCGTGCTCGCAATACCGCCCGGCGCGCAAGTCCGCCGGCAACTGGGAGGGCACGGAGGATTGCCTCTGGCTGAACGTGGTCGTTCCCCGCCCGGCGGACTCACCTACCCCAGCCATCGACCCGGAAGCCGGCCGCCCGGTGGTGGTCTACTTCCACGGCGGGTCGAACATCCACGGCTCGGCGAACAAGCCCCTGCTTTCCGGCGAGTACTTCGCCCAGGCCATCGATTGTGTGTACGTGGCCGTGAACTACCGCGTGGGCATCTTTGGCCAGCTGGCTCTGGGCGAAGGCACGCATACACCGGAGGGCATGGATAGCAACGCGGGCCACTCCGACCTGCTGACGGCACTGCGCTGGATCCACGACAACGCCCGCGCTTTCGGCGGCGATCCCGACCGCGTAACCATCATGGGCGAATCCAGTGGTGGCTCCATGGTCACCGCACTGATGGCCACCCCGTCCGCGAAGGGTCTGTTCAGCGCGGCCATCGCGCAATCCCCCGCCCCGATGATCGTCCACACCCGCGCGAATGCGAGGTATTGGACGGACTTCGCCGCCCGCTGGCTGCACCGCATGCGCGCGGAAGAATCCCTGCCGATGGACCAGCGCACCCCGGTTCGCCAGGTCCCACCGGAGCTCAGCGACGAGGAGCTTGCAGCCGCCACCGAAGACCTGCTTACCGCCGAGCACGCAATTCTGGGTCGCCTCTCGGACGAGATCGTGCGCTTCCACGCGGACAATCCGATCTCCAAGGCCGGCCCGTTTGCTCCGGTTATCGACGAGGACCTGCTGCCGGAGCACCCCCTTTCCCCCGGTGCGATGATGGATGTGCCAATGCTGATCGGCACGAACCGCAACGAGTACGACATGATGCACCTGGAGCCGAAGCGTAGCTCCATGCAGTACACGCGCACGCGCACGTTCGCCCACGCGATTTCCGGCGCCGATGCTCAGGCCGCCAACATCCTGGAGCAGCACTACGGTGGCCCGAAGTCCCGCAAGCTCAAGGGGCGTTTCTTCGGCGATGCGCTGTTCACCGGCCCCTCCTGGTACTTGGCGCAGAATCACCCGAGCGACCGGGCGTGGGTTTACCGACTGGATACCACTACCCCGTTCCTGCGCTATTCCGGCATGGGCGCGATGCACGCCCTGGATCTGCCGATCCTCTTCCAGCGCTATGACCAGGACAAGGGGCGCATTGCCGTGCTACTCGGTGGCCGTGACGAGATGCGCGCCACCACCGTCGCTATGCAGTCGCGGTGGAGGCAGTTCGTGCACTCTCACGACCCCGGTTTTGATCCTTATTCGCTGGGCTTCGCCACGCAGGTTTTTGACGCCCACTTCCCCACCGGCGAGGAAACCATCTACGACCCACAGCCCGAGTTGCGGGAGGCGTGGGCGCAGGTTCAGTGGGATAAGCAGGAGGAAATGTTCGGCTAGCGCGAATTATTGGCTAGCGCTGGAGCCGGCTACGGCTGGGACGAAGGGGGCGTCACTTAGTAGCGCGACGCTTCCGCCACGAAGCCAGAGCGACCATGCCCACGCCGAGCGCGACCCAGCAGAACAAAACAACCACCGCGTGGGTAATGCCGTGGCCATCGAAGTAGGCGACAGAGCGCACGGCCGTTCCTGCTGCGCCGATGGGTAGGTACTGGCCGAACCAGCCCCAGGGGCTAGGCAGCCACTGCCAGCCTGTCGCTATGCCGGACAGCGGGTTGGAAACAAGCAGAGTGATGATCGCGCCGATGCCCAGACCTGCGCCGCCGAGCAGGGATTCCATGCCGAGTACGAACATCGAGGTACCGGCGATACCCAGCGCGAGGATTCCCGCCAGTTCAAGATAGTTTCCGTCGAACAGGTCATATCCGAACTGCATGATCGCACCGAGCACCAGACCGGCCAGAATGGAGAACACGGCTGCGCCGACCACCCGGCCCCAACGACGCCCCTTGAGCCCGAAGGTCAGCAGCGCGGCCGAGGCCATGCCTCCGAAAGCCAGCGGCAGGGCAAGGGTATTCAGGCCGATTCCGTTCGGGTCGCCTTCGGGTAGCGGGGCGACGTCCTCCACGGTGACCTTCTGTCCCTGCTGCTTCATACCATCGGCAAGGCCGGTCATGATCTGTTTGAATGTGGAACCGGCGCCGCTAGCGATGGTGACGACGGTGCCATCCTTGCCGATAGTGATGCCGCCGATCGCTTCGCGTTCCAGGACCTTCGTTTTTACCTCGTCTGGATTGTCGTAGGCGGTGACGTCGAAGGCGCCGGGCTGCTTCTGCTCGAGCATTCCCTCAACCTTCTGGACTGCAGGCGCAGGGCCAGAAACCGCAAGAGGCAAATCTTCCGGACCGGAGTTCATGCTCGGGGTGAGGAACGCCAACAGCATCAGAGTGATAATTCCCGTGAGGGCAACGACGATGGCGGCGAGGCGACCGTTGCCACTGCGCTCAGAAGCCGGAGGCGCTTGGGTTGGTGGATTCTTCTGTGCATCTACAGCGTTGGACATTGGGTTTCCCCTTTCTGAGACCCATAAAGCGGAACGTTGTGTTCCGTTTTAACAAAATGGATCATAACGTTCCGTTTAGATAAAATGCAAGCGATAGAGCAACAAATTGCGAAAGGTTGGCTATGCGCGCGGACGCACACGAGAACAGGCAGGCAATACTCATTGCAGCTTGGAGGATGTTTTCCACCGTCGGGATCGACGTTTCAATGCGCACTATTGCCAGCGAAGCCGGCGTGGGCATCGGCACCCTCTACCGCCACTTCCCCACCAAGCAGGACTTGCTGACGGGGCTTTTCGACTACGGGCGCGAGCGCCTCATCGACATCATCGACCGCCACACGACGGGATGGGACGACGCTCAACAAGCTGCCGAAACGTGGAACAGTTTCGTCCATAACGTAGCGGAGCTCAAGCTAGGGGTCATCGTCACGCAGGTAGAGCCCACTATTGTGGAAAACATGGACTTCGAGGCAGACCTCGCCCCTCGAATGAACGAGCTGATGGAACAATTAGAAAGGGTGCTTCACCGGGCACGCCGCTGGGCACTCCTCAGAGAGGACGTAGACACACTACATTTCCACCTCGGCCTGGCGGTGGTCGCCCGCCCCCTCACCGACGATGCACGAAAGCTTGTCCCCGATTATCAGCCTTGGCTCGTGGAGACGTACATTCGGGGACTTAAGCCTTAGAAACTAGCAGCCCCCGCTGAGAAACACGGAGGGCGAAAACGAAAGGGCGTCACCTAGCAGCGCGGCGCTGACGGGCGAACTCGCTGAGCACCACGCCCGCAGCGACCGACGCATTGAGAGATTCCACCCACTTGGCCATGGGGATCGACATGATCGTGTCGCACGTTTCCGAAACCAGGCGGGACAGGCCCTTGCCCTCCGATCCGACGACGATGACAGTCGGGGTGGTGCCGTCATAGGTATCAAGGGTGTGGTCGCCACCAGCGTCCAAACCCACGACCTGGTAGCCGGCCTGCTGGAACTGCTTCAGAGAGCGCACCATATTGGTGGCCTTCGCTACCGGCAGGCGCGCGGCCGTGCCCGCGGAGGTACGCCAAGCAACAGCGGTCACGGAGGCGCTGCGGCGCTCCGGGATGATCACGCCGTGGCCGCCGAATGCCGCTACGGAGCGGATAACCGCGCCGAGGTTACGCGGGTCGGTGATGTTATCCAGTGCAACAACCAAGCCGGGCTGGGGCGCGGAGGCGGCCTGCTGAATCAGGTCTTCCACCTGCGTGTACTGGTAAGGCGGGATCTGCAGACCAATGCCCTGGTGCATGCCGTTGCCGGTCATACGATCCAGCTCGGCGCGGGAAACCTCCAGCACAGAAATGCCTCGGTCGGCGCAGGTGTGGACAGCCTCTGCCAGGCGCTCGTCGTTCTTGGTGCCCTCCGCGACGTACAGCGCGGTGGCGGGAACCTTGGCGTGCAGACACTCGATCACCGGGTTGCGGCCGACAACCAGCTCCACCTGGTTATCGTCCTTTGCGAAGCGGTCGTGTGCGCCGGAAGCCCGGCGCTTGGCAGCCTGCTTGCGCTTGTAGGCGGCGTGGTAGACGCGATCCTCCGCCTTCGGCGTGGCCCCCTTGCCCCGCAGGCTGCGGCGCCCCTGGCCGCCGGAGCCCTTGGTTGCGCCCTTCTTGTTCTTCTTGCGCACGCCTCCGCTGCGCTGGGTGTTGCCCGCCACTGTGATTGCCCCTCTTACCTGGTCGACTACGTGCGTTTGTGTATGTTACTTCCCGGCACGCAAAACTGGAACCAGGCTCACGAGAACGTGGACAGCAAAGCACCCCACCTGCTGTGAATTTGTTGCTTCCATTACCAATCTTGCCGGCAGCAGCTGAAACGAGCAATAGTTCTTCGCAGATGGGGTGGTACGATGCTTTCCTTCTAGGCAGTGATGCCGAAGTTCTTCAAAACTCCTCGCCAATCCACGGGCCCGAAGGCCAGTGCCCCTACCCCAATCACTGCCACAATGGCGGCGATCACACCGGCCGCGATGCCAAGGGACGAGTTTTTGGAACTGCCGCTAGAAGAACCGGAGAATCCGCTTGCACTTCCCTGCAGTTCCTGCGGGGTTACATCTTCTATCTGCTTGCCATCGTCATAGTCCAGCAGCAGGTCAACGTCCGCGCCCTCCAGCTGCTCGCCCTCGTTGTAGCGGAGTAGAGATCTCTGCAATCCGATACCGGCCGTTGTGGGACGGTTCTGGGCAACGAGATCCTTACCCGGATCAATCGGGGCTTCCAGGGTGAAGGTCACGATTACTTCATCGTCGCCGCGCTTGTCTAGCTGTGTAGGATCGTTCGCCGTGTTACCGGAAAGGGAGTAGTCCCCAATAAGCGATACCGCCTGACCTGTGACATTCAACTTCAAGTCGAAGTAAGAGACATCCAAAGCTGGCCCGCCGTTCTTACCAAGACCTTTGTATGCGGTCACATGTGCGCTGCCGTCCAGGGCAATCGTGCCATTCCCCTGCGGGTCCAGCTTTGTTTCTTGGGTATTTACTGGGAACACAAACTGGTTTCCCTTAAACTCCGCGCCTCCATCGCCGATGACGGTTCCCCTGGCGATCGGCCCCTGCACATGCTTAAGGAAAGAGGTTTTGATCGGCCAGGCAAAAGCACCGGCTCCTAACACTGGGGCGGACACTTCCTCTGCCTGTGCTACAGGAACCGCCATGCCGCTTAACGCGACGGAACCGGCCAAGGCGCTGGCAACGAAGTGGCGGGAAGTGGACTTGGACAAGAATGGTGTATTCACGCGCAGACTCCGTAAAGATCTGTGAACAGGGAAAAATTCATACCAAAAGCATCGATGGCTTCCTCAATCAATTCGGAACGCTGCTGTGCTGTGAGTGGCAGGCTATCGAGGCGCTGACGGTAGCTGGTTCGGTACGGAGGGATCTTGCCAATAGCGGAGAAGTCATAGAACTTCAATGCCTCAGGAGCGACATTGTAGAGGTCTGCTACACGTACAGCGATGACCTGACCGCCGGAAATATCCCCGAGGTAGCGGACATAGTGATGAGCGATCACTCGTACAACGTCTTGTTCTCCGAAAGAGTCGAGGCGATCTACATACCGCCGGGTGGCGGGCAGTAGTTCAAGTTGTTCGCGCCAATCGGAGCCGAGGCAATACGTCAGATCGTGTTCCAACGCAGCGCAACGTTGCAGGCGCGGATCGGCAATAACCGACCCGATGGGAGTGCCGGAGACTCTTTCTACAGCGTTCTCTAGAGCGCTGTAGACAAACCAGAGTTGTCCCGAAAGCGCATACACCGCTTGAGCGTCAAGCTCGCCTTTGAAAAGGGTGCTCATGAACTCGGATCCTTCTGCGCGCCCGTGCGCCTCCGCAGTGGCATTGCGCAGTGCCTGAGAGATCGGCTCGGCTGTGTTAAAGCTTGTGTTTGAAAGTGTGGAGGTCGAAGCCATCACGTTATTCCTTTCGAAAGAGTTTCAAGATCCGCGTGGAATCTGGAATTTGTCGCTGAACGAGAAAAGGGAACTCGTTATTAGCGCAAGTTGTGGTGGCGTAGGAATTCATCAATCTTCTTGTGAATGCCATCGAGAGCGCCAGACACGTTGATCGCGTGGCCAATGATCGCCAGCATGCCTAGGATTCCGACCGTGCCAAGAATGTAGTTCCACACCTTTCCGAACTTGCCCAGCGAACCTTGGCCTTGCCCCTGGTCATCCGGGTTGTCTGGGTTGCTCGGGTTGCCCGGGCCAGAACCACCTTCATCATCCGGATTCGGCTCCCCTGGCGTTGCACATTTCTTCTCGGTGGTCAGAGAAACATTGATGTCATCCAGCTCTGGCTTGTAGTCCGCCGAGTAAATGCCCATGAATAGGACGTCTACGCCCTTCACAATGTTCTTGCCCCCATCCGTTCCTGGCTTAGGAACGTAGGTCATGCTGCTTGCATCCAGCGTGACAGTATCCCCGTTGACCTTCCAGTTTCCGTGCCCCTTCGAGAACACGTCCCTGCCGGAAACCTTGTTCTCTTCGATACGGTCCTCAGGCGTATACTCAGTCATGTGCTTGCCAGGCACGTAGTATCCCTCATAGCTGGCGCCGCCCTGAATACTAGCTCCCTCGGCTGTGATGTAAGGGGACTTGAAGTTCGAGTACAACGCGCCATGATGGCCTTCGAAAACGACATCGGACGGCTTGGTGCCGATCTCTGCCTTGGTTACGTTGCCCTCGGAATCGACCTCAATGCTAGATACACTTGGGTCTACCTGGAATTGGAATTGGAAGTCCTTGGACTTCTTGTTGGCAGGATCAGATTCCTTAACCTCACCCTTCGTCTCCCAGCTTCCCTTAGCGATATTCCCCAGAATGTAGCTGCGGAAGCTCTCCTTCAATCCCCAGTTGAAGGTACCGCCAGTGATAACAGTTTTGCATTCAGGTTGAGCTTGAGATGCGCCATCCTGTGCCGATGCAACGGGTACGGAAAGTGCAGCAGTGCCCAGGGCGAAAGTCATCACAGTGCCGAGCATGACATTTCGAGTTGACTTAATAGACATGAGAATTACTCCTGATGAATGGATCCTAGGGACTTAGCCCTAGTGAATGGAATGGATTGATATGCAGAAAGCAGTCGAGCTACTGCAGCTGGCGGATCCCTCCGCCGCGGACGAACAGAGACGTCATTATCCGCACTGCGGACAACTTCGATGGGCCAGTCATAAACGCTGGAGAGAATCTCGTCGGTATAGACCGAATCAACCGATCCAGCGGCGGCAATTCGCCCATTCGATAGACAGACGATGTGATCGCAATACGCCGCAGCTGCGTCGAGGTCATGCAACACAATCACCACCGCAGTTCCAACTCTGTGAGCGATCTGCTGCATCAAGCTCAAGACTTGTTCCTGATGACGGATATCCATCGCCGCGGTCGGCTCGTCTAACAACACCACCGGTGTTTGCTGGGCCAAAACTCGGGACAACGCAACCCGAGCACGTTCGCCACCGGAAAGAGTGACGATGTCACGAACTGCCAACGCAGTGGAACCGGTGGCGTCCAGAGCAGCGTCAACAATGAGCTCATCCACACTGCTATCGACTGTCCCTCGCCACGGTCGCCGTCCCATCGCCACAACATCTCGAACAAGAAACTCAAACGCGACTTGGACATCCTGAAGCAACACCGCACGGCGCTGCGCCATTGCCCTTGCATCGGCCCGAGAGGGGTCTAATCCGGCGACGGAAACCACACCCTCAGTAGGTTTAATATCCCCAGACAGCGCGGCGAGCAGCGTCGACTTACCAGCACCATTCGGCCCAATGAGCCCTGTGACCTCGCCGGCACGAGCGACAAAACTAATGTCACTGAGCAACCGCTTGGCACCAACGTCGACGGCGAGGCCAGATACCTCAATGGCCTTATCGCCGATAGCCATACTGTTAGTAGTCGCATCGCTACCGTGAGCACTCATGCGTGCATCCCCTTTCGCATCATTCGGCGCAGCAGAACGAAGAAAGTCGGGCCGCCGACAAGGGCAGTGAAGATGCCAATCGGCAAATCTGCGAATTCAATCAACGTGCGGGCAGCCACATCGGCCAGACCAATCAAGACCGCCCCGCCAAGCGCAGAAGCAGGGATGAGGAGATAATTCTCCGGCCCCATGACCGTTCGCAACAGGTGCGGGATAATCAGCCCTACGAAGCCGATGAGCCCAGCAAAGGCAACTGCACCTGCAGTGAGTACGGTCGCAGCGATGATCACAATCGCTCTCAATTGACTTACATTGATCCCTGTGTGACCAGCGGCTTTCTCACCCAAAGCAAGCACGTCTAGTGCCCCACCCATCCGTAGGGCTACGGCAATTCCAACCATCGTGATCGGCAAAACCGCCCAAACGTGCTTCCACTGGGCACCATTTAGGGATCCCATCTGCCAAAAGATGATCTCTTCCCGACTGGCGGTCGGAGCCAAATAGACCATGAAGGAGATAATTGCTCCACACACGGCATTGACCGCGATACCTGTGAGAACCAGATTGATAACCACAACTCGGCCTTGACTTCGTGCTAGCTGGTAAATCAGGCCAGCGGCAACCAATGCGGAAAGAAAGGCGAAGAACGGAACGGTGAACGTGCCGAAGAAAGCAAGGTTAAAGACGATTGCCAACGCCGCACCAACCCCGGCGCCCGAGGTCACGCCAATAATCGATGGCTCGGCCAGAGGGTTGGCAAACACCGCCTGCATCAATGTTCCAGCCACACCCAAACATGCGCCGACTAGGAACCCCAGCAGGATGCGCGGCAAGCGAATATCCCACACTACGCTGGAGGCCAGACCTGAATGATGGTCTTTCCCCAGCAAGATTGAACCTAAATCCTGCAGTGGCACGTAGTACTGTCCAAGCACGATCGATAGCACCGCAGCAACAAGCATTAGCACCACCAGTGCACCGAAAATCCCTACCCATCGGCGCGTTCGCGCCCGGAGAAACTCGTTCGTATTAACCGTGTGGGTCATATAACGCCTTCGCTGTCCGCAAAAGTGTTTGCCCAGTCATAGGGCCGAACGCCAACGATTGACCATCTGGAATCGTGATTACGCGCCGCTTCTGTCCTGCCGTGGTTTGAGCTATGCCGGGGCGTTTGAGCAGGCCTTCGATCCCTCCGGTGGATTCCAACCCGCCGGTCATCATGATGAACGCATCTGGGTTTAACCTAGCTAGCGACTCCGCATTGGCTGGTTCGATGTAGGAAAGGTTGTTCTCCGTCCCCACGTCAACCGCACCAACGCCCTCGATCAGGTCTTTTGCTCCGGTCCCTTCGCCCATGATGAAGAACACTCCACCATTTCCACGGGCATAAAGGAATGCCACCCGCATCGGTGTAGAGGGCACCATCTTCTTGATGGTCTCTTTATCCAGATTTATTTCCTCGACTGTGCGATCCGCAAGCTTTTCCGCATCCTCCGGGAGGCCCACGACAGCACCGAGCGTGGTGATGTCCTCGGCTACCGAATCGATCGTGCGGGTCGGTTCCATGACCACAGTGGTCACGCCCGCCTGACGAATCTGATCGATAGCGTCCCGTGGCCCGATGGAGTGGTCCACGATGACGATATCCGGCTCCAACGACAACACGGCTTCCACGTTGATGTTGTGCCCACCTTGAGTGACCACTGGCCTGTCGGCCAAGATGTTTTCAGTAGAAGAGACCGTGCGGCCTACAATCCGATCGGCAAGACCCAGGCCAGTAAGGGTTTTAGTGTAAGTACCGTACAGGTCAAGAGCCAGAATCCGATCGAGCTTATTAACCTTGACATCGTGGCCGTCTGCGTCGGTCAGCTCCACCGGCAGCTTCGGGGATGGATTCTTGGTCACAGGCTCCACATCCGTGAAGTCCTTGACCTCCGAAACGCCCTCAAAGCTACGAGGATCCTGCAGATCAGCAGCATTCTTGATGTCGTTTCGCAGAGCAGCATCAGCTTCGGATTCATAGGCGCCCTTAACGCCACACGCAGCGATGCTAGCCGTGCAGATAAACAACACACAGGTGCGGAACGCTAACCGCACAGTTCGATTAAGAACAATGGACATTAAAACGTGCTTTCTAACTGAGCAGTGTCTTGCCACCTAGTAGGCGGATTAAGACGGATTACTTACAACCAGTCGACCGATGCTTCCACCTGCGACGATGACTCCTACGATCAATCCGAGAAGGTAAGTAGCCGGGTTCTCATCCTGACCCTCAGCCGCAGCAGGCTTAACCTTGAATTTGCTCGATCCGTTTTCGTACCCCGCCGATGAAGAATCGCCGTCGACGCCATTGCCGGAACCGTCCTTATTGCCGGCGAGCTTCGCGGCGGCAGCATTGTGCGCAGCAGAAGAACCACCGCCCGATCCACCCGCACTCGATCCAGATGCTGTCGTACCGCCCACTGCGTCGCAGTCACCCTGGCCACCTAGCTGGGCGCTGAAAGATATGGGCGCTAGTTGAGTTCCCGGATCGTAAAATTCGGCGAAAGCCACAGAGCCATCCTGGGTCAGCGATACACTCGCCTCTCCGCTTACTGAGTTATCCGAGATATCAAGGGAACTAAAGCTCAGGTCTCCCAGCACTGTGCGCCCGAAGTCTCGCTTCTCCCCTTCCATGTTTGAAGAACGAACATCGGCAACAAGCCTTCCTGTTCCACCGTTGAACTGGATCTCCGGATTCGCAATGTTCAGGTCGAGAATTCCGTTGTGACCGGTGAATTGCATCGCGCCACCATAGGAAATCGTTCCCTGTTGAGAAGACGTATCGACGTTGCCGCCGTTGCCGGTGAACTGATACTTGCCGCCGCTGTATCCGACCCCGCTCAAATCCCACTTGCCCTTAGCGATAGAGCCGGTGATGTACGACTGGAAGGATTCCTTCAGAGCCCACGATGCCTTGGCGCTTTCGACTGCCTTGACCGACTCGCAGTGCAGGTCTCCACCGCCACCAGCTGCTCTACCTGCTGTGGCACCGCCCCGGGTTGTTCCGCCTCCGCTGGCGGCCGACCCGCCGCCTGTTCCGCCGTTTCGCGCACCACTGTTCCCTGCTCCAAGCGATGTTCCGCCAGAGGCCGATCCACCACCAGAACCGGAGTTGGAGTTAGAGTTCGTTCCGGAGGTAGAGCTAGTTCCGGAGTCGCTTCCGCTAGAAGATCCGTTCTTTACGCTCCCGCGATTGACGAAAGATTCATACTCGTCCAAGAAGGCTTGGGAGTTACCCATGAAAGTGGTCAGGGCGTTCATCGTGTCGTTCGTCTCAGACAGAATTCCCATAGCTTCCTTGTTAAAGCCGGTGAAGTTGCCATCGATCGTGGTCAGCGTGCGCTTTTCGCCCGATCCCGAGCCACTGCCCGAATCTGATCCACAGCTGCCGTCCAAAGCCACTGAGCCACTGGTTGGATCCATCGAGGTTCCCGCATTGTAAGCGAGAAACAGCCGGCTGCCACCTTGAGTAAGTGTCGTAGAACCAGAAAGGTTCACGCTCCCTGAGCCAGGGGTCACCGGGGTGGACAGGTTCACCTTGGCGATGACTTCATCGTCGCCAGTGATTTTGGCTCCTCGCTTGCTCTTATTGACCATGTCCGACTCATAGGAGACATAGTCCACCAGAATCTCGGCGGTTTTTCCCTTTGCGCGCACCTTCCAATCGGAGAGCGTCATATCTAACAGGTCATCACCGCCATAGTTGTGGCCGTTGAAACGGAGAACTCCGTTGAGCGGAACCGTCACCGTATCACCGTTTACCTGGGGCTTTTGGGGGCGGAACTGGAAGGCTCCATTCGGGCCGGTCTTATCGCCATTAAAGCCGATACCGTCGCCACCCCATCCGCCTTTAGCGACAGGGCCTTGGATATAGGCACGGTAGCTCTGCTTGATACCCCAATTGAATTCACAGGTTCCCGCCGCTGAGGCAACGGGGGTAGCGACCGTGGTAAATGCTACGGGAGCGAAGGCAAGTACGGAGGTGGCAGCCACAGCCGTGGATGCGCGGACGAACAACCGTCGCGAGGAGCCTCGACGTGATCCAAACGGTGAAAGATGCATGCTGATCCTACTCAAAACTGAAACATCAAAAGATTTGCGCCGCCTTACCTCTACCTAGGTTTTACCCATTAGATTAGGATAGTGTTACCTTAATTAGGTAAGGCTCGACTTAGCTGAAAGTATCATGAGTCAGCCTAAGAGACGAAAGCATCTTGTGTTTAGTTTCGTCCCCCACCCCCACCTCTCACCCCCGAGAAAGGACGCGAAGAATGACCGCATACACCCCGGCCCCTCTGGCCAACCTCTACCCTGAAGTAGACCCCCACCAGGCAATTCCGCTTTCCGCGACCGAACGCTTTGCCCTAACCGTATCGATCGGCGTGATGGCATACGGCGCAGTAGTCGGCGACTTCATTATCGCCGGAGTCGGGCTGGCACTAGTCGCCATCGCATGCGTCGTATGTTCTCAGAAAACGCAGCGCCGGATCCGCTCCCAAGCCCGCAGCCGCTTCCCCAGCGAGGACTGGGTCGAATACAGAACCGCAAACAGGTTGAATCTGAACCTCTTCCTCCCCCTGTGTATCGGCTCCATCGGCGCCCTGATCGTGGCCGGTTTTTGGTACATCCCGCCGGAGCACGCAACACTGGGCGGCATCATCATCGCCATCGTTTCTGCCGCCACCATTTGGTTCTTGCCAGGCCTGAACCCCATGTGGTCGAACGACGAAGAATATTTCGTACCCGAAGAAATGTATGACGACGAGGTCGAGCTTCCGGGATCAGAGTTACAACCCGACGAGTACGTCTATGGAACTACCCCTTCAGCGACCACTTCGCGCCATCGGCTGTATCCGTAACCTCAATGCCGGCCTCGGCCAGGCGGTCGCGCACCTCGTCGGCGGTGGCCCAGTCCTTGGCTGCGCGGGCCTCAGCACGGCGCTCCAGCTCGGCCTTCACCAGCACGTCCAGGGCGCCCATCGCCACGTCGGAACCACCGGCAGCAGCCTTGGTAGATTCCAGCCAGGTCTCGCTCAGCGGATCCACGCCCAACACAGCAGCCATCGCACGAACCTGTCCGGCGATCTCCTTAACCTGCTGCTTTGCCTCGTCCGTGGGCTTTGCGTCCAGTAGCTTGTTGCCCTCACGAACCACGTCGTGGATCACGGCCAGCGACTGCGGCACGGCCAGGTCGTCATCCATCTTCTCCGCGAACTGCGCCGGCACCTCGCCCACCGGCAGCGCCTGCGGGTCCACAGCGGTCTCTCCGGTGACGTACTCGATAGCGCGCACCAGGAACTTCTCGATACGGCAGTAGCCCGCAGCGGCCTCACCTAGCGCAGCCTCAGAGTACTCCAGCATCGAGCGGTAGTGCGCGCTGCCCAGGTAGTAGCGCAGCTCAACCGGACGCACCAGCTTCAGCACATTCGGGATAGAAAGCACGTTGCCCAGGGACTTCGACATCTTCTCGCCGGACATCGTCACCCAGCCGTTGTGCATCCAATAGCGCGCGAAACCATCGCCCGCAGCCGTCGCCTGTGCGGCCTCGTTCTCGTGGTGCGGGAACTGCAGGTCCAGGCCACCGCAGTGGATGTCGAACTCACTTCCCAGGTAGGTCGTCGCCATCGCGGAGCACTCGATGTGCCAACCCGGGCGACCACGACCCCACGGGGTATCCCAGGCCGGCTCGCCCGGCTTGGCTGCCTTCCACATGGTGAAGTCGCGCGGGTCGCGCTTGCCGGTACCCGCCGACTCACCCTGATCCATCTCGTCCAGCTTCTGGCCGGACAGGAAGCCGTAGTTATCGATCGTCGCGGGTTGCGCGTACACGTTGCCGTCTGCGGCGTAGCCGTGGCCGTTGTCGATGATGCGCTGCATGTACTCGATCATCTGCGGTACGTGCCCTGTGGCGCGGGGCTCGATGGAAGGTGGAGTGACGCCCAACTGGTCATAAGCCCAGTTAAACGCACGCTCGTGCGTAGCGGCCCACTCCCACCACGGGCGGTCGTTCTCCGCGGCCTTGGTCAGGATCTTGTCGTCAATATCGGTGACGTTCCTTACGAAAGCGACGTCCAACCCTTTGGCCTCTAGCCAGTTCCGCAGAATGTCAAAGGCAACTCCGCTGCGCACATGTCCAATGTGCGGGATCGACTGCACGGTCGCTCCACACAAGTAGATCGAGGCATGGCCTTCACGGATAGGCTCAAAGTCGCGGAGCTGGCGGGCGGCAGTGTCGTAAATTCGCAAAGTCACACCACACAGTATAGGCATGCACGGTCGACCTCTTTCCCCATGCGTGTCAGTATCGTGGAGGACATGAGCACTCAAAACACCCCGAGATTCGCCACCATCCGCCTCAACGATCGGGGTGCATGGCGCCCAATTGCAGTCACCTCCTTCTCTGAGGAAGGTGGCGAGGGCAAGCTCCTCGCCGAATTCCCTTACAAGGCGCAGGTCACCAGCACGGAACTGGATTCCCTCCCCACCGTTTCTTTCACCGCCGACCAGCTGGGGCCGGTCGTGCCGAACCCCAGAAAAATTTTCTGTGTAGGCCTCAACTACCGGGAACACATCGCAGAGATGGGGCACCCGATTCCGGATCACCCCACCCTGTTCGTGAAGTACGCCTCCGCCTTGGCGGGCCCGTTCGACGAGGTCGTTGTGCCCCCGGAGCTCTCCGCGCAGGCGGACTACGAGGGCGAGCTCGCTGTCATTATGGGCGAAGCCGGCCAGATCGCAGGCTACGCCGTGATGAATGATTTCTCTCAGCGCGATTGGCAGTACCGCACCCAGCAGTGGCTGCAGGGCAAGAACCTGGATCGCTCCAGCGGTTTCGGTCCGTGGATGATGCCGGCCGAACACTTCGATCCGATTGCGGAAGGGGCCGTCTTACGCACTTGGGTCAACGGCGAACTCCGCCAGGAGCACAGCGTTGCCGACCTGGTGTTTAAGCCGCAGGATCTGGTGGATTACATCAGCAACTTCGCCTCGTTGGCGCCTGGTGACGTCATCGTGACGGGCACACCAGAGGGCGTCGGCCACGGCATGACCCCACCGCAGTACCTGGCCGATGGCGACGAGGTGCGTATCGCGATCGACGGCATCGGGGAAATCTGCAACCGCATTAACTGCTGAGCTGAGCCAAACTAGGCTCGGCCTTCTTGATAGCGCTCCGCACTGCCGCGAAAAGTAACAGGCAGATGGGAAGCGCAATTACAATCACACTGATCCTGGGCGACCAGAACAATGGCAGGTATCTACTAGGCAATACCGATATGAGCAGGCACTGGGCGGCAGTTAGTAGCAGCAGTCCATAGAAGCTCTTTCGCAGGTCCACTACGAGGCATGCGCCGAAAATCACCGACAGTGCAATGAGCGTGTACTGCAACATGCCTGGGTTGCCCAGGAGCGCGACAACGCCGCATTCGCCCAGGCAAAGCCCGAGGAAAAGCCAGTCGCAGGCCGCCCATGTGCGAACAGTTAATTCTTCCAGCTGGGAAAGCCGGTTATCCCAGAACATCACCGCGGAGCTAACGATGGCGATGGAAAACACGAAGTTAAACGGGATAACTCCGGACGAACTCCACGAAGCCCAAGGAATGGGAATAGTGGTCGTGCCGAACAGTACGGCGCCCACGACGCCGAGTATCTGAAGCATCACCGCGTAGGTCGCGGAATGTCCACGCCAATAGATCTGTACTCGATGTTGGGCAGACACTATCCCTCCCAGCACTCGGAGTTCGCCCGATCCAGGATGAACTTCACGTCCACTCCCGCATTCGTTCCATGCACCCCGCGCCATTGTCCGGAAGGCGTCAAGGTCGCTCGTTCCAGCTCTTCTTCCGTCAGATCGGGAAGAGACTCCGCTACGGATACGGGTTGCTGCGGGGTCCCCCAACACGATGGTGCCCCCTTAAGCGCAGGTTCATTGCTGAGGAGCTCGACCAGGAGCGCGTGCTTTACTTCCGGTTGTTGACCCGAGCGAGCGAGCCGGATGTCGTCGTCCCGTTGCGGTTCGGCGTCGATCAGCCTATAGGTAGTGACGCCCAAAGATTCCCACACCTTGCGGTTAGCGTCTACCTGCCCAGATGGAGTTTCGCGCCAGTAACACACCGCTCCCTCGCAGATCATGTGCTCTTGGGGGCGGGGCACCGCGGAACTGTAGTTTCCGTCTTGGGCGATTCCGTAGCCTAAACTACAGCTCACGCCGAATAGACCAATGGCTGCCACGCGAAGTGGCCACGCCGACAACCCCGGAAGCCAGTTTCCATGAAAAGCCGCGATCAACAGCAACGAGCAAACGCATATGGCCCCCAGCACCAGAGCCGAAGCCTTCCACAGAATCGGGTCCACGCTCTGTGATACTTGGCAACAGGAGCTGAACGGCTGCCCGAACATTTGTCGCCACGCCACGTTTGAGAGCGACACCGGGTAAGCGACCAGGATATAAGGAAGAAGCAAGCCGACAGCGATCGCCACAATTGCTGGTAGGTACAGCCCTAAAGTTGCCCCCAAGCTCAGCCATGCCACGCCGTGAAGAGCAATAAAGACCAACCCTGTTGCAAGGAACCGTCCGGACTCTACGTAGCCGATATCCGCCAACTGCACTGCGAGGTACGCCAGCACCACTACCACCGCAAGCAATAGTGGCAGCGCCAAGGATCTGAGCCAGACTTTAAAAACATCCTGCACAGACCCGCGGGACTTAAAAAAGGAACGGAAGCGTGCCATCTCTTTAGCGCCGATAAAGCCAAGGATTGGCCCCAGCGAATAGTAGAGGGCCAAGCTATTGGAGATCGCGTTGTCCTGCGTAGGCACCGGGTTTGCGTTGAGTGTAATGCTCAGCAATCCAAGCACAGAAGCCGCGAGCACCAAAGCAACGTTGAGAGCGTTAATCCTCGCCATGACCACCATCCCTGGAAAATGCCTCCGCAAGGTTTCTCACAGTCTCGGAATAACGATGTGACTTCTCCGACTCTAGTGATTCACGCCCAATTCGTAGAAAATCGCCCATCGGCCCCTGGAATTCAACTCTGCCTTCATGCAACACGAGCACATGCCCGAACGGCTTCTCTACTTCCAAGGGCTGATGGCTAGAAACCCAAAGACCAACGCCCGATTCCGCGATGGATCGATAGAGCCCTTGAAGTTCCCGTTTCGCCAGCGGGTCGAGTGCAGCGCTAGGTTCGTCTAGCAGAATGTGCTCCGCGTTAGAGTTCAGGGCTGTAGCGATTTGCACGCGGGCTTGCTGCCCGCCAGACAGCTTGCTGCATTGCTTATGTGCGTGTGCTTTAAGTCCGACGAATTCAATCCAATAGGCTGCGGACCTCTTACTCTCCGCCCAACCGGCACCGTTAAGCCAGGCGACGTAGGAAACATAGTCGACCACACGCGCCCCATTGATGCTTTCGAAATGCTGCGGGACGTACACCGCTCGGCCCAACTTAGGCACAGCGCCCTTGGACGGTTTTAGCTGCCCGGCAAGCAACTTCATAAGCGTGGTCTTACCGGCACCATTGACACCCAGGATCACTGTTGGGCTAGCAGGAACCTCGAGGGAGCGGACCTCGATCCCTTCATCGGAACGCGGGTAGCTAAAGGAAAACGAGTAGCTATTCGACAAGGAAGTTCCAGACCTTTAGTGCACGGAGTTTCTGTTTGATGGAACAAACCTACGAAGGCATAAAAAGATTGTCAATAACTAATTCTGCGACTGCCACACGACCGCCGTCGCCACAGCCGCCACGCCCTCGCCGCGGCCGGTGAAACCCATGTGATCGGTCGTGGTTGCAGAGACGGAGACCGGCGCGCCGATCAGCTCCCCCATCACCTTCTCGGCCTCTTCGCGCCGGGTGCCCATCTTCGGGCGGTTCCCCACCATCTGCACCGCCGCGTTGCCGATCACGAAACCCTTGGATTCCAACAGCTCGCGGCACTCGCGCAGGAGGCGCTCGCCGGAAACGTTGTCGTATTCCTTGCGCCCCACTCCGACGAAACTACCCAGATCCCCCAGCCCTGCGGCGGAGAGCAACGCATCCACTACCGCGTGCGCCACCACGTCGCCGTCGGAGTGCCCTTCGCACCCATCCTGCCCTTCCCACAGCAGGCAGGCCATCCAGCAGTCCTTACCTGGCTGCACCTGGTGGGCGTCCGTCGCAATACCTACGCGGGGAATGATGTGTGGGGTGTTCATGCGGTCTGCCTCTCGCCTCTGGTCGCGTTCTACTTGTCTATTTCGGGCCTTCTAGCCTTCGCTGCCATTCAGAATCATCTGCGCCACACGGTAGTCCTGGGGCGTGGTGATCTTCATAGCTAACGGGTCAGCGTCCACCGCCACCACCGGGAAGCCTGCCATCTCCATCAGCGAGGCATCGTCCGTTACCAGCGACAACGGTGAGGCACCCACCCGATCCACCGCATGCGCAGAACTGATTTCCGTGGTGCGCAGGTACTGCTCGTTAGCCTCGATCAGCTTCTCCAAGTCGAATACCTGTGGCGTAGCCGCCGCCCGCAGGCTGGCACGGTCGGGGGTTTGCTCCACGACCGTCTGCCCTGCGCGCGGGCCGGAGGTGGGGGCGTCAATAACTTTAATAGTGTCTACCACCGGCAACACCGGGATCGCCCCGTACCAGGAACCATCCGCGACACCACGGCGCGCGCGGTCGACAACCTCGGCGACCATGGCGGGCGGGGTGAGGCAGCGGGCGGCGTCGTGGACGGCGACGAAGCGCCCCTCGGTGGCCTCGCCCGCAGCGCTTAATCGCCGTTGGATTGCAACGAGGCCCGCGTAAACAGAATCAAAACGCTCTCCACCACCGAGCTCCACGCTGACGGTCATGGGCGCCCACTCCGCGACGTTGATGGGATCGCCGACGATGCTTTCGGCGTGGTCGCGCATGTTCTCGCTGACCAGCACGATCGCTTCTTCGATGTTTTGGGACGCCGCCAGGCCGTCCAACGACCTTTCCAGCAACGACCGACCGTTGAGCTCGACGAAAGCCTTCGGGGTGTCGAAGCCCAGGCGGGTACCGCTACCGGCAGCGGCGACGAGTGCGTAGACGTTCGCTGTCACAGCGCCTGCCCGGCTTAGTCTTCGCCGTCCAGCTCGTCGTCCAGATCAATGGAGCTGCCGGACTTGGAGTCCTCGTCCACGCCTGCGGCACGGGCTGCAGCGGCGGCCTCGCGGTGGCGCTTGATGGCGACCTGCATCTCGGCCAGCAGCGCGTCGGTCTTCTTGTCGTCCACGCCCTCGGCCAGGGCGAGTTCGCCCACGAGGATCTGGCGGGCCTTGGCCAGCATGCGCTTCTCACCGGCAGACAGGCCGCGGTCCTGGTCGCGGCGCCACAGGTCGCGCACAACCTCGGCGACCTTGTTCACGTCACCACTAGTCAGGCGCTCCTGGTTCGCCTTGTAACGGCGGGACCAGTTGCCAGCCTCTTCGACGTCGGTCTCGCGCAGCACGGAGAAGACCTTGCGCAGGCCTTCCTCGCCCACCACGTCACGCACGCCAACCTTCTCGGCATTCGCGGCCGGGACGCGGACGGAAAGATCACCCTGGTTGATGCGCAGCACCAGGTAGTCGACGGTTTCCCCCTTGAACTCCCGCTGCTCGATGCCCTCGATGACGGCGGCGCCGTGGTGCGGGTAAACGACCGTATCTCCGACTGCGAACTCCATAAGTGTTCCTCTAACGTCCTTCCGAAAGGCTGTGACAGGCTGTGCCGGGCACTGACAGGCACGGCGTAAATACCCGAGTAAATACCCGATAGATTCTACCGTAATCGACCGCGCTACCCGCATTTGGGGCATAAAATCCCCAGCAAGTACGCACTAGGGGGCACTAATTAACCTTAAAGGCCTCCTTGGCTAGGTGTACCGGCCCCCTACAGGCTAGGCTGGGTGCAGACGTTTTTATTCAACTGCTTTTAAGACATGCCTCAGATGGAGGAACGCATCGTGAAGACCCTCAAGGCCCAGCCGCTGAAGACGACCTTTGCCCGTGGTGCGCTGGCGCTGGTCGCAGCAGGTTCCGCACTCGCCCTGTCCGCGTGTGGTGCAGGTCAGATTTCCCAGACTTCCAGCCAGGTTGCCGCTGTCAACGGTGCTAGCGGCACCGCCGAGCACGCTGACGTTCAGGACGTCACCGTGGTTGTCGGCCCGGATAACGCTCTGGCCCTGAAGTTCACTATCACCAACGAGGACACCCACGGTAAGCCCGTCAAGGTTGAGTCCGTGAAGGTGGAGGGCAAGGAGATCTCCGGCCTGGACGAGACCGAGATTCCGGCTGGCGGCTCCCTGGTTGCTGATGGCAAGTTCGCTATGGAAGACATTGAGGCCAAGGAGCAGAAGCAGCTGCAGTACGCCACCACCTCCATCAAGGGACTGGATGACGTTTACGTCGGCGGCCACAAGAAGGTCACCTTCAAGCTGGATGTCGGCGAGGTTGAGCTGAGCGCTCCGGTTTCCGCTTATGTTCCGGAAGCAGGCCAGCTGCACCGTGACGAGGACGGCAGCCTGACCGACAAGTAGCCCAAGAGCAAGCTTTCAGCGAAGGCTTCCTCAAAATCGAACAAACGCCGCCGCCGGACATTGGTTGTCCGGGGTGGCGTTTATTGTTGTGAGCATGGCAAGTAAGTCGAGCAAAGCAAGCCGGGTTTTCGTCTGTACCTCCTGCGACCACCAGCTGTCGAAGTGGATGGGCCGCTGCCCGCAGTGTGGGGAATGGGGATCGCTGGAGGAGCGGGACACGCGCTCCTTAGGCTTGGGCGCAATGGGGCTCGCCGGAGTTGCGGGTGCTGGCGCTAGTGCGGGGCGCCGCGGCGGGGGACGCGGGTCCGGCGGCCTAGTTCCAGGGGCCAGCGCCCAACCGGTCACCCAAGTGGATCCGACCATCGCCAAGCACCGCCCCACGGGCATCGGGGAACTAGACCGCGTTTTAGGCGGCGGCATTGTCCCAGGCAGCGCTGTGCTACTGGCGGGCGAACCGGGCGTGGGTAAGTCCACCTTACTGCTAGAGGTCGCCGCTGCGTGGGCCAAGAAGGGGCATACGGTGCTGATCCTCACCGCGGAGGAGTCCGTGGGGCAGGTGCGCCACCGGGCGGAACGCACCGGTGCACTGCACGACAAGCTCTATTTGGCCAGCGAGAACGACCTGGAGAATGGCCTGGCGCAGGTCGATGCACTAAACCCAGAGCTGATCATCGTGGATTCCCTCCAGACCATGCAGGCCACTGGGGTGGAAGGCGTTGCTGGTGGCGTGGCCCAAACCCGCGCGGTCACCAGCACGCTGACGACCCTGGCGAAGATGTCGGGCACGCCCGTCATCGCGGTGGGGCACGTGACGAAGGAGGGCACGGTCGCCGGCCCCCGCACCATCGAGCACCTGGTGGATGTTGTGCTGAACTTCGAGGGCGACAAACACTCCTCCATGCGCTTCCTGCGCGGCATCAAGAATCGCTTCGGTGCCACAGACGAGGTCGGCTGCTTCGAGCAGACCGCCCACGGCATCCAGGAGGTTGCGGACCCCAGCGGGTTGTTCCTGCATCACCGCACCGAATCCGTGACCGGCACCGCAGTAACCGTCGTGATGGACGGGCGCCGCGCCATGGTCGGCGAGCTGCAAACTTTGGCGCTTAACAGCGAGTTTAAGAATCCGAAGCGCTACATGACGGGCATGGATGCCTCGCGAGTGTCGATGGTGCTGGCCGTGCTCTCCGAACGCTGCGGGTTGCCGCTGGCGGATAAAGAGGTCTACGCCGCCACGGTCGGCGGGATGAAGATTCTGGAACCCTCCGCGGACCTCGCCACCGGGCTTGCGCTGGCCTCCACCGCAAAACGTACCCCGCTCCCCCTTGGGCTGGTTGCCCTCGGCGAGGTGGGCTTAGGCGGGGAGGTGCGCCGCATTCCGCAGCTCACCCAAAGGCTGGCAGAGGCCCACCGGCTGGGATTCCACACCGCGCTGGTGCCAAAGAACTGCCACTACGAGGCGCCGAAGGGCATGAAGGTAAAGGAGGTCTCCACGCTCTGCCAGGCGGTCAACTACTGCCTATCTACTGACTAGTCCACCGGCTGGGCCATTACTGGCTACTGCAAGTTAAACGAGGCCGGCTGGGAAGTATTGTCGCCCACGTGGGCGTACAGCAGGTAGCTTCCCGGATCGACCGGCTTGCGGTCCTCGCACTTGCCCGGAGCGGAGGTGGTACGGGACCAGGCGGCCATCTCGTAGTTCGCAGACTCGCCGGCCTTGATCTTCGTATCGCCTACGACCTCCGGCTCGTTGCAGTCGATGTCTCCCCACACGCGCTCATAGTTGCCCATGGTGAAGACCTCGAACTTCAGCGGGGAATCATCGAAGTTGATGTCGCAATCCGCGTTCGTCGGGTTCTCGATCTTCACGAAGAAGTTCGGCTGCTGCTCCGCGTTAAACGTCGGAGCACCCGGCCGAGCGGTGACGCGCAGGTCGGCAAGCGAGCAAGAATCCTTCTTCTCGTCCTTGTTCTCGTCGCTCTCGTCGTCCTTGTCTTTATCTTTGTCCTTTTCGGACGCCTTCTCGTCCTCCGAGTCGCTCGGTTCCGTACCCTTCGGCGGCTCCGGCGAGCTAGTCATATCCTGCTGCTCGGAGGTAGTGATGGCAGTCTCGGTGGACGCCGTGTTCTCGGAGTCCCCTCCCCCACTGACCAGGCTGATCAAAGCCCAGATCACACCGATAACAACGACCAAGATCACCACCGCAGCAATACGGCGGCGGATATACACTTCGCGTGGCAACGGGCGCCTGTTGTCTTCATCAGTCACGCAACTAATGCTAAAGGCTGCCCGCTAAAAGACGGCGCATAGACACGGAATGAACGCCGCAAAACTCCTAGTGAACGCGCTGCGCACCCTCAATATCCAGGCCATAGCTGACCAGCGGCTCGGCCAGACCATCGGACAGGCGGTAGCGCAGCCCCACAACGGCACAACGGTTGTCGGCCAATCGCGCCTGAATCTCCGGCGAACGATCCACGATGTGGTCGGCGATCTCCGCCACGTGGTTGCGTTCGAAGGCGTCACTACTTTCCATGCCGCGCTTCTTCGCGGACAGCAACGAGGGCGTGACCTTCTCCACGAGCACGCGCTGAAAGCCCGCGGGCATGTCGCCGCCGTTCAACGCCTGGGAGGCCGCCGCAACCGCACCGCACTTCTCGTGCCCCAGCACCACAACCAGCGGTACTTCCAGGGAGTCCACCGCGAATTCCAGGGAGGCCAGAACGGACAGGTCGGTGATCTCTCCGGCAGTGCGGATCACGAAGACATCGCCGAGCCCCTGGTCGAAGAGGATCTCCACCGGCGCGCGGGAATCGGAACACGCCAACACCACGGCCTGGGGCTTCTGCCCCTCCTGCAGGGAAATGCGGCGGCTCAAGTCCTGGTGCGGGTGGTCGGAATCGCCGCGCATGAAACGTTCGTTGCCTTCACGCAGGCTATCCCAAGCCTGCTGCGGGGTCTTATGTTGGCTGGAAGTCATGATTCCATTGTGCACCGCGCTACAGTGATTCGTGCAATGAACTCCCCTTCCGCCGCCTCCCCCAACCTGCCCACCGGCTCGCATAGCAGCCTGCCTGCCAAGTTGAATTATTGGTACGCGCGCAACGCCCGCGACCTGCCGTGGCGCCATCCGGACACCACCCCGTGGGCGATTCTGCTGAGCGAAGTCATGAGCCAGCAGACGCCCGTCGCCCGCGTGATTCCCCTCTGGCAAGCTTGGCTGGAACGCTGGCCCACCCCGGCGGATCTGGCCGAGGCGCCGCGGTCCGAGATCCTAAAAATGTGGGCCAACCTGGGCTATCCCCGGCGCGCGCTGCGCCTAAAGGAGTGCGCGCTCGCCTGCGTGGAACGCCACGGCGGCGAGGTTCCCAGCGACATCGCCGAGCTCGAGGCCCTGCCGGGTATCGGCCACTACACCGCCCGCGCCGTCGCGGCCTTCGCCTTCGGCCAGGCCGTGCCGGTTGTGGATACGAATGTGCGCCGCGTCTACCGCCGCCTCGTCGACGGACGCTACCTGCAGGGCCCCGCCCGCGCGCGCGACTTGGCGGATGTGGCCTCGTTGCTGCCCCACGTCGATCCAGACCCTCGTTTAGTTGGACGCCAACTGCCTCCACCGCCCCAACCCCAGCCCACCGACACGGGCACCGGCTCCTGGGAGGGCACAGACACGGGCACTGACGCCACAAGAGACGCAGACCGAGACGCCGCGAATCTGATGTGCGCCGCACTCATGGAACTCGGCGCTTTGATCTGCACTGCGAAAAGCCCAGCGTGCGACCAGTGCCCCGTAATCGACGACTGTGCGTGGGTGCAGTCGGGCAAGCCGCAGCCGACGGAGGCGGAGGCGCAAGCCGCGGCCCGGCGCGTGCAGAAGTTCGTGGGGACCGATCGCCAGGTCCGCGGAAAGATTATGGGGCTACTGCGGGAAGCGGGGGAAGGTGGCGTCACAAAGAAAGAGATAGACCTACTGTGGCCCGCAACCGAGCAGCTCGAGCGAGCCCTGCAATCGCTGCTCGACGACGGGCTGGTAGCTCGCGACGGTGCAATGTACCAGCTACCGCACTGAGAAAGCTCCGTAGAATCCCCGCAGAATCTCCGCCCGAAATAGGGGCAAAACGCAAATAGTTTTGACCGGCTTAGGCTCTACGGGGATACGTGCATTAGAGTGATAAACGTTACCCAGATCACAATAGGAAAATTTTATGTCGACTCCACCCTCCTCGACTGCCAAGCAGCCAAACACAACTACCACCGTGGCGGCCGTTGGCCTCATGTTGTTTTCCATGTTCTTCGGCGCCGGCAACCTCATCTTCCCGCCCATGCTCGGCGTGGAATCCGGCGAGAACTTCACCCCTGCCATGATCGGCTTCTTGCTGACCGGAGTACTCATGCCGGTGCTGACGGTCATCGCCATCGCAATTTCCGGCAACGGTGTGCGCGACCTGGCCTCTCGCGCCGGCGCACTGTTCGGGCTCATCTTCGCGATCGTTGCCTACCTTTCCATCGGTGCGCTCTACGCCGTACCGCGCGCCGCAGCGATCGGCTACGAGCTGGGCATCGAATCCACCTTCGATCTCTCCGGTGGCTGGTGGCGCCTGGCGGGCACGTTCGCCTTCTTCCTGATCTGCTTCCTGCTGACGCTCTGGCCTGGCAAGGTCGTAGATACCCTAGGCAAGGCCCTAACCCCAGTACTGCTGATCCTGCTGGCCGTGCTGGCTATCGTCGGTCTGCAGAAGCTGAACTCCCCGAGCATTCCCGCCACTGAGGAGTACACCTCCAACCCGCTGGTCAGCGGCATCTCCCAGGGCTATTTCACAATGGACTCCATCGGTGCACTAGCCTTCGCGCTTATCGTCGTGAGCGCTTTTAGCCAGAAGGGCGAGACCGACCACAAGCGCATCGTCAAGCTCTCCGGCATTGCGGCCTTCACCGCCGGTTTCTTCCTCATGCTGGTCTACCTGGGCCTCGGCCTGGTCGGCGCCCGCATGCCAGAGAAGGAAAGCTACAGCGACGGCGCAGCTATCCTGAGCTCCGCTGCGCATCTGACCATGGGCAACACAGGCGAGATCGTGTTCTCATTGATCGTTCTGCTGGCCTGCATTACCACCGTCGTTGGCCTGACCGCAGCATCGTCCACGTTCTTCCACGAGCTAGTTCCGGCCATCAGCTACCGCTGGTGGGCGACCATCTTGACGCTCGTTGGCCTCGCTATCGCCAACCTGGGTCTGGAAAAGATCCTGAACGTCTCCGGCCCGGTGATCGGCCTGATTTACCCGCCGGCGATCGTGCTTATCGCGCTTTCCTATGTGCACCTGCTGTGCCGCCAGCACAAGCTGGTGTTTTCCTACCGCATCGGCGTGGCCGTGGCCTTCCTGTTCTCCTTCATCGACTTCCTGGCCGCCCTAAACGTGCCGGTCGACGATCTGCAGGGCGCCTTGAGCTGGATCCCGCTGATGGATGCAGGCATGGGCTGGCTGCTGCCCACCATCTTCCTCACCGCCATTGGCTTGGTCATCGACCTGACCCGCAAGGTGCCAAATGACGAGGACAAGGACGTGGACCTGGAGGCGCTGGATCCGTTCACGGCGAATGTGGACACCGAAGGCACAGAAGACAGCGCCGAAGTAGCCGCAGACAGCGCAACCGATACCCCCACTTCACGGGGCTAATTAGCAATACCTAATACTTCGGACAGAGAAAACGCTTAGGATTCCCCTATGACGTTTTCTCGTAGAAGTTCCAACCGTTCCCGTCCCCTCCGCTCCCGTACCCTAACCGCTACCTTCGCAGTTCTGCTGCCCGCCGCCATCGCCGCTTCCGGAATGGCCCCGGCCACCGCAGCACCCGGCGGACTATATGGTTCCGTCGAGGGATCCGCCTCCAAGGCCGCCGCCACTGGCAGCGGCAAGTCCGTAGTGGGTTCTCTGCCCAACTACGACCCGGATGGCTTTTACTCCTCCCTGCCCTTGCAGGTGAAGGGCAAGCCAGGGGAAATCATCAAGACTGCCCCCAGCAACTTTGCCCTCGGAATCCCCTTCGTCGACTGGACGAACAGCGAGGCCCAGCGCGTAGCCTACGTTTCCACCAATTCTCGCGGCGAGACCGTACCCGTCACCGGCACCGTGCTGGTGCCCCGCGCTCCCTACACCGGTGGCGGGGAGCGCCCACTGCTGGTCGTAGCTCCAGGCACTCAGGGCAGCGGAGATGCGTGCGCCCCAGGCAAGCTGCTGCCGATGGGCTTGGAGTATGAGGCCGCGCCCGTCGCCGCCGCCCTCTCCCGTGGCTGGGCTGTGGCGCTGACCGACCTGAACGGCCTGGGCACCCCGGCGCAGCACACATACATGAACCGTGTGGATCAGGGCAACGCCACCCTGGACATGGCTCGCGCGGCGAAGAACATGCCTCGAGTGCCGAAGGCCGCACCGGTCGCGGTGTGGGGTTACTCGCAGGGCGGCGGTTCCTCCGCTGCAGCTCTGGAGCTGGCTCACACTTACGCCCCGGAGATCAACCTGAAGGCCGGCTACGCGGGTGGTGTGCCGGCGGATTTGGCTATGACTGCCACCGCCATCGACAACGGCCCGCTGGCCGCCGCCCTGGGCTACACGCTGAATGGGTTCCTCGTCTCCAACCCGGAGATCCGCGGCGCCGTGGAGGAAAAGATGAATGACAAGGGCAAGGATTTCGTCCGCCAGACCGCCAGCGAATGCGTCCCCGAATCCCTCGCACGCCACGCATACACGGATACGCGCACGCTGACAAAGAACGGCGAGTCACTCACGGAGCTGCTGGAGCAGGAGCCGTTCAAGAAGCTTGTTGACGCCCAACGCATCGGCAGCCGCCCACCCCAGGTCCCTGTGTACGTCGGCCATGGCACGAACGATGACACGATCCCGGTTGAGCAGAGCCGCCGTATGGCCCGCCAGTGGGCGGAGGGTGGCACGAAGGTGAACTACGCGGAGCACAATATCCCGCGCACGTTCCCGCTTGGCGATCACATGCTGCCGATGTTCTCGCACATGCTGCCTGCCCTGGACTGGGTGGATAACGTGATCCACGATCGCCCAGTGCAGTTCAACAAGGCTTAATTAGCCTTTCTGATTCCAGTCGTCGCTGGAATCTGCGGCGTCAAAACCCTTATCCTCCGGCACGTTGCCCTCGGCGGCGACGGACACCGCCTCCTGGGCCTCGTCGGCGGCGAAGTCCTCCTCACCGACCTCCGGCAGGGGCTTGGGCTTGGTGCCGAAGACGAACTTCGCATCGTCGCCCTTGGATTCGCCGTCCCAGTTTTCGACGTCGACGGTGACGATCTCGCCGGCGCCGATCTCGCCGAATAGGATCTTCTCGGACAGGTGATCCTCGATCTCGCGCTGGATCGTGCGGCGCAGCGGGCGGGCGCCCAGTACCGGGTCGAAGCCACGCTTGGCCAGCAGGGACTTCGCCTGCTCGGTGAGCTCCAGGTCCATGTCCTTCGCCTGCAGCGCGGTGCGCACGCGGCCCAGCAGCAGGTCCACCATCTGCACGATCTGCTCGCGGGTCAGCTGGTGGAAGACCACGATGTCGTCGATACGGTTCAGGAACTCCGGGCGGAAGTGCTTCTTCAGCTCGTCGTCGACCTTCTGCTTCATCCGCTCGTACTGGGTCTCCTCGTCGGCTTCGCCGGAAGCGCTGAAGCCCATGCCCACAGCCTTGGAGATGTCCCTGGTACCCAGGTTCGAGGTGAAGATCAGGACGGTGTTCTTGAAGTCCACCATGCGGCCCTGGCCGTCGGTCAGGCGACCGTCTTCCAGCACCTGCAGCAGGGTGTTGTAGATCTCCGTGTGGGCCTTCTCGATCTCGTCGAACAGCACCACGGAGAACGGCTTGCGGCGGACCTTCTCGGTCAGCTGGCCGCCCTCGTCGTAGCCGACATATCCCGGAGGCGCACCGAACAGGCGGGATGCCGTGAACTTGTCGTGGAACTCGCCCATGTCGATCTGGATCAGCGCGTCGTCGTCGCCGAACAGGAACTCGGCCAGTGCCTTCGACAGCTCGGTCTTACCCACACCGGACGGGCCGGCGAAGATGAACGAACCGGACGGGCGCTTCGGGTCCTTCAGGCCGGCGCGGGTGCGGCGGATGGCGCGGGAGACGGCCTTGACGGCATCGTCCTGGCCGATGATGCGCTTGTGCAGCTCGTCTTCCATGTGCAGCAGGCGGGTGGACTCTTCCTCGGTGAGCTTGAACACGGGGATACCGGTCCAGGTGCCCATGACCTCGGCGATCTGCTCCTCGCCCACCTCGGCGACTTCGTCCAGCTCGCCGGCGCGCCAGGCCTTTTCCTTCTCCGCGCGCTCTTCGCCCAGCTTGCGCTCGTCGTCGCGCAGGGCTGCTGCCTTCTCGAAGTCCTGGTCGTCGATGGCGGCTTCCTTCTTACGGCGCACCTCGGCGATCTTGTCGTCGATGTCCTGGATGACCTTCGGGGCGGTCATGCGCTTGATGCGCATGCGAGCGCCGGCCTCGTCGATCAGGTCCACGGCCTTATCCGGCAGGAAGCGGTCATTGATGTAGCGATCTGCCAGCTGGGCTGCGGCCTTCAGCGCACCGTCGGTGATAGATACGCGGTGGTGCGCCTCGTAGCGGTCGCGCAACCCCTTCAGGATCTCCACGGTCAGCTCCACGGAGGGCTCCGGAACCTGCACCGGCTGGAAGCGACGCTCCAGCGCGGCATCCTTCTCGATGTGCTTGCGGTACTCGTCCAGGGTGGTTGCACCAATGGTCTGCAGCTCGCCGCGGGCCAGCTTCGGCTTCAGGATGCTGGCAGCGTCGATCGCACCCTCGGCGGCACCTGCGCCGACCAGGGTGTGGATCTCGTCGATGAACAGGATGATGTCTCCGCGCTGGTTGATCTCCTTCAGCACCTTCTTCAGGCGCTCCTCGAAGTCACCACGGTAGCGGGAGCCCGCCACGAGGGAGCCCAGGTCCAGGGAGTACAGCTGCTTATCCTTCAACGTCTCCGGCACCTTGCCGTTGACGATGTCCAGCGCCAGGCCCTCGACCACGGCGGTCTTACCCACACCGGGCTCGCCGATCAGCACTGGGTTGTTCTTGGTGCGGCGGGACAGCACCTGCATAACGCGCTCGATCTCGTTCTCGCGGCCCACGACCGGGTCCAGCTTGCCATCCTTGGCTGCCTGAGTAAGGTTGCGGCCGAACTGGTCCAAAACCAGGGAGTTGGACTTCTGGCCCGGGCGGCTCGGCGCGCCCTCCGGGCTGCTGCCCACACCGGCGGTAGCGGGCTCGCCGCCACCGCTTTCTTCCTCGTTCCCCTCGTAGCCGCTGAGCAGCTGGATTACCTGCTGGCGCACGCGGGACAGGTCTGCACCGAGCTTGACCAGCACCTGCGCTGCCACGCCTTCACCCTCGCGGATGAGGCCCAGCAGGATGTGCTCGGTGCCGATGTACTTGTGGCCCAGCTGCAGCGCCTCGCGCAGTGCGAGCTCCAGCACCTTCTTGGCGCGCGGGGTGAACGGGATGTAGCCGCTCGGCGGGTGGCCACCGGTGCCGATGATGTCCTTGACCTCGGTGCGTACGGCGTCCAGGGAGATGCCCATGGATTCCAGGGCCTTCGCTGCGACACCTTCGCCTTCTTGGATCAAGCCGAGCAGGATGTGCTCGGTGCCGATGTAGTTGTGATTCAGCGCGCGTGCTTCCTCCTGCGCCAACACAACGACGCGGCGCGCGCGATCCGTGAACCTCTCGAACATGGTGTGCTCCCTTTTTCAAAAGATGTAGCTTGCGTATTCGCCAATGTTGCCCACCTTAGCCGTGAGCGTGGACAACTCATATCGCCTTTCACACAACACTGTGTTGTTGTTGCTTTATTCCGACGCCACCTCGGCCTCAACCACCCACATACCAGCAGGTCAACAGGCATTCTGAGCTTAAGTTTCTAAGCTGTACGCCGTCAGCGAACGCCCCCTATAAACCCCTATTCCCCGACTCCCCCACAACCTGTTGCTTCATAGTTATTTTTTCAAACCGAGAACTTTTTAGTCCAGAAACATTAAAGTGATGCACGCCACTAAAACTTCGAGGCAGTGGTACTTGAGAACCCCTCCAAGAGGGCGCCTCAGGAGAAGCCGCCACGGAGAGAGCACCCCAGAGATACCAACCCAGAGAAACCAGCCCAAAGAAACCAGCTCAGAGAGACTGACCCAAGGAGAGTCACCCAGAAATGAACGCAGCAGCAGCCGCCCAGTTGCCCAAGCCCTCCCTCACCGAACAGATCGGGACCGCCGGCACACTTCTCAAAGGCACACTGCCCCTGTTCAAATCGGGCGTCCTGGGATCCATGGGTCCCGTCGCAGCCGGCAAAGCCCTCAAGGGCATCATCCAGTGGAGCTTCCTGCCCGCAGGCCTGCTGGCCATCGGCGCCGCGCGCGACCCGTACCACACGGCCATCATCGACGACGCCGGCTCGATGACCTACCAAGAACTGCACGAGCAGTCCACCGCCCTGGCGCAAGCCCTCTTCCGCACCGGCGTCCGCGAGCGTGACCGCATCGGCGTCCTGTGCCGTAACCACCGCGGATTCATTCTCACCCTGTGTGCACACGGTCGGTTGGGTACGGACATTGTGCTATTCAATACTGGGGCGTCAGCAAAGCAGACCCAGGCCGTGCTACAGGAACAAAAGATCGACATTCTTTTCATCGACGAGGAATTCCTGCCGCTTCTACCGAAGGATTTCGACGCCTGCCCGGTCGTCGTCGCCTGGGAAAACGGAGACACGCTAGGGCTTACCCGTGAGGCGGAGGAAGCACTGAAGAAGGCCTCCAACGTTCGGGATGCGATCAACAGTGGCGACTACGCCACCCGTAGTGAGGACTGGCCCTCCCTGCACGAGGTGCTGAGCACCACCCCGGAAAATCTCTCTATCCCCGCCCGCCCGCGCCAGGGGCGCACCATCATCCTGACCTCCGGAACTACCGGCACCCCGAAGGGAGCGCGTCGACCGGAGCCGAAGACGTACATGCCAGCGTCCTCCATCATGAGCCGCATCCCGATGCGCCACCACCGGCCGTCGTTCCTCTCCGCACCGATGTTCCACACCTGGGGCTTCGCACAGATCCAGTTGGCGCTCGCGCTGCGCAACACCATGATCATGCAGCGCCGCTTCTCCCCCGAAGCTGCCGTGAAGCTGATTGAAAAGAACCGCCCGTACACCATCGCAATGGTGCCGACGATGCTGCGCCGCATGCTGGAGGTCGTGCCGGAGAACTTCAACTCTGGCACGAAGATCATCGCCACCTCCGGCGAGGCACTGCCGCCGAAGGTAGTGCGCGAGACGCAGGAGAAGTTCGGCGACGTGCTGTACAACCTCTACGGTTCGACGGAAGTCAGCTGGGCTTCCATCGCCACTCCGGAGGATCTGCGCAAGCACATCAACACTGCCGGGAAGCCGCCGATGGCAACGACACTGAAGGTTCTGGACGATAACGGCAACGAGCTGCCGAACGGCGAGATCGGGCGCATCTTCGTGAAGAACGACATGCTGTTCGAGGGCTACACGCGCCCCGGCTCCGACAAGGAGATCATCGACGGCATGGTGGCCACCGGAGACCTGGGCTACTACAACGACGAGGGTCTGCTGTTCATCTCTGGCCGTAGCGACGACATGATCGTCTCTGGTGGCGAGAACGTCTTCCCGCAAGAGACCGAGGACGTGATTAACTCCATGGATTGTGTCGCCGAGTCCGCCGTGCGTGGTGTGGATGACCCGGAGTTTGGCCAGGCACTGTGCGCGTGGGTTGTGCCGGAGGGCAAGAGTGCGGCCGAGCTGACCGACGAGGAGAAGGCGGAGTTCGAGGAAAAGGCAAAGACGGAGGTCAAGGCTCACCTGGCTCGTCACAGTGTGCCGCGCTACTTCGTCTACCTGGACAAGCTCCCCCGCAACGCGGTGGGCAAGGTGGTTCCGCGCGAGCTGCCACAGCCTTAGCCCTCCCGGCCGCAGCCGTGGCCGCCCACCAGTCACGGCCTCGCCCCTAGGCCTGTAGCCACCCCGCAGCCCATCCAAAAAGGCTTAAATGTCGTTAGAACGAGAATACGTTATCGGAAACGTTTTTCGTTTTAGCAAAACTGCTGGTCAGAGCATTGCCGTCAGGGCTACACAGGTAGCAAATGTGACACTTTCTCGTTCTAACGACATTTAGCGCTGCGTAAAGCCAACCGAGGCGGTGGGCGCAAGCAAATGCGCCATAATGAGGGGCATGACCAACAACAGTCCCGACATCAACCCCAGCAACCCAAACCCCAGCGACCCCAGCCCCCTCCGCCCGCGCGTGCTGTCCATCGCCGGCACCGACCCGACAGGCGGGGCGGGCGCGCAGGCGGACCTGAAGTCCATCATGGCGGCGGGCGGCTACGGCATGTCCGTCATCACCGCCCTGGTCGCGCAGAACACGCAGGGCGTGCGCGAGATCCACACTCCCCCGCTGGACTTCCTCCGCGCGCAGTTGGACTCTGTCTTCGACGACGTCACCGTCGATGCCGTGAAGATCGGCATGCTCGGCGACACGGAGACCATCCAGACCATCCGCGATTACCTGCAGAACCACCAGGTCACGACGGTGCTGGATCCAGTGGCGGTGGCTTCCTCGGGCGACCGGCTGCTTACTGCGGACGCCGAGGACGCACTGCGGGACTTCGCTGCCGCTTCTTCGGTTGTGACGCCCAACCTCCCCGAACTAGCACTCCTCACCAAGACCGAACTGGCCACCAGCGAGCAGGAGGCCGTGGAGGTTGCCGCGAAGTGGGCGCGGGAAACCGACACCACCGTCATCGTGAAGCTGGGTCACCTGGCCGGGCCGGAGGCCGGAAACATTGCAGTATCCCCTGCCGGGAAGACGCATAAGGTCAGCTCCCCGCGCGTGGAAACAAAAAACACCCACGGCACGGGGTGTTCTTTGTCTTCTGCGCTGGCCACTCGGCTGGGCGCGGGTGATTCGCTAGAGGATGCGCTGGATTGGTCCACTAAATGGCTCAACGAGGCCATCGCCAATGCCGACCGTTTGCTTGTCGGTAAAGGCCATGGCCCCGTTGATCACTCGGTGCGCCTGTCCTAGGCAGCTAGGCGAGGGCGCAGACTCGAGCGCGCAGCTCGCAGCCAGGCTGTTAGCCGGCTAGGCGCGGGCGGCAGCGCGCAACGTAGCCGCTGCCTGCGCTCTCGCGCAGCCAGCTACTACTTGAGCTCCTTGGAGGAAAGACCCAGCTCGCGGCGAGCAACAACCAGCTGCTGAATCTGCTGGGTGCCCTCGAAGATATCCAGGATCTTGGAGTCGCGAGCCCACTTCTCCAGCAGGTCACGCTCGGAGTAGCCATAAGCGCCGGCGATCTCAACCGCACGCAGGGTCAGGTCGGTAGCCATGCGGCCGGCCTTCGCCTTGCACTCGGAGGCTTCCTTGCTGTTCGGCTGCTTGTTGTCAGCCATCCAGCCTGCGCGCAGGGTCATCAGGTATGCAGCTTCCCAGTCGCTCTCCAGGCGAATGTACTCGCTGGCAGCTGCGGGCTGGTTCCACGCGGGGGCGTCATAATCGATCTCTACACCTGCGTCGGTGAGGATCTCGCGCAGCTTCTCCAGGGAAGCGCGGGCAACACCAACGGCCATGGCGGCAACCATCGGGCGGGTGTTGTCGAAGGTGGCCATCACGCCGCCGAAGCCCTTCTTGGTGTCCACCTCCGGGGAGCCCAGCAGGTTCTCCTTCGGGATGCGGACGTTGTCCAGGATGAAGTGCGCGGTGTCGGAGGAGCGGATGCCCAGCTTGTGCTCCAGGCGGACCAGCTCGAAGCCCGGGGTGTCGCGCGGGACGACGAAGGACTTGATGGCTGCGCGGCCTGCGGACTTGTCGACGGATGCCCAGACGACAACGTGGGTGCAGCGCTCGCCGGCGGTGACGAAGATCTTCTCACCGTTCAGCACGTACTCGTCGCCATCCAGCTTGGCGGTGGCGGCGACGGCTGCGGAGTCGGAGCCGAACTGCGGCTCGGTGATGGCCATGGCGGCCCAGATCTTGCCGAAGCGCTCGAGCTGCTCGTCATCGGCGACGGCTGCTACGGCTGCGTTGCCCAGGCCCTGGTAGGGGATGGACAGGGTGAGTCCCACGTCGCCCCAGCAGGTCTCGAGGACGTTGAGGATGGAGGCCATGTTGCCGCCATTCTTGACGCCCTCAGTCTTCTTCTTGTCATCGCCGCGGCCACCGGAGGCGCCAGCCATTGCCTGGCCGGCGTCTGCCATGCCCTCGACCAGGCTGGCCATGGTGTCCAGCTCGACGGGGCGCTCGTGCTCCGCGAGGTCGTACTTGCGGGAGATGGGGCGGAAGATTTCGGCGGCGGCCTGGTGCGCTTGGTTCTGGCCCGCCTTCAAACGCTTGGGGAGTTCCAGATTAATCATGATGTGGTTCCTTCAAGTTCCTTGTGCTTATTCGATATGGATTCGAATTGTGGCGGGGTTAGACGACGACTACGCCCTCGGCGATGCCGATGGCGCGCATGTCGCGGTACCAGCGCTCGACCGGGTGCTCCTTGGTGAAGCCGTGGCCACCGAGCAGCTGCACGCCGTCGAGGCCCATGACCATGCCCTTGTCGGATGCGTAGCGGCGGGCAAGGCCGGCTTCGCGGTTGAAGGACAGGCCTTGATCCAGGCGGGAAACACCGCGCAGCAGGATCAGGCGCAGGCCGTCGAGCTCGATGCGCAGGTTGGCGACCATGAAGGCCACTGCCTGGCGGTGCGAGATCGGCTCGCCGAATGCTTCGCGCTCGTTGACGTACTTCTTGGTGTATTCGAGGATGGCCTCGCCGGTGCCGGCTGCCAGTGCGGCCCAGCCCAGGCGGGAGCGGCGGATGATCTCCGCGTAGTTTTCCTTGCGCTCGTCGGCGGGCAGGTCCTTGCCACCCAGCAGCTGGCTGGCGGGAACGCGGACGTCCTTCAGCAGCAGGCGACCCAGGGCGGCGGCACGCAGACCCATGGACGGGTCAGCTTCGACGACCAGCCCCTCAGTGTCGGACTCGACGATGACGAAGGTGTTCTCGCCGTCGAGGTTCACTGCGATGACGAACAGCTCGGCCTTGCCTGCGTTCGGAACCATGGTCTTCACGCCGTTGATGACGATGTCGTCGCCCTCGCGGACGGCGGTGGTCTGCAGAGTGAACGGGTCGAACAGCGGGCGGGACTCGGAGACGACCACTGCGGAAGCCGGGACGGACTCGCCCGCGAACTCCGGCAGGTAGGTCTTCTGCTGAGAGTCGTCACCGTAGTTGGTGATGACGTTGGCCACGCCGGCCGGTGCCAGGATGGCGACGGCCTGGCCCATGTCGCCGAATGCCAGGGCCTCGGCGATCAGAGCGTTGGTGGTGGCACCGGAGGCGGAGGCGATGCCCTCGTACTCTTCCGGCAGGTTGATCAGGGCAACGCCCAGCTCGGCGGCAGCTTCCAGCAAGCCCTCTGCCGGCTCGGATGCCTCGTTCTGGTCGTGGCCGGTCGGGCGCAGGCGCTCTTCAGCGAACTCGCGCACGGCGGCGACGATCATTTCCTGATCCTCGGTCGGGGTCAGGTCGAACGGTGCCTTGCCCGGTGCCGGTGCCTCGGTCGGGACGGGCTGGTTGTTCTCGTCGGTGGTCTGGTTGGCCAGGCGTACCGGCTTGCCGGAGCCCTTGATCTTCTTGAACTGGCGGTTCACGGCACCGAGGGTGCGCATGCCGGTCTTGGTGGACTGGTAGGCAACGCGGTCCACCTTCTTGCTCAGACCGTACTTCTCTGCCAGGTCGGAGCCGGTGAACTTCGTCAAGACTCCCATGACGGTACCGATTGCGTCTCGCTTGATGTTGTTCAGGCCAGGGGTTGAATCGGCACGCTTGCTTCGGTCGCTCATTTCGTGCGGCCACCTTTCACTGGTTGTCAGCGCAAATCTCATATCTGCATGTGCGGATAATTATGTACGTAGCATAAACCAGGATAATGGCGCGCATCACATCTTGGGCCAAAATATTGATTGAATTACACCCACACGGGCGAGCTGCACGCCAGCTACTCCCCAACTATTCGAGGCACCGGTGCCCGCCTTTCACGCGCGCAGCCCCCGAACCACCCCCGAAGAACTCCCTCTAGCTCCCCCTCGAGCCAACCGGCCCCGGCAATAGATCCCACCGCAATCTACTGCCGGTGTTTGGCCGTTAGTTCTCGCGCTCCGGCTTCACGATCGGGAACAGCACGGTCTCGCGGATGCCCAGGCCGGTCAGGGCCATCAGCAGTCGGTCGATGCCCATGCCGGTACCGGCTGTCGGCGGCATGCCCTGCTCCATGGCAGCCAGGAAGTCCTCGTCCAGGCGCATGGCTTCATCATCGCCGTTGGCGGCCAGGCGTGCCTGATCCTCGAAGCGCTCGCGCTGGATAACCGGGTCGATCAGCTCGGAATAGCCGGTGGCCAACTCAAAGCCGCGGACGTACAGGTCCCACTTCTCAGTGACACCCGGCTTGCTGCGGTGCTGGCGGGTCAGCGGGGAGGTCTCCACGGGGAAGTTACGCACGAAGATAGGGCCTTCCAGCTGGTCCTCGCACAGAACCTCCCAGATCTCCTCTACTAGCTTGCCGTGGCCCCAGCCGCCCTTGGCGGGAACGTCTAGGCCGATAACCTTGGCGATCTCCTTCAGTTCCTCAACGGTGGAGTCGATCGTCACCTCTGGCTGGCCGGGGTACTTGCGTGCAAGCGCCTCGTTCAGCGAGGGGTACATCTCGATTTCCTTCCATTCCCCGCCGAAGTCGTACTCGGTGCCGTCGGCGAGGCGAACCTTGCCGGTGCCCTCCAGGTCGGTGCCCTTGGTCAGCTGGTCCACGATGTACTGGATGGATTCGCGGGTGGTACGGGCGCAATCGTCGTAGTCGCCCCATGCAGCGTAGGTCTCCAGCATTGCGAACTCCGGGGAGTGGGACTTGTCCACGCCCTCGTTACGGAAGTTCCGGTTGATCTCGAAGACGCGGTCAATGCCGCCCACCACGGCGCGCTTCAGGAACAGCTCCGGTGCGATGCGCAGGTACAGGTCGATGTCCAGCGCGTTGGAGTGCGTGACGAACGGGCGGGCTGCCGCGCCGCCGTGCAGGGTCTGCAGCATTGGGGTTTCGATCTCTACGAAGCCCTCGCCCTCCATGTAGTCGCGCAGCGCACGGATGACCTTCACGCGCGTCATTGCGTTCTTGCGGGCCTCCTCGCGCACGATCAGGTCGTTGTAGCGCTGGCGCACGCGGGTTTCTTCGTTCATTTCTGCGAAAGCTACGGGCAGCGGGCGCAGAGACTTGGCAGCCATGACCCACTCGCTGGCCATGACGGACAGCTCACCGCGGCGGGAGGCGATCACGCGACCGGTCACACCGATGAAGTCGCCGAGGTCCACGTCAGCCTTCCAGGCCGCGAGTGCGTCCTCGCCAACCTCCGCCAGGGAGAGCATGGCCTGCAGCTGCGTGCCGTCGCCGTCCTGCAGGGTGGCGAAGCACAGCTTGCCGGTGTTGCGCATGAAGATCAGGCGCCCGGTCACGCTCACTACGTCCTGGGTTTCTTCGCCTGCGGCGAGGTAAGTGACGCCCTCTGCCTCAACCGGCTGCTCTTCAGCTTCACCGTCAGTCTTCTTCACTGCCCACTTTGCGCGCACCTCGGCCAGGGAGTGGGTGCGTGGCACCTCTACCGGGTAAGCGTCCTTGCCGGATTCGAGGATGCGCTGCCGCTTTTCACGGCGGATGCGTAGCTGTTCGGGCAGGTCTTGTACGGGGGTATTTGCTGCGTCAGTCACGCTTACAAAGCCTAGCGCATGAGGGGTACGGGTAATCGATTGAGGCATGCAGGTCGCCCGGGAGTGTTAGCTTTAGGGAACATAAGACGTTTTGTCCCCCTTACTCCTAGGTAACTCCCTCCAGTCATTTAGTTTCACCAGCCACAACCGGTAATGATCCGGAAATAGTCATAACTAGAAATCCATAACTAGAAAACAAAGGAAGCACTCGACATGCCTTCTTCACGCCCCGCTACCCGCACCCGCAGCCACGCTCGTACTTACGCCCGCACCCTGGCAGCCTGCCTAGCTGCGGGCGCTTTGACTTTCACCGCCAGCTGCTCCGCCTTCCAGCGCCCAGAGGGCGCCAGCGAAGAAATCTCCTACGGGGGGCAAACGGGCGGATCCGGTGGTAGCGAAGGGCAGCCCGCTCCGAGCAGCTATTCGGAAGTTTCACCGGAGATCAGCGATGACCAGCTACGGGAGATCTTCGCCGACGGGAAGTTCAACGACTGCAAGCTGGATCAGAAGTTTTACGATAGCGCCTACTTGGATGGCGGGAAGATGATTCCGCTGGATTCGGCCGATGCCTATGTCAATGCGGAGACTTGTTCTGGTTATGTAAAGCCACAGATCAGTGGTGACCAGCCCGAGGAACTCAAAGATACGTCGATCTACATCGGACTGTCCGCTACCAAGTTTGGCTCCCAGCTCGAGGAGTTGGCCAGCAACGATACCGAGCGGAATGAGCTATCCGATGAGGGCCTCAAGGGGTGGCAATCCATCGAGCTGCAAGACATGTGCGTACTTGCCGGCCCGGAGGGCACTCCGCTGGAGTACGCGGAGATTATCTCCACCTACACCTGCGACCCCGTCAAGCCTCTGCTGCGTTCGCTGACTAACCTGGCTAACCGCTACCAGGAGCTAGAGGGCGAGGAAGCGAAGATCGGCGGAGCTGAAGACCCGTTGGAGATCGGCGATCGCGTCGAGATGGATCTCGTGGACGATGGCTTCCGCGAAGCTCGCGACAAGGCCAAGTCCAAGGATGAACCGACCACTGAAGAGGTGGGAATCGGCAAGGTGGAGATGAAGCTGAAGGATTCTGAGATCCTCATCGACAATCCACGGGACTACAGCAAGCTCTGTGTCGAAGTGGAGTATGACTACGAGGACAGGGCCCCGCTCGTTCCCCCGACCGAGATCGGCATGCAGTCTCCCAACGGCGAGTTCGAGGTGATGAAGGTCGCAGACAACACCATCAGGGCTCTTTCCGATGGCAAGGGTAGCCAGCGTTACTGCTCGGAGGTTGGCATACGATTCGGCAACACCGACTTCGTCGTTACCGGCTTGAAGACTCTCTCGGCGACTAAAGAAGCACTAGAGAAAGAAGGAATCCCGCTGTGGCGCATCCACGTAGAGCGCCGCGACGACGGGAAGTACGAGATCAGCTAAGCCTCCGGGTGGCGCGGGTTCTTCAGCCCCGAGCCGTCCGGCACGTGAGCCGGGTCGCCGCCGAGCTCCACCTGCTTGTTGTTCTCGTCCACGAAGACCACGCGCGAGGCGTAGTTCTTCAGGTCTTCCTCGCTGTACTGGGCGTAGCCGATGATGATGACAAGGTCGCCGGGGCTGATCAGACGCGCGGCGGCACCGTTGATGCCGATCACGCCGGTACCCCGGTCGCCGGTGATGGCGTAGGTCGTCAGGCGATTGCCGTTATCGATATCGACGATATCGATCTGCTCGCCCTCGAGGATGTCGGCAGCTTCCATCAGATCAGCGTCGATGGTGCACGAGCCGACGTAGTGCAAGTCGGCCTGTGTGACCGTCGCACGGTGGATCTTTGATTTCAGCATTGTTCGCAACACGGGTGAACACCTTACTCGGGGCTAACCAAATAAGCTATTTAGCTGTTACTTTGCTCGGCGCCAATATGGCGCCCGGGCAACGCGCGAGCGGCGCGCGAGCGCTGCTCGCGTAAGCGTTACTCAATGCGAGCCACTTAAGCATTCCGGTGCGCGCCGTCGCTCGGCAGTGCAACCACGAACTCGGGCTCGTTGAAGCCCTTCTCCGCGAAGGCCCTGGCCACCGCTGCGGCGGTCGCCTCCACCTGACCCTCGCGCAGCAGCGCAATCGCGGAGCCACCGAAGCCACCGCCGGTCATGCGGGCGCCCAGCGCGCCTTCGGCCATCGCAACGTCCACAGCAGTATCCAGCTCCGGAACGGTGACCTCGTAGTCATCGCGCAGGGAGGCGTGGCTGCCCTGCATCGACCGTCCGAAGGCCTCCATGTCCCCGGCGCTGACCTGGCGGATCGCCTCAGCGGTGCGGTCGATCTCGCTGACCACGTGGCGCACGCGGGCGGCCACCACCACCGGATCCATGTTGTTGGCCTTGGCCCAGCCCACGGAGGCATCCTCGGCCTCCTCGGCGAAACGCAGGCTGCTAACGCCCAGGTCGGCGGTCACTCCGTCGATCACGGCGCGCCGCGCGGCGTATTGCCCGTCGTTCAGCTGGTGTGGGGCGTTCGTGTTCATAATGAGGATCGCCAATCCGCGCGCCGCGATGTCGAAAGGCACCTGGGTGGCGCTGTCTTCGGCGAAGTCGATGGCCAGCGCGTGGCCGGCTTGGCCGAACAGCGAAATACGCTGGTCAAGCCCGCCCGTCGAGGCGCCGACTACCTCGTTTTCTGCTCTTATGGACGCCCCCATGAGCCCGTTGCGAGCCGCATCATCAAGGGACTCGCCGCCGTATAGGTCGAAGGCCGCCAGAGCCGCCGAGCACTCCAGCGCTGCGGAGCTGGAAAGCCCCGCACCGACGGGAACGTCGGACTCGATGGCGAGGTCCAGGCCACCGGCGGGCATCAGGCCGGCCTCGGTGGCCGCCCAAATAGCACCCACTGCGTAACCCGCCCAGTTGGCGGGGTTACCGGGACCGACCTCGGCGACGGGGATCTCAAAGTGAACAACCTCCGCGGGGTCGCCGAAGCGGGAGGCCACGCGGTACACGCCGTCTTCGTTCTTGGCGGCTGCCACGTAGGTGCGCTGGGAAAGCGCGAAGGGCAGGCTGATGCCATCGGCGTAATCGACGTGCTCGCCGATCAAGTTCACGCGCCCCGGCGCGGACCACACGCCCGCCGGTCCATAGCCGTAGACCTGCTGGAAAAGGGATTGCACGTCGGCAGTGCCCTGCTCCTCGGAGCGGGTCTGCAGCCACCGCGGAGTACCAGCGTTCTGTGCTGCGTTGGTTTGGTTAGTTGAGGTTTCGTTAGTTGGCATTGTCGGCGACCTCCCGGAAGCGCTCGGCGATCCTCTCCGGGGTGGTGTCGGAGATCCAGGCCTCCTGGCCCGACTCGCTACCGGCCAGGAACTTCATGCGGCCCGGCGAGCGCATCATCGAATACAGCTGCAAGTACAGGCGACCGTTCTCCCGGTCCTCCCCCACCGGCGCCTGGTTCCAGGCGGCGATGTAGGGGGTGCGCTCCACACCCTCGAAGAAGCGATCCATGCGCCCCAACAGATCCAGGTAGAAGCGGGTCAGCTCGTCCTTTTCCTCGTCGCTCAGCGCCGCGAAGTCTGGAACCGCCCGGTTAGCCATGAGGATGACCTCCACCGGCCACTTCGCCGCCGCCGGCACATAGGCCGTGAAGTGCTCACCGGCCAAAAGTACACGGGTGCCGGATGCCTTTTCGGCGGACAAGGTGGCGTCAAAAAGATCCTTTCCGGTTTGCTCCCTAAACGCCCGAGCGCGTGCAGCTACCTCGGCGGCGCGCGGCGGGACGAAGGGATAGGAGTAGATCTGACCGTGCGGGTGCTGCAAGGTCACGCCGATCTCCTTGCCGCGGTTCTCGAAGGGGAACACGTAGCGGATGCCTTCGATGGCGGAGAGCTCGGCGGTGCGGTGCGCCCAGGCCTCAACAACCGTGCGGGCGCGCTCGTAGGGCAGATCCCTAAACGAGGAATTCACGTCCGGGGTGAAGCAGACAACCTCGCAGCGGCCGATAGCGGGCTTGCGGGGGAAGAGCTCCTGGCCGTCGACGTTGGTGGCGAAGTCCTCCGGCACCTCCATGTGGACCGACAGGGACGGGAAGCGGTTCTCGAAGACCACCACGTTGTAGTCGTCGGCGGGCACCTCGGTGGGCAGCTCGCCGGGCTTGGTGGGCGCCAGCGGGTTCTCGTTGGCCGGGGGCATGAACGTGCGGTTCATGCGGTGTGCGGCGTAGACGTACCACTGGCCGGTCAGGGGGTCCTGGCGCATCTCAGATTCCGTGGTGGCCTGCGGCAGATCGCGGGAATCGTGCAGCTCGCGCTGCTTCTCCCCCGCAACGTAGGCCGGCTCGTCGTCGAAGTACAGCAGCTCGCGGCCGTCCGCCAGCGTGGTTCGGGTTACTTTGAATTCGTGCTGCACAGCGTGGATCACTTCCTAAAAGGTCCTTGGGTGGGATGGTGCTTAGGTTGAAAATGCCCGCCTCCGGGTGGGGCGGGCATGTGCGTTATTTAGCTTGCGAAGCTGGTGAGTCAGCAGAGTCGGCAGAGTCCACAGTGTCCGCAGGTTCGTCGATCTTGATCGGATCCAGCTTGGTCCACAGGAAGAAGACCGCCGCCACAGCGACCATGGCAAGCCCGCAAACCAGGTTATACGTTTCGTTCTTCGGCTCGCCGGTGGTCACATCCATGCCCGGATCCAGCAGGAAGTAGCTGATCAAAAGCACAAGTCCGTACAGGCCCATGAGGGAACCGATGACATTGCGGATGTCGAAAGCGCCGGCCATGTGGGAACGCTTGGTTTTCTTAGCCGTGTTGTTAGCCATTGTGTCCGTTCACTCCTTTCTGAAAGTTTAAGCGCTCTTAGGCGAACACGATGTTGAGGACGAGTGCCATAGCCAGGCAGAGGATGCCCAGCGGAACCGTGCGGCGGTACCACGGCAGGGTGGCCTCGGCGGCGTCCGTGAGGTTCTCCTTCGGGGTGACGGACTTGACGAAGCCCACCAGCTCCTCGTCCGGCTTCGGCTCGGTGACCAGGGAGACCAGGACGGAAACGATGATGTCCGTGACGAACGCCAGGGAGGCGGCAACGAAGGCCGTACCCTGCCCCGGCAGGTTGAAGAAGGTTGCGTCGGTGCTGCCGAAGGTGGCCACAGCCCAGTAGACGATTGCCACACCCGTACCGGAAACCAGGCCCACCCAACCTGCTGTGGGCGTCATACGCTTCCAGAACATACCCAGGATGAAGGTGGCGAACAGCGGCGCGTTGAAGAAGCCGAACAGCGTCTGCAGGTAGTCCATGATATTGCCGAAGTTGGATGCCAGCAGGGCGGTGAACACGGCAATGACTGTAGCGCCGACGGTCGCGATACGTCCGACCTTCAGGTAGTACTCGTCGTCGCGATCCTTGACGATGTAGGACTCCCAAATGTCGAAGGAGAACACGGTGTTGAAGGCGGAAATGTTAGCCGCCATGCCGGCCATGAACGCTGCCAGCAGACCCGCGATAGCCACGCCCAGCAGGCCGTTCGGCAGCAGGTCGCGCATCAGGTACAGGATCGCGTCGTTCGGCTCGGCGGAACCATCCATGATCGGGGTGACGGTCGCACCTGCAACCATGCCCGGGATGACCACCAGGAACGGAATGAACATCTTCGGGAACGCACCGATGATCGGGGTCTTGCGCGCGGACGACAGCGAATCAGCCGCCATGGAGCGCTGCACCTCTACGAAGTTGGTAGTCCAGTAACCGAAGGACAGCACGAAGCCCAGGCCAAAGACCAGGCCGATGGCGGAGACGATCGGGTTTTCGAAGCCCGAAATCTCAGTACCCGGCCAGGTGTGGAAGTGCGACGGATCCGCGACCTTCTCCTGCAGGCCGGACCAACCGCCGACCTGGTGTAGGCCGATCATCGTCAGCGGCAGCAGGGCCGCGATGATCACGAAGAACTGCAGAACCTCGTTGTAGATGGCGGCGGACAGGCCACCGAGGGTGATGTACGACAGCACGATGGCCGCGGCCACCACCAGCGTGACCCACAGCGGCCAGCCGAGCAGGGAGTTAACCACCTTGGCCAGCAGCAGCAGGTTCACGCCGGCAATCAGCAGCTGGGCTACGGCGAAGGAAAGGCCGTTGACCAGGTGTGCGCCCTTGCCGAAGCGGCGGAGCATGAACTCCGGTACGGAACGCACCTTGGAGCCGTAGTAGAAGGGCATCATCACGATGCCGAGGAACACCATCGCTGGGATCGCGCCGATCCAGAAATAGTGCATGGTCTCGAAGCCATACTGCACGCCGTTAGCCGAGTGGCCCACGATTTCTACGGCGCCCAGGTTGGCGGAAATGAAGGCCAGGCCCGTCACCCATGCGGGTAGCGAGCGGCCGGAGAGGAAGAAGTCGATTGAGCTGGACACTTTGGACTTTGCTGCCCAACCGATGCCCAGGACGAACGCGAAGTAGAGGGCGACCAGCGCGTAGTCTACCCAGCTCGCGTCCAGGCGTAGTCCTTCAGCCGTCATAGCTGCGAACCTCCAGGAACGTCATGTTCCCGTCCCAGGCGCCAACGGTCACGTTTTCCAACTACCAGCGACGAGAACTATTGGATATATATGCGTCGCTAATTTTAACGCCGCGGGGTGCGTTAAAGGAAATTTTTTTCTATTTCCAAACGTACTTATTCTAAGATGTGACGCCCTCACTCGAAGCTAGGGAAATCCCACATTCGAAACTGCGCTCTTCGCCCGCATTCAGGCGAATGAGGTCTCGGCCGGAGCGCAGTGCGTCCGGCGGGCACGTCATCGGTTCGACGGCCAGGGCCCGCCCCACACCGGGGTAACCCTCGCGGCGGGCTGGGTCGGCAGTGAACACCTGAAACCAGTTGAAGCCCTCGCCTACCCATAGACGCACGCCCTCGCCGTCCGGGTTGAGCAGGCGCGCCTCGGACGGCGCATCCTCCTTCGCATCGATCTCGCCGAAGCAGTGGTCCAGCCACACCCCGGCCATACGCTGGCCGAATTCCACATCTGGCAGCACCCGGCGAGCCGGAAACTCCGGCCCGGCGGGCAGGTTACGCACGGAATCCAGAGGCAGATTCGTACCGACAGGCAGGTGTAGAACGCAGTCGTCCAGTGGAGCGCCCAGGGCACTCAGGTATGGGTGCCATCCCAGGCCGAAGGGGCAGGAGGCATCGGCCTCGTTGCGGACGTCGAAGGTGGCGCGCAGACCCTCATTCGCATCGAGCGACCACGTCATCCGCATGCGCAGCGGCCACGGCCACCCTTGGCGCAGGCCGGTGGACAGCTCCAGCGCCACGAAGTCCTCCCCCTGGTCGGCGACGTGCCAGGCCATCTGCCCCACGAATCCGTGGATCGCGGTGGCGCGGGCCGGCTCCGTGATGTCCAAACGGTGCAGCACGCCGTCGTGGGCGAAGACCCCGTCGGCGGTTCGGTTCGGCCATGGGGCCAGCACAATTCCGGAGGATAGCGGCGGGTAGGCGCCCTCTGGGTAGGAAACCACCAGGGGCTTGCCCGCGTACTCCAGGCTGCGCAGCCCGCCGCCGAAGGTGGAGATGCTGGCGCGGTACTCCCCGGCGGAGATGTCCACGAAGGAGTGCGAGTGTCGCTTCAAAGTTTCGAGTTCGTCGCTCATGGTCCTACTCAGCTCTACTCAGTTCTACTCACCGGCGTTTTCGGCGGGCTCGCCGCCCTCGCCGCCGTCGTCCAGCCCCTTGAAGCCGGTGCCCAGGGGCACGCCCACGTTGTCGATCAGGCGCGTGGTTCCAACGCGCGCCGCCACCAGCAGGCGGGCCTCGCCGTCCTCCGGGGTGTCGGAAAGGTCCGTACCGCGCAGCTCAAGATAGTCGACGTCGATGCCCGAGGCGGCGTCCAGAATAGATCCGGCAGTCTGCAGCACCACCGCGGGGCCCTGCTCGGCCACGAAGGCGCCGGCGGTCAGGGCGGCGGACAGGGTGAGGGCGAGCTCGCGCTCCTCATCGGAAAGGTAAACGTTGCGGGAGGACTTCGCCAGGCCATCAGCCTCGCGCACGATCGGCACGCCGTGGACCTGCACCTCCATGTTCAGGTCCGTGACCATCTGCTGGATCAGCAGCAGCTGCTGGTAGTCCTTCTCCCCGAAGAAGGCGTGATCGCAGTGCGTGATGGTGAAGAGCTTGTTCACGACCGTCAGCACGCCCGCGAAGTGGGTCGGGCGGTGGGCACCCTCCAGGATGCGGCCGGCCTCGCCCGGGTGGATAGTCGTGCGCGGACCGTTGGGGTACATCTCGCGGGGGTTGGGGGCGAATACCGCGTCCACGCCCGCGGCCTTCAGCTTCGCCACATCCTCGTCGAGGGTGCGCGGGTAGGCATCCAGGTCCTCCCCTTCGGCGAATTGCAGGGGGTTCACGAAAATACTGACCACAACCAGCGCGCCCGGAATCTGCTGGGCGGCCTGCACCAGCGAGAGGTGCCCCTCGTGCAGCGCGCCCATCGTGGGCACCAGCGCCACGGGGCGGCCCGCCTTGCGCATGGCGCGGGTGAGCTGCCCGATCTTCTCGATCTCGGTGAAAACCTCTGCTTGGCCAGGTGTGAACGTCATGGCTCTTACTCTAGATCCAGCAGCCTTTCGACCTCAATAGCCCCCGCTTTAAGCGCAGTGCGGCGGGCCATCGCGGTGTAGGCGGCCTCAGCTGACCCTTCCTCGGCTGAGTCTGGCCCGTCCTCCAGCTCCCGCAGCGCTGCACGGTGGCGCATCACAGCCTCCGCGTCGTCGCGGGCTACTGGGCCGGTCAGCCCGTCCATGCGTTTTTCCAGCGCGTTATCCACCGCGGCGTGGGCGATACGGCGCAGCAGCAGGGCGCTATCGGGGCTCTCCCCCGGCGCTTCCAACACGCGGTCCAGGATCTCCTGGGCATCAGTCAGCAGGGTCACCAGGTGGTTGGCCGCGTGCGCCATCGCCGCGTGGTAGGCCGCCCGGCGGTGTTCGGGGATGGCAACGGGAACCCCACCCAGGCTGGCCACTAGGGTTTGCGCGACCACATCGCCGACCTCGGAATCGCTAGTCACACCCCATGCGCAGCCGTCCAGCCGCTCGCTATCTGCCGGGGTGCCGGTGAAGGTCATCGCCGGGTGCAGAGCCAACGGCAGCGCGCCAGTATCGGTGATCGGCTGCAGGATCTCGCAGCCAAACGCCCCGGAGACGTGCGCCACGATCTGCCCGTCGCGCGTGTGCTGCGCGACTTCCTCCACCACCTCGGGCAGCTTCGGGTCCGGCACCGCCAGCACCACGAGCGCGGCGTGGGCGGTGCTGTCTAGGTTGATGCGGGGTATGTTCGGGATTCTTTCTGACGCCAACTTTTCCGAACGTGCCGAATGCGCATAGATGCCATGCACGTGGTGGCCGGCGCGTGCAAAGGCCTCCGCCAAAGCCACGCCTACTTTCCCGGCGGAGATGATGCCGACGGAGAGGCGTGGCTGTTGAATGTCCGAGTTGGTTGTCGGGCCTGTCACAGGTGGTTTTTACTTCTCTCGATTCTTGAAGCGCTGCATCAGCTCTGCGACAGTGAGGCCGTTTTCCACCTCATCGGCGCGACGGCGACCGTGGGTGGTTGCCGTTGCCTCAGTCTGCTCGCCCTGCTTCGCGGCAGCGTCCTGGGCGCCAGCGTCCTGGGCGGCGCCAGTGCGGGCACGGCTGGGGCGAACGGCCTCGGCGCTCGGCATCTGCGCGCGGCGCTTCTGGGCGGGCTTGGGCTGAGTGGGCTTTTGCTGAGTGGCCTTGTGCTCTGCACGCTTGGCCTCGTCCATCGCCGTTGTGTCCACGACCAGTGGCAGCTGGGAGGTCTCCTCGGAATCCTGGCCGGTCCAGTTCACGGCAGCGAAAGTGCCGGTGTTGAACTTCGGCTTACTGCGGTGCTGTGCCTTGTGCGGCTGGGCTTCCTGCTGGCCCGCCGACTGCTGCTGTCCTGCGGTCTGTCCGGCAGAGCTGCCTGCAGCTTGCGGCGCCTGGCCACCCACGCTGTGCCCCAGCTCGCGGACTCGCTCGGCAGTCGCGCGCACCGCGCGCTGCTCGCCCTCGTCGAAGTTCTCGCCGGTCAGCTCCGCCAGCTGCTTGCGCATGTGAGCCAGCTCCGCACGCAGCTCCTCCAGGTGCTTATCGCGCTGATCCTGGGACTTCTTGGCCTCTGCGGCGTACTTCGCCTGCGTCGCAGCCTCGCGCTTTTCCAGCTGTGCGCGCTCGTGTTCCAGCTGCGACTGGAAGTAGCTCTCCTGGTTCTCCGCCTGCTCGCGCGCCAGCTTCAAGGCGCCTGAGTAGCGCAGCACCAGCACCATGCCGAAGAAGGCAGCCCAGAGGGCGGCGATAAGCGCCACCTTCAGCCAACCATCGGAATCCATGAACAGCATCAGCACGCTGGCCAGCAGCGCCAGAACCACCAGGCCGAACATGAGGAAGCGGGAGAGTCCCGAAGGCTCGTTGGAAGCCACGGAAGATCCCTGGAAGTTGGAGTCGTCCTCGTACCCCAGGGATTCCGGGGACTGGTGCCCGTCGAAGGGCTGCGACTGCGGCTGGTGAGACTGCTGTGGCTTAGGAGACTGCTGGAAGCTCATGGACAACACACTACCCAACGTCGAGCCCGTTGGGCGTTAATGGCGCATCCGGCGGTGGCGCTTCGCAGCTGCGTTCCAGCCAAACCCCGGCCACGACGGCCGCCAGAGCTCCCAGCGCTCCGGCGATCACGCCCGGCACATCGGCCTCCGCGGCCATAAGGTGCCCCGCGTTCGGCAGAACATAAATTCCCACCCCGACAAACATTCCCAGGAACACCGCCCCGGCCCATGCCGTGGCCTGGCCAAGCGCCAGCCACTGAACCACCGTCGTCGGCTGCATCTGTGTGCGATCCATCCCCACCCCGCTGCTGCTGCCGATGCGCTTGCGGATCACCCAACCCGCCACAGCGCACACGATTGCGAAAATCCACAGCAGCACGGAGCCGGTGGTCTTAATTGGCGGGAAGCTTCCATAGAAACTCAGCGTGCTGACCCAGGCGATGAGGGCGCCCACGATCGCCACGACAGCCAGCGTGGAGATCTTCGTGCGCTTCAGCGGGCTCATGTGCTGCCTCTTTATCCCTCGTCTTTAGTTCTCGCCAGGGCCCGAAAGTTCGGATGGATCCGCCGGGACGATGGCTTCCCGTTCGGCGGGATCAACCTCTTCCAGCCATTCCAGGATGCCTCGTCCGCCCAAGGTACACCAGGGTTCCCGGGCCAGCTGCAGGTCGCTCAGCGGCACCAGCACAAACGCCCGCTCGTGGGCGTAGGGGTGCGGAATAACCAGCTCAAACCCCCACTTTCCCTGGGATTGCAGGGGCTGGGACTGGGCGTCAAAACAAAAAAGAATGTCCACATCGACGGTGCGCGGGCCCCACCGGACCTCGCGCTCCCGCCCCGCGACGGCCTCGGCAAATTGGCAGTGGTGCAGCAGCGCGAGCGGATCCAGCGACGTGCGCACGGCCACCACGGAGTTGCGGAACTCCTGCTGCTCCACCCCACCCCATGGCGGGGTGACGAAGATCCGCGACTTCTCCACAATCTCGATGGCCGGGTGCATCGCCAGCAGCTCGTAGGCGCGTTCGATCTGTGCGGTGGGGCTGCCCACGTCGCCGGGCATGTTCGAGCCGATTCCTAGGAAGGCCGTGATCATCGCTTGGACCTCCGAGCTACCACCCGCACGTCGCCGAATGGGTGGGCGATCGGCGCCTGCGGCTTGTGCACCGTGACCTCCACGGCGTACACCCCGCCCAGCTCCGCGATCTGGTCCGCGATGTTCGAGGCCAGAGTTTCGATCAGATCGTGACCCTCCTGCACCTCGACCGCGTTCACCGCGATGTCGGCCAGCTGCACGTAGTTGATCGTGTCTTCCAACGAGTCCGAATCCGCCGCAGCGCGGAAGTCCGTCCACACCACCATGTCCACGATGAACTTCTGGCCGGTGTCCTTTTCGTGCGAAAACACGCCGTGGTGGCCGAAAGCCTCCACGCCGATGAGCTCGATGCGGTCAGCCACGTCGCGCCCTCCATTGCTCGTCGATGTCGGGGCCGCGTCCGGTGGCCATTGCGTGTGCGACGTCCACTGCGGCCCGTGTCGGGGCTACTTTATGCACCCGGACGGCCCATGCGCCAACTGCCGCCGCCAGCGCGGAGGTGGCCGCCGTCGCATCGTCCGCCGATTCTGGGGTGCCGGGGTTGCCGTCGCTCGCGGGGCGCAGCGCGGTGAGGAAGCGCTTGCGCGAGGCCCCCACCAGCACCGGATAGCCCATCTGCACCAGCCGGTCGGTGGCGCCGAGCAGCTGCCAGTTTTCCTGCGGAGTCTTCGCGAACCCGATGCCGGGGTCCAGGTAGATCTGTTTCTTTGTGACGCCTACCGCCTCCGCCGCTTCGATCCTCTGCTCTAGCCAACGGATGACGTGGCCGACGATGTCCTCGCCGTGGTCGTGGTAGCCCTCGGCTCCGGCGAAGTCCGCGGCGTTTCCCTTGTTCCAGTGCATCAGAATGATCGGCAGTCCGGATTCTGCAGCCAGCGGGAGCATGTCCGGGTCCGCCAGGCCACCGGAGACGTCGTTGAGGTAGGTGACGCCCGCTTTCCAGGCGGCCCGGGCCGTGGATGCCCGCATCGTATCGATACTGGTGGCGATGCCCCGGCGGGATAACTCCTCGATGACGGGGGTGACGCGGGAGGCCTCGACCTCCGGGGCGACGCGGGTGGCGCCCGGACGGGTGGATTCCCCGCCGACGTCGATGATGTCCGCGCCGTCGGCGACCATCGCCTCGGCGTGCGCCAGCGCGGCCGCGGTGTCCGGGTAGGCCCCGCCGTCGGAGAAGGAATCCTCGGTGACGTTGAGGATGCCCATCACGAGGGTGCGCTGGGGGTTGGTCGCGCTGGGCTTGTTTGCGTTGGGGTTGTTTGCGCTGGGGTCAGTCACAGCAGAACCCGTCACGGCCGAATCAGCGCCATTGCCTCTGCACGGGAGGCCGCATTGCTCTGGAAACCGCCACGGACCGCGGAGGTCACCGTGTTGGCACCGGGCTTACGGATGCCGCGCATCGCCATGCACAGGTGCTCGGCTTCCAGCACAACGATCACTGCGGAGGGATCCAACTTGTCCACCAGCGCGTCGGCCACCTGCGAGGTCAAGCGTTCCTGAACCTGCGGGCGCTTCGCCAGGCCGTCGATCAGGCGGGCCAGCTTGGACAGGCCTGTGACCTTGCCGGATTCACCGGGGATGTATCCGATGTGCGCCTTGCCGAAGAAGGGCACCAGGTGGTGCTCACACATGGAGTAGAAGGTGATGTCGCGCACGAGCACCAGCTCGCGGTGATCCTCGCTGAAGGTCTTGCTGAGAACCTCCGTGGGGTCCTCGTACAGCCCGGCGCACGTCTCGCGGTAGGCGCGAGCCACACGGGCCGGTGTTTCCTGCAGACCTTCGCGGTCGGGGTCTTCGCCGATGGCGAAAAGGAGTTCGCGGATGGCCGCCTCTGCCCGCTCCTGATCGAAGGAGCCAGGGTCGAGCGGCTGCTGTGGGTTATTCACTACTTGTCTTCCTGCCTGTGCTGGCCACCGGACTCGTTGCCGTTGTAGCCACCGTTGTGCTTATCCCAAGGGAACGTCTGCTCCGGCATCTCGCCGCGGCGGTAACGCACCTGCGATTCCTGTGAGTCTTGCGGACGCTGCTGCTCTGCCTGCGGCTCCTGCTCGGGCTGCACAGCTTGCTTCTGCTGCGCGGGCTTCTCCGGCTGGTGATCCGGCTGCTCGTTGTCGGGCAGGCGGAAGCCGCGCTCCTCCTCCGGCGGAACCGGGCCGGCGGTGCCTTGACCCTGCTGGCCGTGCAGCGCCTGCTGGGCGTGCTGGCCCTGCTGGGTCTGTGGGAACTGCTGCTGGCCCTGCTGCAGGCGCTCGGCCTGGCGCTGCTCGTTCTGCGCCTTGCGCTTTTCCATGCGGGCACGGCGGGCAGCGGAGAAGAAATTGGTCTTCTCCGGTGGCTCCTCGCCACGCTCGCGGGCCAGCTCGACCGGGGTCTTCACCGGCTCGCGGTGATCGCACGGGCGATCCAGATCCTGCATCGGGAAGATGTCCGAGACCTCGCGGGTATCGATGCCCTCGAAGATGGCCTCCAGGTCCGGGCGGCGCAGAGTCTCCTTCTCCAGCAGCTTGGAAGCCAGGGTATCCAGATAGTCCCGGTTCTCGCGCAGCACGTCGTAGGCCACCTGCTGGGCCTTGTTCATCAGCATGCGCACCTGCTCGTCGATCTGGTTGGCCACATTCTGGGACGGCTGGTTGCCGCCCTGGCCGCCACGGCCGACAAACGGGTCGCCGTCGTCCTGGCCGTACTTCACGGCACCAACAACGGGGCTCATGCCGTACTCCACCACCATCGCGCGGGCGATGTTCGTGGCCATCTCAATATCCGCAGAAGCACCAGTGGTCGGGTTGCCGAAGACCAGTTCCTCAGCGGCGCGGCCGCCCATGGCGAAGACCAGGCGGGCGAACAGCTCGGAGCGGTTGTACATGCCCTTGTCGTCCTCGGGGGCGGTCATGGCGTGGCCACCGGTGCGGCCGCGCGCCAGGATCGTCACCTTGTAGACGCGGTCGATGTCCTTCATCGCCCAGGCAGCCAGCGTGTGGCCGCCCTCGTGGTAGGCGGTGACCTTCTTCTCGTGCTCAGAGATGATCTTCGAGCTACGGCGCGGTCCACCCACCACGCGGTCGGTGGCCTCTTCCAGCGCGTCGGCGGTAATCACGTTGCCGTCCACGCGGGCGGTCAGCAGGGCGGCCTCGTTCAGCACGTTCTCCAGATCCGCGCCGGACATGCCCGCAGTGCGCTTGGCCAGCGACTTCAGGTCCACGTCCTTGGCTAGCGGCTTATTCTTCGCGTGCACGTTCAGGATCTGCTCGCGGCCCGCCAGGTCCGGGTTGGTCACCGGGATCTGGCGGTCGAAGCGGCCCGGGCGCAGCAGCGCCGGGTCCAGAATGTCCGGACGGTTGGTGGCGGCCATCAGGATCACTCCGTCGCGGTCGCCGAAGCCGTCCATCTCCACCAGTAGCTGGTTCAGGGTCTGTTCACGCTCGTCGTGACCGCCGCCCATGCCGGCACCACGCTGGCGGCCGACCGCGTCGATCTCGTCGACGAAGATGATGCACGGCGAGTTCTCCTTCGCCTGCTTGAACAGGTCGCGCACGCGGGAGGCACCCACGCCGACGAACATCTCCACGAAGTCGGAACCGGAGATGGTGAAGAAGGGCACGCCTGCCTCACCGGCCACGGCGCGGGCCAGCAACGTCTTACCCGTACCGGGCGGGCCGTACAGCAGCACGCCGCGCGGGATCTTCGCTCCCAGCGCCTCGTAGCGGCTCGGGTCGGTCAGGAAGTCGCGGATCTCGTCCAGCTCCTCCACAGCCTCGTCGGCCCCGGCGACGTCGTCGAAGGTCGTGTCCGGGTTGTCCTTATTCAGCTGCTTGGCAGTGGACTTACCAAAGCCGAAGGCGCCCATGCCGCTGCCGCCCTGCATGCGGGACAGCATGAACATCAGCAGGCCGAAGATCAGCAGCATCGGCAGCAGCATCACCAGCAGGCTGCCCAGGAAGCTATCCTCGGTGACCTTGGTGTTGTACTTCTCCGCCTCGGACTTCTTCACCGCGTCGAAAATCTCGGGCGCCGCCCGGCCGGGGTACTTCGCGATAACCTGCTCGATGTCCTTCTTGCCTTCGACCTCGATAGAGTCCTTCAGCTTCAGCTGTACCTGCTGCTCACGATCGTTGATCTGAGCTTCCTTGACGTTCTTGTCTTCCAGCTGCTTCAGCGCTATCGAGGTCTCGACCTCGTCGTAGCCGCGGGCGTCATCAGTTAAAACACCGAACGCATAGATCGCGATGAGGATCACAGAGACAATGCCCGCGATCCTCAGTACCTTCTTCTTGTCCATATTTCCTAGAGTGTTGTTGGTTTTGAATGCCGTGCGAACAGCGCTGCCATTTGGAGCTTATTGGATTGGGGCCAGCGCTTTACTGGTAAACGCGCGGGTGCAGGGTGCCCACATAGGGCAGGTCGCGGTAGCGTTCGGCAAAGTCCAGGCCATAGCCCACAACGAACTCGTTGGGGATGTCAAAGCCGACCTCGGCCAGGTCGATCTGCACCTTCTGCGCCTCCGGCTTGCGCAGCAGCGTAACGACGGACAGCGACTTCGGGTTGCGGTTGCGCAGGTTCTTCAGCAGCCAGGAAAGGGTCAGGCCGGAGTCGATGATGTCCTCGACGATCACCACGTTGCGGCCCTCGATGTCGCGGTCCAGGTCCTTCAGGATGCGCACCACACCAGAGGAGCTGGTGGAGTTTCCGTAGGAACTCACGGCCATGAACTCCAGCTGCGTCGGAATGTCGATCGCCCGCGCGAAGTCGGTGATGAAGAACACCGCGCCCTTCAACACGCAGATCAGGATGAGGTCGTCTTCCTCGTCGCGGAAGCGGTCAGCGGTGGCCTTGGCCAGCTCGTTGATGCGGGCGTGCAGCGTTTCCTCGTCGATGAGGATACTTTCTAGATCGTCGCCGTATGGGTTTTCCGGGACATTGAAGTTCTTCTCGCTGTGCATCGCAGACCTCGTTTTCCTCGTTTGTTTCGCTGTTCTGGCTTCGCTGTCTTGGCTCCGCTGCAATGGCTTCGCCGTTTTGTGCCTGCCTGGCATTCTAGCGCGCAGCTACGACCTGGGGACAGTCGCTAACTGCAGGTACCCATCGCGACGTTGCACGACCAGGCGGTGGGTACGCCGTTGCTCGGTGGATGCAGGTAGGTTCTGGGGCCACGGCACTGCTGCCCCTCCCTGCCCCTTCCATGCGATGACCAGCGCGTCTATCGCGTTGAGGTGCGCGCTCGTGAGGGGTCCGGCTTTGTCTGCCAGCCATTGTTTGAGCACCCTACGCCGCAGTGCCGCTGGTTGCTGTTGTAGTTCGGTGCAGTTTAATGACGCCCCCTCCTCCGCCGCCTGCAGCTCCCGTCCAGCGAGCTCGTCGAGTAGCTCGACGTCTTCGCGGAGCATCCGCGCGGTGCGGGCCATGTTCGCACCGATGTGCTCCCCGAGCACATTCTGCAGGTAAGGCAGCACGCGGGTGCGGATGCGGCTGCGCAGGTAAGCATCGCTGGAGTTGTGCGGATCCTCCCACCAGCTAAGGCCTGCGGCACGGCACTCGGCCTCTGTCTCCGCGCGGGTGCAGTTCAGCAGCGGGCGACCGAGCCACGCGGCCCCTGCGGCCACGGCCGCGTGGTCGGTGTGTACGGATCGCATCCCGGCGATGGCTTCCGCCCCGGATCCGCGGACCAGCCCGATGAGCATCCCTTCTGCGTCGTCATCCGCCGTGTGAGCCACCAAGAGGGGCCGCCCGGCGGCTGCCGCACCGAGGGCTTCGTAGCGCGCCTGGCGCGCCGGCCCCTCCCCTGAGCCTTCCACTTCGACGGTGCGGATCTCCGCCGTCGCCCCTAGGGACAGCGCGGTATCCGCGGCCTGCCGCGCCACCTGTGCGGAGCCTTCCTGCAGCTGATGGTCCACCACCACCGCGTGTACCTTCACCCCGCAGCGCAGCAGGCCGTGCACCAGTGCCAGGGAGTCCGCCCCGCCGGAGAGCCCCACTGCCACCCCGGCGCGAACCTGTTCCGCGCACGCTGCGGACTCGGGGCCGGTTTCCAGCTCTCGCAGCCAGGCTCGGATCTGCGACTGCACACTCATGGCCTACTTGGCTGAACGCACCGCGTTCGCCAACCGATCCAGCGCCGGACGGGCGGAGTTGGGGTCAGACTCATTGGAGAGGAACGCAAACGTCAGCGCTCGCCCCGAGTCCGTCATAACCGTCCCGGCCAGGGCGTTCACGCCGGAAAGAGTGCCGGTCTTGGCACGCACCCAGCCGGCGGAGTCTTCCGCGCCGGAGCCGGAACCATAGCGCGCCTCCAGTGTGCCCTCCACGCTGGATACCGGCAGCATGTCCAAGATGTCGCGCACCTCCTTATTGGAGAGCACCCCATCTAGCTCGTGGGCGGTCAGGCGATTCTTCTCGCTCATGCCGGAATTGTCGAAGAGGGTCGCATCCTTGGTATCGATGCTGTGCTCCTTCAGCACGTCGAGGGTCGCGCTCGTGGCGCCCTCGAAGGTCTGCGGCTTGCCCTGGGACTCCGCAATCTCTCGGCCAATGGCTTCGGCCATGATGTTGTCGCTGTGCACCAGCATGTCGCGCAGGCGCACGTTCAGCGGCGCAGACCTAACGCTTGCGATGGGGTCTTGGTCACCGAGACTGGGCGTCACTTCCTTAGAAACAGTGACCTCCGCATCCGCGCCGAGCGCATCGGCTAGAGCGTGCCCCACATCCTCGCCCGGGTTGTGGGAGCGGGCGGAGTCGGAGGTATAAGGATCGAGGCGCCCAGCATCGAGCATGACGGCATCCAGGTTGGCGACATTGCCGCCGTCGATATCCTCGCGATCCCAGGTCTTGTTGAAAAGGTCGCCGGAACGGATCGAATTGTCCACGACGATGGAGGTCACGGCCTGGCCACCCAGCTTCTTCTTCGCCTTCTCGGCCAGCTTGGCTACCGAAGCTGCATCGGTGAAGAAGCCCTCGCCATCGCGGGACAGCGACACATCGCCATCGCTGCGCAGGATCAGCCGACCCGGATCGTTCGGATCCTGCAGTAGGTCGGTGGACCAGCGGCTATCTTCGTCCAGCGCCAGGATCGCGGCGGCCGCCGTGTACAGCTTGGTGGCAGAAGCCGGAGTGAGCTTCCGGTTCTCATCCTTCGCCCACAGCACCTCGCCGGTCTCAACATCGGTGACGGAGGCGGACAGCACCCCCAGCGCCGGATCCGCCGCGGCGCGCTGAATAGCGGCCTGCACGTCCGGCACATCCCCCTCGGGCGCGTGCATCACCGGGGTGGGCTCCGCCAGCTGCTCGGCGGCCTGCACCTCGTAGCGGCCATTCATCGACCACACCACAGCAGCCCCCACTACGACCGCCACGACGATCACGAAGGCGAGGATGCTCCACAGCCATACTTTCAGGGACTTCTGCTCACTCACTCGTTTCACCCTAGCCGAAAAAAGGCGCTCGGTTAGAATGGTGCGCATGAGCAAAAAAATCGAAGTAACCGTTGAAATCCCGAAGGGTTCCCGCAACAAGTACGAGGTCGACCACGAGACTGGCAAGGTCTACCTCGACCGCTACCTGTTCACCCCGATGGCATACCCAGCCGACTACGGCTTCATCGACCACACCCTGGGCGAGGACGGCGACCCGCTGGACGCACTGGTGATCCTGCCGGAGCCGGTCTTCCCCGGCGTGATCGTTGAGGCCCGCCCGGTTGGCGTGTTCAAGATGACCGACGAGGCCGGCGGCGACGACAAGCTGCTGTGCGTGCTGGACGACGTGCGTTTCGAGCAGTTCCAGGACATCGAGGACATCGACCAGTTCACCAAGAACGAGATCGAGCACTTCTTCGTCCACTACAAGGACCTGGAGCCGGGCAAGGAAGTCAACGGCTCCGGTTGGGGCAACGCCGAGGAAGCAGTGAAGATCCTCGACGAGGCCATCGAACGCTACAAGGGCTAACTCACAGCCGCTTGCCGGCGGGCGGCGATCTGGTGCACAACCTCAATGAGCACCGCCCCGCCCGCACCCACGGCCAACCCCGTAAGCATCAGCTTCAGGTTGCCCGTGTGCAGAATCAACAACTCACGTAGCGGCGGCACCAGGAAGATCACCAGGTAGCCGCCCACACAGCCGGCCAGCAGAAGCACCTTCCACCAATTCAGCGGCCGCGCCACAATCCCCAGCACCCACAACCCCATGACGATCAGCGCCAGCAGCACCGCAGTACCGGCCTGTTGCCGCTGAATTTCCGGCACCTCCGCTCCGGGGTAGATGATGATCCACATCGTCACGCAGATGCCGCCGATGAGCACACCGGAGGGAATCGCCAATGACAGCACGCGCCTGACGAAACCGTCCCGCGGACGTTCCGTGTTCGGAGCCAGCGAAAGTATGAACGCCGGAATGCCGATGGTGAACCAACCGGTGATCGTCACGTGAATCGGCTGGAACGGGAAAGAGATTCCCAGCACCGCCACCACCAGCGCCAGCACCACCGAGTAGACCGTTTTCGTCAGAAACAGGTGCGCCACGCGCTCGATATTGCCGATCACCCGGCGCCCCTCGGCCACCACGCGGGGCAACGCGGAGAACTTGTTCGTCAGCAGCACTAGCTGCGCCACGCTGCGCGTTGCGGGTGCGCCCGAGCCCATGGCCACGCCAATGTCTGCCTTTTTCAGTGCCAACACGTCGTTGACGCCGTCGCCGGTCATGGCCACCGTGCGGTTCTGACGGTGCAAAGATTCCACCATCTGCTGCTTTTGCTCCGGGCTGACCCGCCCGAAGACATTTCCGCGTTTGATCTCCGCATCGAAGGCTTCGTCGTCCAGGCCGTTCAGCGTGCGGGCATCCACCGCCACGAGATCCCGGTCGGTTGCCTTGCGCGCGACCGCCGCCACGGAATCCGAGTTGTCGCCGGAGATCACCTTGATGTCCACGTTCTGCTCGTCGAAGTACGCGAGCGTTTCGCGGGCGTCGGAGCGCAGTTGCTGGCGAAGCACCACGAGCACCGGTTCATTCAGTTGCGGGGCGGAATCCATGCTGAGGTCGTCCGTGTTGGCCCAGGCCTCCCCATCGGCGCCTTCGAGCTTGCCGAACACCAGGATGCGCAAACCCTGATCGCCCAGCTCCTTGGCTGTTTCTGCAGCACGACCACCTTCGCGCAAAAGCACGTCGGGGGCGCCCATGATCCAGGCGGTGGCGTCAGAGCAGGCGAACCCAGAGAACTTGTAGCGCGAGTTAAAAGGAATCTCGTGGCCCTGCCACTGTTCGGGTTCCACGCCGCGCTCGCGTAGCCCGGCCACGATAGAGCGGGCGGTGTCGTTCAGATCGTCCTGAGCGTTCAGCATGGAGGCGAGGTTGCGCGCCCAGGTTTCGTCCTCTTCGCTCCCGTCAGCAGGGCTTCCGTCGGCGGCGACGATGGAATCCAGCTCCATCTCATTGGTGGTGAGGGTGCCGGTCTTGTCGGTGCATACCGTATCGACGCGCGCGAGCCCTTCGATGGCGACGAGCTCGTTGACCAGGGCTTTGTACTTGCCAAGGCGGATCACGCCCGCAGCGAAGGCGATGGAGGTCATAAGAACCAGCCCCTCCGGCACCATCGGGACGATCGCCGCAGCCATGGAAAGGATGGATTCGCGCAGACCCGTATCGGAGCGGACCAGCTGGGTCCAGATCGTGAGGATGCCGGTCGGGATAAGCAGCCAGGTGATTACCTTGAGGATGCTGTTGATGCCGTTCATAAGCACGGAGTCGGTCAGCGAAAACTCGCTGGCCTGGGAGGCCAGGCGTGCGGCATAGGCCTCATCGCCGACCTTATCTGCGCGGAAAACGGCGGAGCCTTCGTTGACGAAGGATCCCGAGAGGATCTCGTCGCCCTCGCCCTTGCTCACAGCATCGGCCTCGCCGGTCAGCTGGGATTCGTCGACGCGCAGCGAGCCGGCCACCACCGTGCCGTCCACCACGACCTCGTCCCCGCTGCGCAGCTTGATGATGTCCCCGAGGACGACTTCGTGCTGCGGGATGGTTTTTTCCTCGCCATCGCGGATGACGCTGGGTTCCGATTCGCCGACGATACGCAGCTTGTCGAGGGTCTTCTTGGCGCGCAGCTCCTGGATCACGCCCACCGCGGAGTTAGCGATGATGAGCAGGCCGAAGGCGGCGTTGATGACCGAACCGGTGGACAGGACGATCGCGCACAGAACGCCGAGGATGGCATTGACGCGGGTGAAGATGTTGGCGCGCAGAATCTGTGCCACGCTTCGGCCGGTTCCACGGCTCTGCGCATTCACCTCGCCGCGCTGCGTGCGCTCCTCTACTTCGGCGGCCGTGAGGCCTCGCGAAGGGTCAGCCTGCACTTCGGCGCTAGCTTGCTCGCTGGCGTGCGCCACTTCAACCTCCTGCGTAAACGGCCCGGCAGGTCCCCACCGGGATGCCCCATCTATTTAACTCCACGTTATTCAACTCCACCTCGCTGGCTGCCCACCTTTGCCACCTTGCCTACAATGGGGCGCCATGAGTGATTTCGAAACAGTACAGCCCACCGATGTTCCTGCTGGCGCCCAGCTGATCGACATTCGTGAGGTGGATGAATACAACCAGTGGCACGCCGAGGGCGCGACCAACCTGCCACTCTCCGAGCTGCAGGCCCGCTACGGCGAGCTGGACCTGAACGAGGATATTTACCTGATCTGCCTCTCCGGTGGTCGCTCCGCGCGCGCCTGCCAGTGGCTGGAGCAGAATGGCATCGACGCAATCAACGTTGCTAACGGCACGGCCGGCTGGCGAGACGCCGGACTACCTATCGTGGGGCAACCCCACAATTAGACAACCCCCATAGTCAGCGTTATATTTATGGCATGTCCGAAAACACGCCGCTACCCGCTGACTTGTTGTCTTCGCCCTCATTCCAGCTTGAGCGCCTACGCCGCCGCACCCGCGACTTCGTAGAGACCGCGCTCGCGGAGAAGGGCTTCAACCTGCGCGAATTCTGGGTTCTTGCCTGCCTCGTCGATGGCGATGCAGCAAGCCAGGCCACGCTAGGCGAAATTCTTGGGGTGGACCGCTCCGACATGGTTCGCCTGGTCGACTCCCTGGAAAAGCGCTCCCTCGCCAAGAGGGTTAAGGATCCGAAGGATCGTCGCCGCCAGATCATTTCGGTGACCAAGAAGGGCACTAAGACCTACAACAGTCTCTCCCCTCTGGTCGCCTCCGCAGAGGATAAGGCGCTAGACGAATCCACTTCCAAGCAGCTTAAGCACTTGAGCAAGCTGGCCAAGGCCATCATCTCTACCGAGGAGGCCTAGGCGAAAAGTGCAAATCCCTTCCCGGTACCTCCGTTCCCACGAGGCACCGGAGCCGCGCACGCTCATCGACATTGTGCGTGCGACGGCTTCGGCGTGCCCAGAAGCCCCCGCCATCGACGACGGCAAGGGGGTTATTACCTATTCCGAGCTGCTCGACGAAATCAACGAAACCGCCGAGTGGCTGCATAACCGTGGCCTCGGGCGCGGCGACCGCATCGGCATTCGTATGCCCAGCGGCAATCGCTCGCTCTACATCGCTATTTTGTCCACCCTGGCCGTCGGTGCTGCCTATGTACCTGTTGACGCCGACGACCCCGAGGAACGAGCTTCCCTCGTCTTCGGCGAGGCGGGCGTGGCCGCAATCTACGGCGCTGACGGACTGCAGCTAGTCGATGCCAACCTGCAGGCAGATCCCGGGGCAACCTCCAACAAAGCATTCGGCCCGGACCTGGAGACCGATGCGTGGATCATTTTCACCTCCGGTTCCACCGGCAAGCCGAAGGGCGTGGCAGTCACCCACCGCAACGCGGCTGCCTTCGTGGACGCGGAAGCGGAGATGTTCCTGCAGGACGAGCCACTGGCCCCGGGGGACCGCGTGCTGGCTGGCCTCTCCGTGGCCTTCGACGCCTCCTGTGAAGAAATGTGGCTGGCATGGCGCCACGGAGCCTGCCTGGTGCCCGCCCCGCGCGCCCTGGTCCGCTCTGGCGTGGACCTGGGTCCTTGGCTGGTTTCCCGCAGCGTCACGGCCGTTTCCACTGTGCCGACCCTAGCCGGTCTCTGGCCCGATGAGGCTCTGGATGCCGTGCGTCTGCTGATCTTCGGCGGCGAGGCCTGCCCGCCGGAGCTGGCCGCCCGCCTGGCCACCGATTCCCGCGAGCTGTGGAACACTTATGGCCCGACCGAGGCCACCGTCGTGGCCTGCGGCACCACCATGGATGGGGTGCGCCCGGTTTCCATTGGCACTCCCCTGCGCGGCTGGGACCTGGCTGTCGTTAACGAAAACAACCAGCCGGTGGGCTGGGGTGAGACCGGCGAACTGATCATCGGCGGTGTCGGCCTGGCCCGCTATCTGGATCCGGAGAAGGATGCGGAGAAGTTCGCGCCCATGCCGGAGCTCGGCTGGGAGCGCGCCTACCGCTCCGGTGACCATGTGCGCCTCGAGGAAGATGGCCTGTACTTCGTCGGTCGTATCGACGACCAGGTAAAGATCGGTGGGCGTCGAATCGAACTCGGTGAGGTAGACGCCGCACTGTCCGCCCTCCCCGGAGTGCGCAGCTCCACCGTCGTGGTGCAGACCACCGGCGGCGGGGACAAGGTGCTGGTGGGGTACGTCTCCACCGAGGGCAACGTCGAGGACTTCGACCAGCAGCAGGCGCTAGACCAGCTGCGCGATTCCATGCCCGCTGCCATGGTTCCGCGCCTGTGCGCGCTGGACGAGCTGCCGGTGACGACCTCCGGCAAGGTGGACAAGAAAGCCCTGCCATGGCCGCTGCCTTCCAGTGGCAACGCGGAGTTCGACAACCCCACCCAGCAGTGGCTGGCGGGGCTGTTCGCCGACGCGCTCGGCACGGCAGTAACCAGCCCGGATGCGGACTTCTTTAACCTCGGCGGCACCTCCCTGGGTGCGGCCACGCTGATCAGCCGCGTGCGCCAGGAGGTTCCCACCGTCAGCGTGCGTGATCTCTACGATCACTCCCGCCTGGGTGCACTGGCCGAGCACATCGACTCTCTGCGCGAAAAGACCGGCGGCACGGGCTCCGGCCAGGCCGCACAGGCCAAGGACGTCACACCCGCCAAGCCGGTGGGTATCGGCACCCGCCTTGCACAAGCCCTGATCCAGGTTCCGGCGCTCACCCTCGCGGGCGCGCAGTGGGTCACCTGGATCCTGGTGTTCAACGCGATCCTGTTCCACGGTTCCTCGTGGGCAGGCGACCTGCCGTGGGTGGTCGACGTGCCTTGGGCCGTGGTCATCGCCGCGGTGATCGTCTTCGCCACCCCGCTGGGCCGCCTGCCACTGTCCGCGCTGTTGATCCGCCTGATTACGGCGGGCATCGGCGAGGGCGACTATAGGCGCGGCGGCTCTGTTCACCTGCGCATTTGGGCTGCAGAGCGCGTGGCGGATTCCTCCGGCGCGCGCGATGTCTCCGGTGCTGCATGGATTACCACTTATGCCCGTTGGCTGGGCGCGAAGGTCGGCAAGGGCGCTCAGATGCACACCCTGCCGCCCGTCACTGGCCTGCTAACCCTGGGCAAGCACTGTTCCATCGAGCAAGAAGTGGACCTTTCCGGCTACTGGCTGGAGGGCGATGTGCTGCATGTCGGCAGAATCGAGGTTGGCAAGGACGCCTCCGTCGGCGCCCGCTCCACCCTGTTCCCCGGTGCCCGCATCGGCGCCCGCGCTCACATCGAGCCCGGCTCAGCCGTCACGGGAGCCAAGAAGGTCAAGGCCGGTTCGCAGTGGGCAGGTTCGCCTGCGGTGAAGGTCGGCAAGGCCCGCAATCGTTTCCCGGAGCACGCCGCCCCGCGCCGCACCATGTGGTTCTGGCTCTACGCGCTGAGCGCCATCGCGATGTCGTTCCTGCCCCTGGTGGCTCTGTTCGTCGCTGCAGCGTTTGTGCTGTGGCTCGTTCCTGTTGACGCCCCCTTGCTGGCGCTTCCCATCGCCGCAGCTGGTGGTCTGGTGGCATTTGCAACGTACGCAGCACTGACGTGGCTGTCCGTCCGTCTCCTGTCCGCAGGCCTGAAGCCGGGCGTGGTGGCCGTGCGCAGCCTCAGCGGCTGGCGCGTGTGGGCGGTCGAGCGCCTGATGGATAGCGCCCGTACGCAGCTGTTCCCGATGTACGCCGCACAGCTGACTCCGGTGTGGTTCCGCAGCCTGGGCGCCAAGGTGGGCAAGGATGCGGAGATCTCCACCGCCGTGATGGTGCCGCGCTTCGCCGAGGTGCGCGAGGGCGCGTTCCTGGCGGACGACACGATGGTCGGCGGCTACGAGCTCGGCGGTGGCGGCTGGATGCTCACCGGTAACACGAAGGTGGGTAAGCGATCCTTCCTGGGCAACTCCGGCATCGCCGGCCCGGATCGCACGCTGAAGAAGAACTCTCTGGTGGCCGTGCTCTCCTCTACCCCGGTGAAGACGAAGTCCGGCAGCAACTGGCTGGGCTCCCCGCCGGAGCGCCTGCGCCGCGTGGCCGTGGAGGCCGGCGGAGAGTCCCGCACCTACAACCCGGGCTTCGGCCTGAAGGTGGCTCGCGGCATCGTGGAGACCCTCCGCTTGCTCGCCCCGATGACCTCCGCCGCGATTGCCGCGGGTGTGGTACTGGCGCTGCAGTGGATGCTGGTAAACCAGGGCATCTGGCAGACCTTCGCGGTTTCCGGCCTGGTTCTGGTCGGCGCTGGGTTCGTGGCTGCGGCGGTGACGGTGCTGATGAAGTGGCTGTGTGTGCAGCGCATCAAGCCGGGCGAGCACGAACTATGGTCGGCCTTCGTGTGGCTCAACGAACTGCAGGATCAGTTCGTGGAGACCGTGGCCGGCCCCTGGTTCCTGGCGCACACGATGGGCACTGGCAGCCTGAACATGTTCCTGCGTGCACTGGGCGCGAAGATTGGCCGGGGCGCTTGGTTGGATTCCTATTGGCTGCCGGAGGCGGACCTGGTCAGCATTGGCCGGGGTGCCAGCGTGGGCCCGGGTTGTGTGGTGCAGACGCACCTGTTCCAGGACCGCGTGATGAGCCTGGATACCGTCACCCTGGGAGACGGTGCGACAATGGGCCCCCACAGCGTGGCTCTGCCCGCCGCCGCAATCGAGCAGGCGGCGACGGTCGGCCCGGCGTCACTAGTTATGCGCGGCGACCACGTGCCCGCCGCAACGAAGTGGCAGGGCAACCCGATCGAGATCGTGGAGAGTTAGCCTCCAAAAACTCAAGCCCCAGTCGCCCTTGTAGGGCAGCCGGGGCTTGTTCGCGTACTGGCTCGGTCCGGCCAGTCCGAATGGGTTCTATTAGTCGCCGATCTGGTCGCGGCCGCGCTTGACGATCTTCGGATCCGGCTCGCCGACGACCTCGTGGTCCTTGTCCGCGTACTCGAACTTGGACAGGACGTAGCGCATCGCGTTGATGCGGGCGCGCTTCTTGTCGTTGGACTTAATGGTGATCCACGGGGACTCGTTGGTATCCGTGTAGCGGAACTGCTCTTCCTTGGCGCGGGTGTAGTCATCCCACTTGTCCAGGGAGGCCAGGTCCATCGGGGAGAGCTTCCACTGGCGAACCGGGTCCACCTGGCGGATGGCGAAACGGGTGCGCTGCTCCTTCTGAGTGACGGAGAACCACAGCTTCGTCAGGGAGATGCCCGACCCCATGATCATGTTCTCCAGCATCGGAACCTCACGCAGGAACTCTGCGTGCTGATCGTTGGTGCAGAAGCCCATCACGCGCTCCACGCCGGAGCGATTGTACCAGGAGCGGTCGAAAAAGACGATCTCGCCGCCGCACGGGAAGTGCTGGACGTAGCGCTGGAAGTACCAGGAAGTGGACTCGCGCTCGGAGGGCTTCTCCAGGGCCACGGTGCGGGCACCACGGGGGTTCAGGTGCTCGTTGAAGCGCTTGATGGTGCCACCCTTACCGGCAGCATCACGACCCTCGAAAATAATGATGTGCTTCTGGCCGGTGTCCTTGGTCCAGTTCTGGAACTTCAGCAGCTCGATCTGCAGGGCGCGCTTGGTGGTCTCATACTCGTCGCGGCTCATGCGCTCGTCGTAGGGGTATTGGTCGCGCCAGGTATCAACCCGATGGCCGTCCGGAGTGATCAGTACCGGATCGTCTTCATCCGAGTCGTCCACCAAGTAGCCCTCGGTAGCGGCAAGATCAACCATGTGGAATTCTTCTTCGGCCATGTGCCTGGGTTCTCCTTCGCCTGAAGATTTTTCAATTCTAGTAGCACTTTCCAGTCTAGTGGTTTTGGCCCAGCTATACAGATGTGCCGGAACCATACGGGGTAGGAAAGGCATGAAAAAACCCCGGCCGAAGCCGGGGTTTTAGCTGTTAAGCGGAAGCTTACTTCTCAGCCTTGCCGTTAACCCACTCGTTGATAACGCCGGCAACCTTGCCCAGGCCCTCGAAGATGCTCTTGAAGCCGCCGAAGAAGTCGGTCAGCTGGGTGAAGATGTTGTTGATCTGCTCGAACATACTAGTTTCTCCTCTTGTAGAGATTGGGGGCGCCAGTTCCTCTGAGCCCGATAATTTTCTTGTGGTAGTGACGCCCCCTCTAGGCCGTCTGGAGAATAGAGTAGCGGATCTGCGAAAAGCCACAACCCCTGGGCGAGACCTTCTTTAAATCCACCCCCCACCAGGGGGTAACGATTCAATAAAGATCCAGCTCAGGGGTTGTTTTTACGGCGAGTCCACCTAGGTTAAATCTAGGAAAACCAGCTATTTTTAACTGTTTTACACGGGGCTTAGAAGCCGCCCATGCCGCCCATCTCGTCAGCACCCGGCATTGCCGGTGCCTCCGGCTCCGGCTTGTCCGCGACGACAGCCTCGGTCGTCAGGAACAGTGCCGCGATGGAAGCAGCGTTCTGCAGCGCGGAACGGGTGACCTTCACCGGGTCGGAAATGCCAGCACCCAGCAGATCGACGTACTCGCCGGTTGCAGCGTTCAGACCCTCGCCTACCGGCAGGTTGGCAACCTTGTCCACGACTACGCCCGGCTCTAGGCCAGCGTTGTGAGCGATCTGCTTCAGCGGGGCTGCCAGGGCCGCGCGTACGATCTGCACGCCGGTAGCCTCGTCGCCTTCCAGGCCCAGGTTGTCGTCCAGCACGTTGGCGGTCTGCAGCAGGGCTGCGCCACCGCCGGCGACGATGCCCTCTTCCGCGGCTGCCTTAGCGTTGCGCACAGCGTCCTCGATGCGGTGCTTGCGCTCCTTCAGCTCCACCTCGGTGGCGGCGCCGACCTGCAGCACTGCAACGCCGCCGGACAGCTTAGCCAGGCGCTCCTGCAGCTTCTCTGCGTCGTAGTCGGAGTCCGCGTTCTCGATCTCCTGGCGGATCTGCTTGATGCGGCCAGCCAGCTGCTCTGCGGAGCCTGCGCCGTCGACGATGGTCGTATCGTCCTTGGTCACCACGACCTTGCGGGCGGTGCCCAGCATCGGCAGGTCTGCGGTCTCCAGGGAGAGGCCAACCTCTTCGGCGATGACCTGGCCGCCGGTCAGGATCGCGATGTCCTGCAGCTGTGCCTTGCGGCGGTCGCCGAAGCCCGGAGCCTTCACAGCAACGGACTTGAAGGTGCCGCGGATCTTGTTAACAACCAGGGTGGACAGAGCCTCGCCCTCGATGTCCTCGGCAACGATCAGCAGCGGCTTGCCGGACTGCATGACCTTCTCCAGCAGCGGCAGCAGATCCTTCACGTTGGAGATCTTGGAGCTAACCAGCAGGATGTACGGATCCTCCAGCACAGCCTCGCCGCGCTCCACGTCAGTAGCGAAGTAACCGGAGATGTAGCCCTTGTCGAAGCGCATACCCTCGGTGACCTCGAGGTTCACGCCGAAGGCGTTGGACTCCTCGACGGTGATTACGCCGTCCTTGTTCAGCTGGCCGTCGCCAACCTTGTACATAGCCTCGGCGATCAGCTCGCCGATCTTCTCGTCAGCAGCGGAGATGCCGGCGGTAGCGGCGATCTGCTCCTGGGTCTCGATCTCCTTGGCGTGGCTCAGCAGCTCCGCCGTGATCTTCTCCACGCCAGCCTGGATGCCGCGCTTAATGCCCATCGGGTTGGAGCCAGCAGCAACGTTGCGCAGACCCTCGCGCACCAGGGACTGCGCCAGGACGGTAGCGGTGGTGGTGCCGTCGCCAGCGACGTCGTCGGTCTTCTTGGCAACTTCCTTAACCAGCTCGGCGCCGATCTTCTCGTAGGGGTCTTCCAGCTCGATTTCGCGAGCGATCGTCACACCGTCGTTGGTGATCGTCGGGGCGCCCCACTTGCGCTCCAGGACGACGTTGCGTCCCTTCGGGCCGAGGGTTACCTTAACCGCGTCTGCCAGGGTGTTCAGACCCTTTTCCAGTCCGCGGCGTGCTTCTTCGTCGAATGCAATCATCTTAGCCATGAGGCTTTTCGATCCTCCGTTTAGAGTTGGCGACACATACGGCTCAGATCAAGCGCCCGCGACGGCACGGGTGAATGAATGTCGCGACATTCACCCTCACTTCATCTGACGGTTATTTTCTGGCACTCCCTTAGTTCAAGTGCTAACCCCGTTTTTAGCACTCTCCCCCATCGTCTGCAAGGTGCCGTGCACGCACATCGCCTGTCCCGTCCGGTCGCTACAGTAGTTACCTATGAGCGATACCAACAGTGAGTCCAACCGTGAATCCAACAGCGCATCCAACACCTCGCAGCTAGACCTCGCCCGCACCGCCATCGCGGAGCAGATGCCGCAGCTGAAGGAAGACCTCACCACCCTCGTCTCCTTCGAGTCGGTCCACTCCACCCCGGGTCTGGAGGAGGCCAATGCCGCCGCCGCGCAGTGGGTCATCGACGCATTCACCAGCGTGGGCATCCCCGTCGAAGGCCACGTCACCACCGACGGCTCCACCTCCGTCATCGGCCTGCGCGAGCCCGCCGAGGGCTACCCCACCATCCTCCTGTACTCCCACTTCGACGTGCAGCCCGCCGGCGACATCGAGGCGTGGACCGATGACCCGTGGACCCTCACTGAGCGCGATGGCCGCTGGTATGGCCGCGGCACCGCCGACTGCAAGGGCCACGTCGCCATGCACGTTGCTGTGCTGCGTGCTCTTTCTATCCTTTCGGACGCCCACTTCCCCGCCGCCAAGAATCTCGGCATCCGGATCGTCGTCGAGGGCTCGGAGGAGCGCGGTGGTTATGGCCTGGAGGACCTGCTGGCCGAAAAGCCGGAGCTTTTCGCCGCCGACACTTTCCTCATTGCCGACTCCGGCAATGACGCCCTGGGCGAGCCGAGCCTGTGCACCGCGCTGCGCGGTTCCGCGCCGGTCACGGTGCGCACCCGCACGCTGGCGCAGCCGATGCACTCCGGCCAGTTCGGCGGCTCGGCTCCGGATGCACTAGTCGAGCTGGTGCAGCTTCTTTCCACTCTCCATGACGAAAACGGTTTGGTGGCCGTCCCGGGATTGGAGCCGAAGGAGCGCTGGGGTGGCGTCGGACCAACAGAACAGGAATTCCGCAACAACGCCGGGGTAACCGACGGCGTGGAGCTGTACGGCGCCGGCGAGTGGCAGCCGAACGACCTGACGGTGATGAATCCGTCCATCACGATCACAGGCCTGGATGCGCTGTCGGTGGCGGATTCGGTGAACTCCGTGCCCGCGACCGCCGCGGCCGTGGTGAGCCTGCGCGTGCCGCCGGGACGCGAGCCGCAGGAGTGCCAGGATCTGCTGGTCAAGCACCTGGAGAGCCAAAAGACGAACGCGCTGGTGGAGATCGAGCGCGGCTCCCTTGCCGAGGCATTCCAGGCGGATACTTCTGGTCCGGCGCTGCAGCGACTCGGCGAGGCGCTGGGCGAGGTGTACGGCAAGGAGACGATGGAGGTCGCCTCCGGCGGGTCGATTCCGCTGACCAACAAGCTGCTGGGCGCGTACCCGCAGGCGGAGCTCGCGCTGTACGGCATCGAGGAGCCGAAGTGCGCCATCCACTCCGCGGACGAGTCCGTGGATCCGGGCGAGATTGAGGCCATCGCGACGGCCGAGCTGCTGTTCCTGCTGCGCACCGCAGAGGAGCACAGCTAGCCGCCCAGAATCTCACCTAATGAGAAATAGGCAACAGTTTGAATCTCAGAGTGAGACGGATTACATTATTTAACTAGCAGTACTTTATATAGGTACCCAACTTTATTTGAGCACCCATTCAGCGGGTGCCCAAGGCCAACTAGATCTTGTTCCAGAAAATCGAGTCATCATGAACGTTTCCTCTACGAACACCACGACCCTGATCCGCTTCGCCAGCTCGGACCAGGACCTGGATCTAGACGCGCCTGTGTACACCCCGCTACCCAGCGGTCGCCGTTCCACCGCGAAGACGTACAGCGAGCCGGTGCACACCCGCATCGAGAAGCGCCGCAAGCGCACCCGCACCTTCGCGGAGGATCCGTTCCGCGCCCGCTTCGGCCAACGCCTGCCGGTGGGCATGCGCCAGGAAGCACGCGGCATGGAGTGGAAAAAGTTCATCCGCACCTACGCGCCCGGCGCGATCCGCGTGGACTACCTGAAGGCCACCCGCCTTTCTCTGGGCCGCCACGACTTCGACATGCAGGTCAGTGGCCTGCGCGCCGATGGACAGTCCACCCGCGTGGAGATCACCGCGATGGGCGCCTCCTCGGCAATGACGGAAACCCTGGCAGACCACGGCTTCCCCGTGGAAGTCGCAGAGTTCCACCAGTACGACATCTTCGAGGCCACCGTGACCTTCATCTACGCGGTGCACAAGTCCAAGCGTGTGTGGGCAGTTGGCTTCGGCGCGGACCGCGATACCTCCATCGCTAGCGCCCTGTGCAACGCGGCTGCCCGCCTGCACTTCTAGCGCGAAGCTACAGCGACTTCCGCAGGGACTCGACCGTCAGGTCCACCGCGGCGATCCACGCCTCCGGCTGTGTGAAGCCGCCCTCTACCCCGTCGTCTCCACGGGTGCGGGTGCCGGGCTCCGGCGCCGCACCGTGCTCGCGGGCCGCGGCGCGCTGCAGCGCATAGTCTCCGCCACGGGCGATCAGCTTGCGCACATCCTGCAGCTCTGCTGCGCACCCCAGCTCCTCGGACAGCGGGGTGAGCCTATCCACCCAGGCGTCCAGCTCGTCGGTGACCAGCGCTTCGTTGGTCTGCCGATCGGTAATGATCAGCGCGTCCAGGCCGTAGCGGGCCGCGCGCCACTTGTTCTCCGCCACGTGCCAGGGCTGCAGGATCGGCAGCTCGTGGCCGGCGTCCAGGCGGCGCTCGAAGTACACCACCAGGCAGTGGGTGTAGGCGGCGATGGCGGCAAGCTCCCACAGCTCCATGGTGGCATCCGCGAAACGGGTTTCCACCGTGCCGTACTTGGTGGGGCGCACGTCGAAGTGCATGGAGCCGGTGTGGTTGATCACTCCCGATAGGTCCTGATCCCGGTTGAATTCCTCCCACTGCTCCCAGTTTTCAAACTGGTAAGGCATGCCCGCAGTCGGCAGCTGTTGGTACAGCAGGGTGCGGTTGGAGGAGTAGCCGGTATCCAGCCCCTCCCAGGCGGGCGAGCTGGCGGACATGGCCAGGATGTGCGGGTAGTGCGTCATCAACGCATTAATGATGGGCCACACTTTTTCCTTGGAGCCCACGCCCACGTGCACGTGAATCCCCCAAATCAGCATCTGACGGCCCCAGTACTGGGTGCGCTCGATGATCTCCTGGTAGCTCCCCTTTTCGCTGAGCTGCTGATCCCCCCAGTGCGCGAACGGGTGCGTGCCTGCGGAAAACAGGTTCACGCCGATGTCGTCCGCGCATTCCAGCAGCTGCTTCGCCTGCACGTGCAGGTCCTCGACCGCCTCCGGGATCGTGTCGTGCACGCTGGAGACCATTTCCACAGTGTTGGCTAGGAACTCGCGGACGACCTTGTGGCCGGGGTGCACCTCGTCCATCCGCTCTATCAGTTCGGCGGCGCGCGGAACCAGGTCACGGGTTTCGGGGTCGACGAGGGCGACTTCCCACTCAATGCCGACGGAAGGTGCGGAACCCGGGAAGTCCATTGCGGCCCCTTAGAAGATATGTAGACAGAAGTTAAAAGAACGCTTTTACTTTAGCGGGGCATGTCATTTGTTGTCACAACCACAACACCCGCGGGGCGCTCCCCCTCCAGCATCTCTACGCCTTCGATGGCTCGGTCGGTAGCCTCGTCACGCTCGCGCGCCTGGATCCCCAGATCCTTGGCGAGCTGCTCGGCCAGCTGACGCTCGGCGTCATTACCCTTCGGGTAGAGCACCACAGACGTCGGGAAGACACCCGACTCGTCCGGTAGGTTGCCCACGCCGGTCTTGTTCCACTGCTGGTCGCGCATCTTGTTGGCGACGTCGCCGGCAAGGCCGTTGATGGGACTGTTATTGAGTACGGCTACGTAAGTGTCTTCTTTATTGACGCCACCTTCCGCCGCTGCCGCATCACCATCGCGACGCTCGTCAGCGCGATCGCCCTCCCGGTTATCACGCTCGCCTTCCGGCTTCGGCTTCTCGGCATCTTCCGCGTCCGGGCGCTTGGGATCTTCGCCCTCGGGGGCGGAGGGCTTCTCACCCTGCTTAGCTTGCTCGCCCTGCTGACCCTGCTGACCCTGCGTCTGCTGGGTCTGGCTGGCCTGCTCGGATTCATCGGAATCATTGCCGGACAGGGAGAATACGCCCCAGCCAATCAGCAGAACGGCTACGGCAATCAGGATCATGGCTAGGCCGCGCAGCGGGAGGCCGAGGTTCTCATTATCCGCGTCGTCATCGAGTGCATGGCGTGGTCGATTCGGTTCAGTCACGCCACAAAGTTTAACTTCCGTAACATCGGTAACAAACCTGACACGCGCTGTGCCTTACACTTCGTCAGAGCTCTTCGTCACGGCGGCGCAACAGCATGCGTACCAGGACGGGGTCGAAGTCCAGCGCCTCCGGGCGCTCGATCAGCCGGTTGAGCTGCTGAAAGTAGCGGACCGGATCCACCCCAAACTCGCCGCGGATGTGCTCGTTCTTCGCGCTGGCATCCCGCCACCAGCGGCGCTCAAACTCCAAAATGGCGATCTCTCGGTCTGACAACATGGAACTAGATTCTAGACTGTCTGTTATGACCATCATGCCTATCGTCATCTGTGGCGACCCTGTACTGCACAACCCCACCACCAAGGTGGACCCCAGCGAGATCGCCGACCTCGCCCCGCTGATCGCGGATATGTACGAAACGCTCTCCGCCGCCAACGGCGTGGGGCTGGCAGCCAACCAGGTGGGCGTAAACAAGCGGTTCTTTGTCTACGACTGCCCCGATACCGAGCGTGGCGAGATGCGCCGCGGCTGCGTGATCAACCCCGTGCTCGAGACCAGCGAGATCCCGGAAACTATGCCGGACGAGGAGGAAGACGAGGAAGGCTGCCTGTCCGTCCCCGGCTACTCCTTCCCCACCGGCCGCGCGGATTGGGCGCGGGTAACCGGCCTGGACGAAAACGGTGAGGAGGTCACCGTCGAAGGCACCGGCTTCTTCGCCCGCTGCCTGCAGCACGAGGTCGGCCACCTGGATGGCTTCCTGTACACCGACACCCTGATCGGCCGGTGGAAGCGCAAGTCCAAGAAGGCCATCAAGGCCGAGGGCTGGGATCACGCGGGCAACACCTGGACCCCCGGCGTGGACGAGGATCCTTTCGGGCATGAATAAAGACACGACGTTCTCCGCCGCCCACGCAGGTGCCCGGCGCGTGGAGGGCTTCGGGTTCCCCATCAGCCGCCGCACCGACCCCGTGAGTATCCGCCCGGGCACGCGAGTGGTCGTGCGCTACCGTGTGCCGGGCGATGCCGCTTCCGGCCACGGGGCAGGCTCCGTCACCGACGCGATCGGCGTGCTGCGCAACATAAGCCCGCTGCAGGTGGACGACCTTGTGATCGCCGACGAAGACGTTGTGGTGCTGAAGACCCTCAGCGCCAAGCCAGTGCGCAATAGCGACATCCGCGCCCTCGAAGCCGCCAAGGCCGCAGCCTTCCCCGGCATCGAAAACCAGATGATCGGCGGATGGCTGGCGCGCGCGGGCGATGGCATCACCGAGCGCAGTAACTCCGCGGTGCCCATCGGCCCGAGTGCTGGGTTGCAGGAGGTTCCGCTGGCGCAGCTGGAGGAGTTCTACCGCTCCCACAATCTGCCCTGCCAACTGATGATCCCCGACCGGATCGGCCGACCTGCCGAACACCTGCCGGGCGAACGCGGCCCGGAGATCCTGGTGATGAGCAAGGAGCTCGGCGACTCGGCGCGGCTCTCGGCGCAAGACTCGCCGCAGGCTCCGGCTCCGGCTCTGGACACGTCCCAGACCGACGCGCTGGACCCATCCCTGGCCGACGCGCAGATCGAGCTGGCCGTCGACGAGACCCCGGATGCCGACTGGTTCTCCATGTACAAGTTCCGCGGCCAACCCCTGCCGAAGAAGGCCCTGGACCTGCTGTGCCACCGCATCGACGGCCAGCTGGGCTTCGCCCGCCTCACCGTCGATGGCCAACTCGCGGCCATCACCCGCGCCACCATCACCGACGGTTGGCTGGGTTACTCCGCCGTGGCGGTGGCTCCGGAATTTCGCCGCCGCGGCCTGGGTACCCTCCTTTGCCAACACCTGCTTAGCTGGGGCGCGGACAACGGCGCGGAGCGCGCCTACCTGGACGTTATCGATTCCAACACCGCCGGAAAGGCGCTATACCACAAGCTGGGTTTCAGCGAACACCACCGCAGCCGTAGTCTGCGCACGCGCTAGAATGCTTAACCATGCGCATCGCCACCTGGAACATCAACTCCGTACGCACCCGCGAGGAGCGGGTGCGCGAGTTTTTGCAGCGCAGCGACGTGGACGTGCTGTGCCTGCAGGAGACCAAATGCACGGACAAACAGTTCCCCGACTTCACTGACACGGGCTACGAGCAGGCTCACTTCGGGCTGCACAGCTTCAACGGCGTGGCCATCCTGTCGCGCGTGGGCCTGGCGGACGTGCAGACCGACTTCGGCCAGCCCGGCTTTAACAAAGACCTGGATGCCGAACAGGCGCTGGAAGCCCGCGCGATCGGCGCAACCTGCGGCGGCGTGGAGGTATGGAGCCTGTACGTTCCGAACGGCCGCGAGATCGCGGATCCGCACTACTCCTACAAGCTGCGGTGGCTCGACGCCCTCGCGGCGTATGCGGCGGGTTCGGGCGTGGGGGCGTCCCAAAGAAAGAGCAGCGAGAAGCTGTGCCTGGTCGGTGACTACAACATCGCCCCGCGCGACGAGGACGTGTGGGATCGCAGCTTCTTCGACGGCCGCACGCACGTGACTCCCAACGAACGCGCCCGGTTGCGTGCCCTGGAGGATGCGGGAATGACCGCCGCAACGGACCTGATCGCCGACGAATACACCTACTGGGACTACCAGGCCATGCGCTTCCAGAAGGGCGAAGGCATGCGCATCGATCTGCAGTATGCCCGCGGAATCACTCCCACCGCCGCGCGTGTGGATCGCGACGAGCGCAAGGGCAAGGGTGCCTCTGACCACGCGCCAGTGATCGTGGACTACAGCGTGGATGGCGAGGCCTAAATCATGCCCTTCCCCGACCTCCTCGGCCTGTTTAGCGAGTTCACGGACGATTTGCAGTGGTGGCAGGTCACACTGGTCGTCCTGGACTACGCGCTGAAGATCTTTGCGCTGGGCTGGGTTCCTAAGGAACGACGCCCAACGTCCGCCATGGCCTGGCTGCTGGCCATCTTCCTGATCCCCTTTATCGGCATCTTCCTATTCCTGCTGATGGGATCCCCAGCGATCAACCGACGGCGCCACCGCATTCAGAACCAGGCGAACGAACTGATCCGCACGATGAGCGCCGACGAGCCCGACGTCCCCGAGGGCAGCGAGCTCAGCGACGAGCTGCGTTCGCTGGTGCGACTCAACCGGGAGCTCACCGCACTGCCCGCCGTGAACGGCACCATGCAGGCCCTGCATTCGGACTACGAGGAATCGATCGCCGCGATGACCCGCGCGATCGACTCGGCCGAAGACTACGTAAACGTCGAAATTTACATCATGGCCTGGGACGATACGACCGAGCCCTTCTTCGAAGCGCTCGGCCGGGCCGCGCAACGCGGAGTGACCGTGCGCGTGCTGTGGGACCACATCGGCGCGCACAAGTACAAGGGCAACAAGAAGCTGGGTAAGAGGCTGCAGGCCATGGGCGTGGACTGGCAGGTCATGCTGCCCCTGCAGCCGTTCAAGTGGCGCTTCCGCCGCCCCGATCTGCGCAACCACCGCAAGCTGGTGGTCGTGGACGGCCGGGTGGCCTTCATGGGCTCGCAGAACATGATCGAGGCCCCGTACCAGAAGCCGAAGAACCACAAGATCGGCCGCGAATGGGTGGACGTAATGGCGGAGCTAACTGGCCCCATCGTCAGCACCATCAACTCGGTGTTCGCCGTGGACTGGTTCACCGAAACCAACGAGGAACTGGACCTCATCAACCCCACCGATGCCAAGCAGTGGCTGGATACGCACGACCAAGATACCGGCGCGGACATCATGCAGATCGTGCCCTCCGGCCCCGGCTTCACCACGGAGCCGAACCTGCGTCTGTTTACCTCCATAGCGCACCACGCCAAGCACACGCTCAAGCTGATTAGCCCGTACTTCATCCCCGATGAGTCCCTCATGGAAGCCGTGACCACCGCCTGCTACCGCGGAGTTCGGGTGGAGCTGTACGTATCCGAGAAGTCGGACCAGCCGATGGTGGGCCACGCGCAGGCCTCGTACTACTCGGAGCTGCTGAAAGCCGGGGTGCACATGTACCTGTACCCCTACCCGAAGGTCCTGCACTCTAAGTTCGCCATCGCCGACGGCGAGATAGCCGTGATGGGCAGCTCCAACATGGATATGCGCAGCTTCGGCCTGAACTACGAGATTTCGCTGATGGTCGGCAAGGGCGAGCTGCTGGATGCGCTGCGCTCCCTGACCGATGACTACCGGCAACGCTCCGCCCTTTTGACCGAGGAGCAGTGGAGCACCCGCCCGCTGTACAAGCAGTATGTGGATAACGTCGCGCGCCTGACGAGCGCGCTGCAGTAACACGCCGCGATAGCGCTGCAGGAGCGCTGCAGTAACACGCCGTGTTGGCGAATTGATTGTTTTCATTATCGCCGATTAGTGCAATAGCACTTTTGCCGTCATATAGGGTGAATCACAAGTTACTTACATACGCACACCAAAAGAAAGTTTCGCCCGATGACCCCGTCACCCCAGAAGTCGCCGCAGACGCCTTCCCACCCCCCGGTACGCGGCCGTAAGGCACCCGAAATCCTGCCGGAGATCGACGTCGCAGAGATCGCCACGGCAGTGTATGACTTTCTTTCCGCCACCCGCCGCCTGATGGAGCGACCTAACCAGTCGCTGGAGATCTCCCAGTCGGAGATCGAGGTTCTGCAGTTCATCTCCCAACACCCGGGCTGCGGTGTGTCGGATGTCGCCCGCCTGCGCTTCCTCCGCGCCTCTAACGTCTCGGCGACCGTGCGCCGCCTCATCAACGGCGGGCTGATCCGCCGCCAGGCCAACCCGGAGGATAAGCGAGCCCAGGATCTGTATCTCACGGACGAGGGCGTGGACATGATGAACTCCATCACCGACGAGTGGGCGCTCATCATCACTAAGGCCACCGACCGAATGGATGCGCGCGACATCGCAAAGCTGCGCCGTGGCGTGCCCGCCTTGCGGAACCTCTCCCTGGCTGCGGAGTCCCTCGTCGACGATTTGCAGCGCAACCCGGACTAGCCCCGAAGACGCCAAACCAGCCCCAAAGCTAAAACGCCCCACCTGGCATCTCAAGGCCGGTGGGGCGAAGGGGGCGTCACTAAGAAAAGCGCTTAAGCGTCCCGCTTCTTCAGCGTCACTACGCCGACGATGAAAAGCACCAGACACCAGGCGGCGAAGTACAGGATCGAGCCCGTCTGGCCCCACGGCGCCTTGTCGAGGTCCCGCATGCCGACATATGCCTCAGCGTTGGTGAACGGCATGTACGGCGGCAGCCAGTCGCGAACCTTCGGCACCAGCTGCACCAGCGTGCCCTCGATCACCAGGTTCCACAACAGCATGATTGCAATGCCGCCGGCGGTGTTACGGACCAGGTAACCCACGCCGATGGCGGCGGCGATGGTCAGCAGCAGGTACAGCTCGATACGCCCGATCTGCTCCCACAGGCCATCGGCGCCGAGGCCGACCTTGCCCAGCAGCTCTTCATCCTCCAGATTCCAGCCGAGCGACCACTTGGCGAGAACCGTGCCCACCACGTTGGAGATCAACGCGAGGATCGAGGCGATCACGCCGTAGACCAGGAACTTTGCGATCGGCACCTGCCAGCGCGTCGGGGTGGCCAGCAGGGTGGTTTTGCTGGTGTTTGCGCCGTATTCGGTGGTCACCAGCATCACGGCCTGGATCATCACGATCATCATGCCGAAGGAGAGGAAACCGCTTAGGCCCATGTCAGCGCCGACGCCCGCGACGACGGACATGTACAGCTCTGGGTCCTTCTGCGCCTCCTCGCTCGTCAGCAGCGAGCCGGTCATGCCGCCGTTAAGCAGCGCGAAGCCGAGCGAGAAGAACAGGATCAGCCCGGAGGTCCACCACAGGGCTTTGGTGCTGCGGAGCTTAATCAGCTCCGATTTGATCAGGTTCACCATTACTTGTCCCCTTCCTTCTGCACGCGCACGGCGTTGCCGGTTGCCTCGCTGCTTTCTTTAGCGCTCTTTTCTGGGGCGCCCTTTTCTTTATGACGCCCACCTGCGGACTCCGCCGCTTCCGGCACCACCTTGGGAGCGGCCTTTTCCGCCGCCTCGGTCTTGCCAGGCTTGGCCTCAGCCTTACCGGCCTCGAGCTTGTCGGCCTCGACACTGGCGTGGTACTCCACGTGCTCCTGAGTCATGCGCAGGTATGCGTCCTCCAGGCTCGGGCGCTTCTCCGACAGCTCGCGCAGGCGCAGCCCGTAGCTATAAGCCAGGGCACCGATCCAGTCGCTTTCCTGCTGCGGGATGGTGAGCGTCGGGCGGCCGTCCAGATCCTTCCCCTCCTGGAACGCCACCGATTCCTCCGTCAGCGCGGCCTTCATCTCCGCGATGTGGTCGGTGCGCACGACGGTGGATACCTCGGAAGTGGACTTAATAAACTCGTGGGTGCTCTGGTTTGCCACCAGGCGCCCCTTACCGATGACGATCAGGTGGTCGGCGGTCTGCGCCATCTCGCTGAGCAGGTGCGAACTGATCAGCACGGTGCGGCCCTCCCGCGCCAGGGCCCGAACGAAATCGCGCACCCAGCGGATGCCCTCCGGGTCCAGGCCGTTCACGGGCTCGTCCAGGATCAGCACCTCCGGGTCGCCCAGCAGCGCGCAGGCCAGGCCCAGGCGCTGCCCCATGCCCAGGGAGAACTTGCCGGCCTTGCGGCCCGCCACATCGCTTAAGCCCACGATGCCCAGGACTTCATCCACGCGCTTTTTAGAGAATCCGTTGGCAGCGGCGACCCAGCGCAGGTGTGCCGCGGCGCTGCGGTTGGGGTGGACCCACTTGGCATCCAGCAGCGTGCCGACCTTCTCCAGCGGGCGCTTGTACTCGGCATATGCCTTGCCATCAATGCGGGCAGTTCCCTTGGTCGGCTCATCCAGTCCCACGATCATTCGCATCGTGGTGGACTTGCCGGCACCGTTGGGCCCCAAGAACCCGGTGACGATTCCGGGTGAGACCTCAAAATTCAAATCGTTGACTACCGTGTTGCCTTTATAGGCTTTGGTTAGGGAACTGACCGTAATCATGCGTTCTAGTCTGCCACAATAAGGGGAGTTTAAGCAGACTTTGTGGGCACACAATTACTTAGGCTGTATATACTTTATGGCTATGCCCCCAGTGACTGCGTTCGAGGCAGACCGGTGGATGGACAGCGATGAGCACCCCACCGGTCGAGGCAGCTCGTTCAAGGGGTTTGTGAACCCGGCGCTCGAAGCCCCGCGCCGGTTCCTGAAGTTCGCCTCCACCTCCCCCGGCCTTCTCACCATCGTCTCGACGATCCTGGTTTTGGCCATTCTCGCCGCGGGCGGGGCAATGGTCTACAGCTCGCAGAACCGCCAGGCGCAGCTGAACACCTTGGTCAGCCAAACCGAGCCGCTATCGGATGCGGCGCAGGAACTCTTCAACTCCCTTTCCGTGGCCGATTCCGTGGCCACCACCAGCTTCCTGCGCAAGTCCACCACCGACGCCGCCACCCGGGACTACGACGCGGCAATGTCCAGCGCCTCGACCTCCCTGATCCGCGCCACCAGCGGCATCGACAACATCGAGTCCCGGGAAATGGAACTGGTACTGCAGATCCAGAACTCCATGCCGGAGTACGTGAAGCTGATGTCCAACGCGCAAACCCACGACCGTCTGCGCAACCCCGTCGGCGCCTCCTACCTGGCCCAGGCCTCCACGCTGATGCAGGACACGATGCTGCCGGCCGCCCAGGAGCTCTACTCCCGCACCTCAGAGGAGGTCTCCACCCAGCAGGCGAAACTCTCCGCTCCCCTGTGGTTCCCACTGTCCGGCATCGTGGCGGCGATCATCATGCTGGTGATAGCCCAATTCTGGCTCGCAGCATTGACCAATAGGCGCCTCAACCTGGGATATGTGGCGGCTACTGGGCTTATGCTATTCGCCCTCGTATGGGCGTCAATAAGCGCTGCCCTGACGTGGCACGCGGGTAACCAAGACGTGCAAGGCACCGTGCGACCACTCGAGCAGCTCACGGCAGTGCGCATCTCGGTGCAGCAGTCGCGCACCCAGGAAGCGCTGGGGCTGATTCAGCGCGACTACGGCGAAGATCGCCAGCAGGAGTTCTCGGATGCCATGGCGGACATCGACAGCAAGCTGGAAGGCCTGCGCAACCAAGTGAGCCACCCCGAGCGCATCGATACCGCCCGGGAAGCGCTGCGCTCGTGGGACGAATCGCACGCGAAGATGGTCTCCGAGCTGAAGAATGGCCGTTACACCGAAGCGCTGGCCGCGGCGCTGGACACGAAGGTCAGCGAGGAAAAGCAGGATGGAAAGAAAGACCTGCGCGCCGCCGATGAAGATACGTCCGACTACACCGTCGTGGACAACGAAATGCAGGAGCTCATCAGCAGCACCCGCGAAGAACTGCGCGACATCCTGGTGGAAGGCCGCACCGCCGCCGGCCGCGTGACCAACCTCGTACTGGCCCTGACAGTGCTCTCCGCACTGTGCGTCTTCTTTGGCACTAGGCCCCGACTGCAGGAGTTCCTCTAATGAGAAAGCAAGCGTTCAAGCCTGTAGTCGCCGCGCTGACGGTCGCGGCCATCGCCCTCACCTCGGCCTGCGCCACGGAAAACCCCAGCCTGCCGGAATGGCCTTCCGTACAGCACAATTCCAGCGACGATCTGCCCTACGGCGCGACGTATGTACAGCCCGACGAGGTTCCTAGTGACGGTGACGCCGCATCGGATTCGAATGAAAACATCGACAACACTGGCGACGAAGAGCCGTTTGGCTCTATCAAGCCGGATACCCGCGAGCCGAAGGAGCGCGTGCCGCAAATCATGCGCCGGGGTCGTCTGGTGGTTGGCGTGGCCCAATCCCTGAACCGGCTAGGCTTCCGCGACCCGGTCTCCGGCGACGTCGCGGGCTTCGAAGTGGACCTGGCGCGCGAGATCGCACGCGACATTTTCGGCGACCCGAACAGAATCGAGTTCCGCTACGTAGAAAGCCGCGAACGCGCAGAGGCGCTCAAGAGCGGCGACGTGGACATCGTGGTGCGCACAATGTCGCCGACGCTTTCCCGCCAATCGAAACTGGAGTTTTCCATCCCCTACCTGCAGGTTCATTCGCGCCTGCTGGTGTTGAGCGACTCGCAGATCCAAAGCTTCGACGACCTGCAGAATAAGACAGTGTGCGTGACGCGCGACTCGACCTCCGCGGTGCGCATCAAGCAATACGACGTGGGGCGGCTGCTGCTGACGCAGGCATGGACTGATTGCCTCATGGCCATGCAGCGCTTCCAGGCCGATGCGATCTATACGGATGACGCGATCCTCACCGGCCTGCGAGCCCAGGATCCCTACACAACCCTGGTGGCCGACGCGCCGGAGACGAGCTACTACTCGGTGGCGATCTCCCCGCCGGGATTCCCAAAGCATACGACCGGGCTGGTGATGCAGGTGAACTCCACCATGGAGAGGATTCGGCGCGACGGAACGTGGAGGAACCTCTATGACACGTGGCTGGCGGACTACTTAGGGCCGGCGTCATCACTACCGATTAAGTACCGCACCGAGGAAGAGACGAAGGAACTCAACAAGATCCGGCGAAGGGAGGCGAACGGCAATGCAGAATAACGACAGCGAACCAGAAGAACACACCGAGGCCGTAGAATTCGACCCCTTCGCCGACAGCGAACCAGAAGAACACACCGAAGCCGTAGAATTCGACCCCTTCGCCGACAGCGAACCAGAAGAACACACCGAAGCCGTAGAATTCGACCCTTTCGCCGACGACGAAGACACAGACGCGACGGTGCAGCACACCGAACCCGTGGGTAACCCGGCGAACGCCGTGGACTCCGGCGAGCGCTCGCGCATCGAGGCGCTATCGACGTTCCGCAAGAGGCGCGGCACGTACCGCTCCGGCGCCTCCGTGGCCGACGGCATGGTGCAACTTCCGTTCATCCCGCCGACGAACCCGGAAGACGCAGTCATTGACCCCAGCGCGGCGATCGAGAAAGGCGTGGAAGCACCGACACTGAAGGCCGGCGACATCATCGCAGGCCAGTACGAGATCCTCGGCCCCATCGCGCACGGCGGTCTGGGCTGGGTGTACATCGCCATCGACCACAACGTCGCCGACCGCTACGTGGTGCTCAAAGGCATGATGGCCACGGAAAACGAGCAAGAACGCGCGGTCGCGGAATCCGAGCGGGCGTTCCTGGCGGACATCACGCACCCGGGAATCGTGAAGATTTTCAACTTCATCGACGACCCACGCTCCCCCGGCGGCTTCATCGTGATGGAGTACGTCGGCGGGCCATCGCTGCGCGGGCAGCGGCGGAAGCTGTCGGCCGGGGTGCTGGATCTGGACGTGGCGATTGGCTACATCCTGGAGATCCTGCCCGCACTGGACTACCTGCACTCCCGCGGCGTGGTCTACAACGACCTGAAGCCGGACAACATCCTGATCACCGAGGACCAGGTGAAGCTGATCGACCTGGGTGCGGTGACAGGCATCGGCGCGTTCGGGCACATCTTCGGCACCAAGGGTTTCCAGGCCCCGGAGATTGCCAAGACCGGACCGACCGTGGCCAGCGACATCTACACCGTCGGCCGCACCCTGGCCGCACTGATCGTGAACCTGCCGGTGGAAAACGGAGTGTATGCCTCGAGGCTGCCCACCCCAGACGAAGAACCGCTGTTCCGCGAGTATCTGTCCCTGTACCGCCTGTTGCTGCGGGCCACGGACGAGGATCCGGAGGCGCGCTTTAGCTCCGCCACCGCCATGGCTAACCAGCTGATCGGCGTGCTGCGGGAGATCCTGGCTATCCGCGACGGCCGCCACTACCCGCACCTCTACACCCGGTTCACCGCGCAGCGTAGTACGTTCGGCACCAAGCACATTGTGTTCCGCACCGACCAGCTGGTCGACGGCGTGGTGCGCTCCGTGGAGATCTCCGTGCCGGAGGTTGTCAGCGCCCTTCCCACCCCGCTGGCCGATTCGCAGGACCCGGGGTACGGCCTGCTTTCCGCCACCAGCTTCACCGAGGCCGGGGACCTGCTGGATACCCTGCGCGCTGCTTACGCCCAGCCGGAGCTGAAGCACTCCGTGGAGATTCCGCTGACGATGGTGCGCGCGCTGCTGGACGTGGGCCAGACGCGCGAGGCCCACAATCTGCTGGACGAGCTGAAGCCGCGGTTGGAGAAAGACTGGCGCTTCCAGTGGCACTCCGGGGTGGCGGCGCTGCTGACGGGGCAGTTCGCGGACGCGCAGAAGTTCTTCAACCGGGTGCTGTACATTCTGCCTGGTGAGCCCGCCCCGAAGCTGGCGCTGGCCGCCACCGACGAGCTGTTGCTGCAGCAACAGGGCGTGAACTCTACGAAGCTGCTGAGCGAGCACGTCTCCCGCGCCGCTTCTGCCCTGGCTTATGCGCAGAAGTTGCCAGTTAAGGATTACACCGGGGTGCCCAGCTGGGAGCACGTCACGCTGGATCCGGTTTCCCTGCGCTTCCACGCCATGCGCCTTTACGGGTTGGTGTGGGCTACGAACCAGTCCACTGTTTCCAGCGCGTTTGGCCTGGCCAGGCAGTTGCGCGCGGAGGGCATGGTCGATTCGGCGGTGGCTGCGTTGGACCGGCTGCCGCAGGCCTCGCGGCACAATCGTCTGGCACGGTTGACGTCTATCTTGTTGCTTATTTCTGACGCCAACAGCCTCACCGAGTCCCGCATCCGCCGTGCGGCTAGACGTTTGGAGACCCTGCCGACTAACGAGCCGCGCCTGCCGCAAGTTCGCATCGCAGTGCTGAGCGCGGGTCTGAATTGGCTGCGTGGCGCTAGCGATGGCCCGGACGGCGGGGCGGGCTCTCGCAAGTCCAAGGACAAGCGCAAGCTCGGTGCCGTGACCAGGGCAAATCGTGGTTCTACAGCCAGGGCAAACGAAGCTTCTACATCCAGGGTAAGCGAAGGTTCTCAGGTCAAGCGGCAGGCAGCAGCGGCTCCCCTGTTCGATGTGCAGTTTACCGAGCGTGGCCTGCGGACCGGCTTGGAGAAAAGCCTGCGCCATCTGGCTCGCCAGGCTCCTTTCGCCCGCCACCGCTATGACCTGGTGGACATGGCCAACCAGATCCGCCCCCGCACCTGGTTCTAGCTGCGCACCCGACTTCCCATTCCAGCTGCGCGCCTGGTCGCAAGGCCCGCCTGCCCTCCCATTCCAGCTGCGCACCCGACTTTCCATTCCAGCTGCGCGCCTGGTCGCAAGACCCGCCTGCCCTCCCATTCCAGCTGCGCGCCTGGATCCCACGCCACGCCCCGCACTCCGCCCCTCCCCTGAGCGGCAAATGTCGCTAGAACGGGAATCCATGAAGCCGCAAATACAGTCTCCACAAAGCGCAAGCTCCTGACCTGCACTTTTACATTAATGCAAATTATCTGCATTAACGTATTCCCGTTCTAACGACATTTCAGCCCCAGCGGGCACAAAACCCCGCCCGGCGAGCCTGCGTTTTCGCCCGGCGAGGCACGCATTCCCGTTCTAACGACATTTCAGCCCCAGCAGGGGCACAAAGCCCCGCCCCGCGAGCCTGCGCTTTCGCCCGGCGAGGCACGCATTCCCGTTCTAACGACATTTCAGCCCCAGCAGGGGGCAGGGGCAGCAAGGAGCAACCCAGCGCCCAGGCAGGCCCCTACCGCTGCTCGGCCAACCCACCCCTACCGGCCAATGCCAGCTGGAGCAGGCCCCTACTGCTGCTGGGGCAGCCCCCCTCTACTGCTGCTCGGCCAGCTCCGTCGCCTGGCGCGCAATCGCCAGCTCCTCATTCGTCGGAACCACGAACACCTTCACCTTGGAATCATCGGTAGAGATCTCCCGCGCGCCGACGATCCCCTCGGAGTTCTCATTCCGCGCCTCGTCAATCTCAATACCAAAGTTCTGCAGGTCAGCCATCGCATCGCGGCGCACCTGCACCGCGTTCTCGCCCACGCCCGCGGTGAACACAATCGCATCCACGCCACCCAGGATCAGCATGTAAGACCCAATAAAGCGACGCAGCGCGTGGATGTACACGTCGTAAGCTAGCTGCGCATTCTCATCGCCGTCCTCGATCAAGGCCTTCAGCTCGCGGAAGTCGTTCACGCCAGCCATGCCCTTCAGACCGGACTCGCGGTTCAGCAGCTTATCCGCCTGATCCACCGTCATCCCGCCGGAGCGCGCCAGGTGGAAAATAATGCCCGGGTCAATGTCGCCGGAACGGGTGCCCATCACCAGGCCGGCGAGTGGCGTCAATCCCATCGTCGTATCAACAGCCACACCGCCACGAATCGCGGCGGCCGAGGCACCGTTACCCAGGTGCAGGGTGATCTGGTTGACCTCCTCGGCGGGCTTGCCCAGCAGGTCCGGAACCTTGGAGGAGACGTATTCGTGGCTGGTGCCGTGGAAGCCATAGCGGCGGATGTCGTACTCGTCGGCGATGTCCTTCTTGATGGCGTAGTTCGCCGCGTGCTCCGGCAGCGTGGAGAAGAACGCGGTGTCGAACACGGCCACGTGCGGGACGTGTTCCAGCAGCGCGCGGGCGTTTTCAATGCCGTCGATGTTGGCGGGGTTGTGCAGCGGCGCCAGCGGGATGAGCTCCTTGAGCTGCTCAATCACCTCGTCGTCGATGAGCACGGGCTCTGTGAACGTCGCGCCACCGTGGACCACGCGGTGCCCTGCTGCTACCAGGTCTAGGTCTTGGGGTCCGACGCCCAGTAGCGTCATCATGCCGAAGGCGCGTTCTAGGCCAACAGAGTGGCTGAGGATAGGGCGATTGTCTTCCATCTTCGACGTTTCCGTCTGAATCTGGATGTGCCCCTTCTTCTCACCGATCTTCTCGACAATGCCGGAGACGAATGGGTCCGCCGTCGCGTTTGCTTCCGGGTCGAGGACTTGGAACTTGATAGAGCTGGAGCCCGAGTTGAGGACGAGTACGTACTTGGTCACTTTTCTTCTCTGTTCTTTTCTCTTCTTCTGTTGGTGCCGTTTGCCGCTCGGCCGGCGGTTTGGCTTCCGCCGGTCAGCGCCTGCACACTCTCGGCCCGCGCCACGGCCGCCGGCCTTCCGGCTAGTTGGCCTGGATCGCAGTGATCGCCACGGTGTTTACGATGTCCGGCACGGTCGCGCCACGCGAGAGGTCATTCACCGGCTTGTTCAGGCCTTGCAGGATCGGCCCCACGGCCAGTGCATCGGCGGTGCGCTGGACCGCCTTGTAGGTAATGTTTCCGCAGTTCAGGTCCGGGAACACGAACACGGTTGCCTGCCCGGCCACGTCAGAGCCCGGCAGCTTCTTCTGACCGACGGATTCCACCACTGCGGCGTCGAACTGCAGCGGCCCGTCGAGTGGCAGGTCTGGGTTGTTCTCCTGGGCCTTCTTCACGGCGGCGGCCACGGCTTCCACGTCCGCGCCCGCACCGGAGGTGCCAGTGGAGTAGCTCAGCATCGCCACCTTCGGCTCGATGCCGAACTGCGAGGCAGTCTGCGCGGACACGGCGGCGATCTCCGCCAGCTGGTCGGGGGTGGGATTCGGGTTCACGGCGCAGTCGCCGAATGCCCACAGCACGCCGTCCATGACCATCAGGAAGATGGAGCTAACCACCGACGCACCCGGCGCGGTCTTGATGATCTGGAACGAAGGCTTAATGGTGTGCGCGGTCGTGTGAGCCGCGCCGGAGACCATACCGTCGGCGATGCCCTTGTGGACCATCATCGTCGCGTAGTAGCTGATGTCCTGCATGGTCTCGCGCGCCTGCTCCAGCGTGATGCCCTTGTGCTTGCGCAGCTCGGCGAACTCGGCGGCGAACTCCTCCAGCTGGTTGCCCTCGCTCGGGTCGGTCAGCGTGGCACCGGAAAGATCCAGCCCCAGCTCCTTGGCACGGCCGGCGATGTCGTCCGGGTTGCCCAGAATGGTCAGTCGGCATACCTTGGCGCGCAGCAGCTGGTCGGCGGCGGTGAGGATGCGATCGTCGTCACCTTCCGGCAGCACGATGTGCGCGTTCTTTTCGCGGGCCTTGATCAGCAGGTTGCGCTCGAACAGCTCGGGGCCGATCACGGGCTCCTTCGCGGCGCTCGCCCCCGCGGCATTCCCAGCCCCGCCAGCCCCCGCACCAGCATCAGCCCCGCCGGCTGCTGCCTGCGCGATGTCTTCCAACGCGATGTGGCGAATCGCCTGCCCCTCCGCCTCGACGGCGTTGGCTGCGGCGGCAGCTGCGGAGGCGGTGGCGTCAATAAAAGAAATACCGGCGGGCTTGCGACCAGAGCGCACGAGCTGCCCGGACGCCAACTGCAGCGCCGTGGCGTCGGCCGGGCTGCCCGCGAGCAGGTAGTGGGAGGCACCCGCGGCGGCGGCTAGGCGCGAGTCGAAGTTGATCTCGCCGGTGCCGAGCAGTACGGCGCCAGCACCGGCAGCGGCTCCGGCGCCGACCTTAGCGTCGTAGGCCGCGTCGAGGGCGGCGGCGAAGTCGGGCGCGGAGGGGCGAATGGTGTCGAAGATGTCGACTGCCTCTGCCTCCCCCAGTGCGTCCAAGATGCCGGAGCGGCGCGCGGCGGCGCTCGCTATCGGCGAGATGACGGCGTTCGTGCCAGTTCCTTGGGGCGCGATAGACGACGCGATAGACACAGCTCACATACCTTCCTCAATGGAGTTCCACTTCACTTCCATTGTGCCTTGGCAGCCCCGTACTAGCGAGGCGCGCACGGAAGGTTCGCCCTCGCTCTACCCCCTGGCGCGCTCTTTCTCGCGCTGTTGTACGTTCGTTCCTTCTTCTTCGTAGTGACGCCCACTTGCCCGCCTCTCGGCGGACTCCGCATCGCTGTCCGCGGCGGCTTGCTGGGGGTCTTCCGGTACATCGTCGCCGGTCAGGGAGCGTTCCAGCAGGGAGCGCTTGCGCACGACGACGAGGGCGACGATCACAGCCAGGCCGATCAGGATGACGGCGACCACACCGAGGAAGCCGAAGTAGTTCACCAGGCGGCTGGAGTTCAGCAGCATCAGCAGGCCGCCGACCACGCCGCCAAGTACTTCTGGCTTCATAATGGTTACGATCCAAGCGGCGATCGGGGCGGCAATGGCTCCGCCGACCAGCAGGCCGACGACTGGCTGCCAGTTTTCCGCCAATTCCGAGCCCATGCCTGCGACGAAGCCGGCGGTGGCGGAGATTGCGACCAGGAACTCGGCGGTGTTTACCGTGCCGATGATGCGGCGCGGTTCGGCCTTGCCCACACTCATGAGGGTGGAGGTGGTTACAGGTCCCCAGCCGCCCCCGCCGGAGGCATCCAGGAAGCCACCGGCCAGGCCCAGGCCCGCCAGGCCGAAGCGGGAGCGGCGGGTGGTGGATACCGGCTGGGTGTTTTCATTCTTCTTCCACGGCACGGCCACGCTGCGCACCAGCACATAGGCTCCGAGGAGCACGAGCAGGGTGGACACAACTGGCTCGGCTGCCTCGGTGGAGAGGTTACTGAGCACATAGGCACCCGTGAACGCGCCGATGGCGCCCGGTACGCCGAGGGCCAGGACGGTCGGCCAGTGGACGTTCTTCAGCCGCCAGTGCGACAGGCCGGAGAACAGCGTGGTGCCAACCTCCGCGAGGTGAATGGCGGCGGAGGCGTGGGCGGGGCCCAGGCCGGAGAAAATCAGCAGGGTGGTTGCCGTGATGCCGAATGCCATGCCCAGCGCGCCGTCGACCAACTGGGCGACCACGCCGACGAGGGCAAAAATCAAGATCTTCATGAGGGGTTAGTCCTTGCTGTCTGTGAGGGGCTATCCGTGAGGGAAAACTTGTTGTGAGGGGTAGAAGGGCTAGTGCGCTTGTTGCAGGGCGCGACAGGCGCGGTTGATGACGACCGGGGCGATAGCGTCACCGAGGTGGCGCGTACACTTCCGGCCGTTAGGCATTCGGATCTTGGCCTTGTCCCAGAGCAGGCCGGGACTGACGAACAGCGGGACGGTGACGGTGCGTTCGTCTGCGAATTCCAGCAGCGCCTCCGTGTCCCGGCCCGGGTTGTCCCCGGTGGCGACGAAGGCGCGGGTGCTGCGCATGTTCAGGCGGGCGCCAACGCGGCCGGCGAACTCGGCGACGGCCTCGTTCGCGCCCGGCTGGCTGGAACCCACGGAGTACAGCGCGAGCTTGTCCACGCTGCTGTCTACGGCGTTCGCGGCGTCAGCGTTCTCAGCGCTCGCAGTGCCAGCAATCGCGGGAACTTCAGCGAGGTACTGGGCCGTGAAGTCGGCGACCAGCTCCTCCATGTCCGCACCGGTTCCCAACCCGTCCGTGAGGTGGAGGGTCAGGCCGGCGGACGAGGTGGCGTCAATAGACTCAACGGCTTCGGCAATCGCGGCGGGAACGTCGTAGCGAGCGTGGAAAGCCTGCGTGAACAGCAAAGGAACCACAACCGCCTCCGTGTAGCCCGCTGCGACGACGCGGTGGGCGACCGTCGTGAGGGTGGCGGGGTGGAAGTCCAGGAAAGCGGCGAAGGCCGGCAGCCCAGTGCTCTCGGAAATGCGCTCGGCGATCTCGAAAACCGCCTGGTCCGCCTGCGGGTGGCGGGATCCATGCGCCAAGCAGATGATGGGTGCCGGCCAAGTCATGCTAGTTCACCAAACCTGCGGTCAGGGTGTCGCCACTACCTGGGTTAATCAGCAGCAGCGAACCAACGCGGCCACCACGGCGGTAGGTTTCGACGGGCAGCGGCTCGGCCACCGTCACGCGCACCTCCGCGATGTCGTTGAGAGCCAGCTCGTCGGCGCCACCGTGGGCAATCTCCTCCTCGCTGCGGTTCCGGCCGGAGATGTCCACGCGGCGGATGACCTCGTCCACGCGGCCGCGCACCAGCGCGGTGCCGTAACGCACCAGTACATTGCTGCGCAGGCGCACCGGGGACTCGGAGAGGTGGAAGACCGTCGCGGTGAAGGACTGCTGCGGCTCCGGCAGGTCCGGGGCGGCGATGATGTCCCCGCGGGACAGGTCGATGTCGCGGTCCAGGCGCAGGGAGACGGACTCGCCGCGGGTGGCGGTCTGCTGCTCTCCTGCCGGGCCGTCGATGCCCTCGATGATCGCCTCGCGGCCATCGGCCAGCACCTTATCGCCGACGGACACCTTGCCCGCGGTAATGCGGCCGGCGTAGCCGCGGTAGTCGGTGGCGTGGTCGCGGATGACGATCTGGATCGGGAAGCGCAGGCCGCGCTCCACGTCAGCGATGTTCTTCGCCGGCTCGGCGGTCTCCAGGATCTCCAGCACCGACGGACCCGTGTACCAGGGGGTGTTCTGGCTGCGCTCGACGACATTGTCGCCCAGCAGCGCGGAGGTCGGAATCACGTCGACGTGCGCCAGACCCAGCTCGGAGACCAGCGCGTCCACGTCGGCCTTCACGTCGTTGAAGACCTGCTCGCTGAAATCGACCGCGTCGATCTTATTGACAGCCACGATCACGTGGGAGATCTTCATCATCGCCGCCACGGTCAGGTGGCGACGGGTCTGCTCGATCACGCCGTTGCGGGCGTCAACCAGAACAATGACGAGCTCCGAGGTGGACAGGCCGGTGACGGTGTTGCGCGTGTACTGCACGTGCCCCGGGGTGTCGGCCAGGATGAAGCTGCGCTTGTCGGTGGCGAAGTAACGGTAGGCCACGTCGATGGTGATGCCCTGCTCGCGCTCGGCGCGCAGGCCATCGACCAGCAGCGACAGGTCTGGGTTCTCCAGGCCCTTGGCGTTGGAGACGCGCTCTACAGATTCATACTGGTCGGCCAGGATGGACTTCGTATCGTGCAGCAGGCGGCCCACGAAGGTGGACTTGCCGTCGTCAACGGAACCGGCGGTGCACAGGCGGAGGGTCGGCAGGTTGGTGGACATCAGAAGTAACCTTCCTTCTTGCGATCCTCCATGGAGGACTCACTGAGCTTGTCGTCGGCACGGGTGGCGCCGCGCTCGGTGGTGGTGGACTGGCGGATTTCGTCGATCACGTCCTCGATGGTCGTGGCGGTGGAAAGGACGGCGCCGGTGCAGCTCATGTCGCCGACGGTGCGGTAGCGCACGGTCTTCTCGACCAGCTCCTCGCCCTCCTTCGGGCCACCCCACTCGCCCGGGGTTAGCCACATGCCGTTGCGGTTGAATACCTCGCGCTGGTGGGAGTAGTAGATCGCCGGGACCTCGACGTTGCGGTCGCGGATGTAGTCCCACACGTCGGCCTCGGTCCAGTTGGAGATCGGGAACACGCGGATGTTCTCGCCCACCTGGTGGCGGCCGTTGTACAGGCCCCACAGTTCGGGGCGTTGGCGGCGCGGGTTCCAGCCGCCGAAGCTATCGCGCACGGAGAACACGCGTTCCTTGGCGCGGGCCTTCTCCTCGTCGCGGCGGGCGCCGCCCAGCACCGCGTCGTAACCGCGGTTCTGGATGGTCTCCACCAGCGGCACGGTCTGCAGCGGGTTGCGGGTGCCGTCCGGACGCTCCTGGATCGCACCGCTGTCGATCCAGTCCTGGACGGCAGCGACGTGCAGGGTCACCTTCGGATCCGCGGCGATCTTGTCGCGGAACTCGATGACCTCCGGGAAGTTGTGGCCGGTATCCACGTGCACCAACTCGAAAGGAACTGGTGCGGGGTGGAAGGCGCGCTTCGCCAGCTCCAGGACCACGACGGAATCCTTGCCGCCGGAAAACAGCAGCGCGGGGCGGTCGAACTGGCCTGCTACTTCGCGCAGGATCTCGATTGCTTCCGCCTCGAGACTCGCCAGGTGCGGCGAGAGGGCGGTGGTGTTTTCATTGCTCATGTGTGAAGTCCGCATTCTGTCTTGTTGGAGCCGGCCCAGCGGCCGGATCGGGGGTCCTGTCCTTCGGCGACCGGCAGGGTGCAGGTTTCGCAGCCGATCGACGGGTAGCCCTGCTTGGTCAGGGGGTTGATGATCAGGTCGTGGTCGTTGATATACGTCTCCACGTCCTCGTCGCTCCAGGCGACGATGGGGTTGATCTTCAGTCGGCCGGTGCGGTCCACGTCCAGCACCGGGGTGTTGGCGCGCAGGGCGTTGTCCACGCGGCGCACGCCGGTGATCCAGGCGTTGAAGGGGTTCAACATCCGCGCCAGCGGCTCGACTTTGCGCATGCGGCAGCAGGCGGTGTTGTCGCGGGAGTACAGGCGCGGGCCGTAGACCTTGTCCTGCTCCTCGCGGCTGAGGACCGGAGTGATGTTTTCCAGCGGCAGGTTGTAGCGCTGTTGGACCTTGTCACGGGTCTCGAGCGTTTCGGCGAAGTGGTAGCCGGTGTCCAGGAAGACCAGCTCCGCGCGGTCTTCCGCCAGGCGTCCTTCCGCCAGCTCGGCCAGGACGGTGTCCTGCATGGACATGGTCACGGCAACCTTGCCGGGCACGTGCTCGGCTACCCATTCCATGATCTCTTCAGCGCTGGCGCCTTCTAGCTTGTCGTTCCACTCAGCGACGAGCTGCTCGTTAGCGGCTCTCTCTTCGTCGCTCAGCGGTGTGGTCTTGGTCGGCGCGCCCTGCGGACTCTCGGCTGGGTCTCGGAAGTCATCCGAATTCCCGCCGAGCAGGCCGGTCGCATCTACCAGGCTCATGAGCTCCTCTTCTCGGGGTTGATGTTTGGTTTGTCGAAGTGTGCTTCTTAAGAACTCGGGGGAACTCTTGGTTATTCCCTAGACAGACCGATCGGTCTGCTCTGGTTTCCACCACAATAGACCAATCTGTCCATTCCTACAACCGGGTTCGGGATTCTTTGTGACGCCCCGCCGTCGCGACCTGCACAAAGGCTACGAATGGCCCCTCAAGGGGTGGGGGCGAGGGGGCGTCAATAAAAGGTCAGTTACAACAGCTGTCCGTGGAACTTGACGGAGAAAACCCGCATACATTCGCGGCACTGCCAGGCGTTGTCGGTCTCCGCGTCCGGGAACAGGTTCTGGGACATGCAGTAGGGGCAGTTATTCACCGTCGCGCGGCGGGCATTCGGGTGACCCACACGGCCGCCGACCTGCTCGTTCACGCTCGGCAGAGAGTCTTTATCCGGAACACTCATCGGCTACACCAACAGCTCGTCGTCGGCGCGGACAACCCAGTCGCGGAACTCCTCACCCTCGGTGCGGTGGGACTTAAAGTTCTCCACCACACGGACCACATAGTCGCCCAGATCCTTGGAGAAGACCTGGTTGCCGCGCACCTTCTTGCCGAAGTGCGGCTCCAGACCGATGGTTCCGCCGAGGTGCACCTGGAAGCCCTCCACGCGCTCGCCCTCGTCGGTGGTGAGGATCTTGCCGGACAGGCCAATATCCGCCACCTGGGTGCGCGCACAGGAGTTCGGGCAGCCATTGAGGCTGATCTTCAGCGGCACGTCGAGGTCGCCCAGGCGATCCTCCAGCTCGTCCACCAGGGCGATGGCGCGCTGCTTGGTGACGACATGTGCGAGCTTGCAGAACTCCAAGCCGGTGCAGGAGATAATGTCGCGGCGGAAGGCCGAGGGCTTGGCGGACAGGCCGAGCTCCTCCAGGTCCGCGGCGAGGGCCTCCGCAGCCTCGCGCTCCAGGTCCAGGAACAAAAGCTCCTTGTCCGGGGTGGTGCGGATGTTGGTGGTGCCGTGCTTTTCCGCCAGATCGGCCAGCTGCTGCAGCTGCTTGCCGTCGGTGTGGCCGACGGTGGGCTTTACGCCCAGGTAGAAGCGGCCATCCTTCTGCTCGTGCAGGCCGACGTGGTCGCGGTAGCCCGGGTACTCCTCCGGTTCCGGGCCGTCCAGCAGCGGGCGCTTGAGGTACTCGTTTTCCAGGACCTCGCGGAACTTCTCTACGCCCCAGTCGGCTACCAGGAACTTCAGGCGGGCGCGGTTGCGCATGCGGCGGTAGCCGTAGTCGCGGAAGATGCGGACCACGCCGGCCCAGACCTCCGGCACCTCGTCGATCGGCACCCACACGCCCAGGCGCTGGGCGAGCATCGGGTTGGTAGACAGACCACCACCGACCCAGACGTCGAAGCCGGGGCCGTACTCCGGGTGCTCGGAGCCGATGAAGGCGAGGTCCTGGATCTCGTGGGTGACATCCTGGCGGGCGTGGCCGGAGATCGCGGACTTGAACTTGCGCGGCAGGTTGCCGAACTCGGGGTCTGGCAGCAGTTCCTTCTTAATCTTCTCGATGGCCGGGCGGCCGTCGATGATCTCATCCTTGGCGATGCCCGCAACCGGGGAGCCGAGGATCACGCGCGGTACGTCGCCGCAGCCGAAGAAGGAATCCAGGCCGACCTTTGCCAGTTCGTCCCAGATGGTCGGGACGTCCTCGATGCGGATCCAGTGCAGCTGCACGTTCTGACGGTCGGTGAAGTCGGCGGTGTTGCGCGCGTACTTCTCGGAGATCTCGCCGATGGTGCGCAGGCCAGCGGAGCTGACCACGCCGCCGTCCAGGCGGATGCGCATCATGAAGTAGTTGTCCTGCAGTTCCGCGTTGGTCAGGGTCGAGGTCTTCTCTCCGTCCAGCCCCTGCTTGCGCTGGGTGTACATGCCGACCCACTTGAAGCGCGGGGCGAGGTCCTCGGCGGGGATCGAGTCGAAGCCCTCCTTAGAGTAGATGTCGCGGATGCGCTGCATCACACTAATTCCGGGGTCTTCCTGCTTGACCCGCTCGTCGTCGTTGAGCGGCTCGCGGCCGTCCACAGCCCACTGCCCCTGGGGCTTGCGCTGCTTCTTGCGACGCGGGCGCGCTGGCTTATTTTCAGCGGCCGGTCCGGTGGTGCCGGTGGTCGTTCCGGTGGTCATGGTGCCTCAAATTCCATCTAGACTGATCTGTCTGTCTACATTGTCCGGTTCAGCCTAGATGGGATCCGACACAAATTCAAGCGAAATGTTGATTTTTCTAGACAGAGTTGTCTATAGTTCGGGGAGTTACCCGCAGTGACCCGATTTAGCGACCCTGCGTGGATTTTCGCTACATTAGAATGTGTAAATTCATGAGCAGCTCGAACGCTTCATGCGGTTCACGCGGAGCAGCAACAAAACGCACCGCGCGAGCTCAACACCGCGGTTTACCCAATAACCGAAGTACAACCCGAACAAGAAGGATTTGCACCTGACATGCCCGAGAATCGCCCACTTCGCATTGCAGTCATCGGCTCCGGTCCGGCAGGCATCTACGCCTCCGACGCGCTGACGAAGTCTGAGGCCGACGTCAGCGTCGACATTTACGAGCGCATGCCGGCCCCCTTCGGCCTGATCCGCTACGGCGTTGCCCCCGACCACCCGCGTATTAAGGGCATCATCAAGTCCCTCCACAAGGTGATGGACAAGCCTGAGATCCGCCTGTTCGGCAACATCAACGTCGGCGAGGACGTCACCGTTGACGAGCTCAAGCAGTTCTACGATGCGGTTATCTACGCCACGGGCGCCACCGATGACCGTCCGCTGAACATCCCCGGCGGCGAGCACACCATCGGCGCCGGCGAGTTCGTTGGCTTCTACGATGCCAACCCGTACTTCGAGGACAAGTGGGATCTGTCCGCGGACTCCGTCGCCGTCGTCGGCGTGGGCAACGTCGGCCTGGACGTCGCCCGCGTGCTGGCCAAGACCGGCGAGGAGCTGAAGGTCACCGAGATCCCGGACAATGTTTATGATTCCCTGAAGGAGAACCAGGCCAAGGAGATCCACGTCTTCGGCCGCCGCGGCCCCGCGCAGGCTAAGTTCACCCCGCTGGAGCTGAAGGAGCTCAACGATTCCGACACGATCGAGATCGTTATCGACCCGGAGGACATCCAATACGACGAGGGTTCCGAGGAGGCCCGCCGCGCGTCCAAGATTCAGGACATGGTCTGCACCCGCCTGGAGCAGTACGCCATCGCCGACCCGAAGGGCGCTCCTCACAAGCTGTACATCCACTTCTTCGAGTCCCCGGTTGAGGTTAAGACTGACGCCGAAGGCCGCGTGACCGCATTCGTCACCGAACGAACCGAGCTCAATGGCGATGGCTCTGTCTCTGGCACCGGCAAGCTCACCGAGTGGCCGGTCGGCGCGGTCTACCGCGCCGTGGGCTACAAGTCCGACGAGCAGCCGGGCCTGCCGTGGGATGAGCGTCAGAACGTGCTGCCGAACGTCGGTGGTCGCGTGCTCACCGAGGGGCCGACCGCCGATGGCATCGCGGGCGTTCCGGGTTCCGCCGACCCGGAGGCCGAGAAGCGCGAGCGCCTGCCCGGCGTGTACACCACCGGCTGGGTCCGCCGCGGCCCGGTCGGCCTGATCGGCAACACCAAGGGTGATGCCAACGAGACCGTCGCCAACCTGCTGGAGGATGCTGCCAACGGCATCGGCTTTAACCCGGAGAAGCCGGAGCTGGAGGCCGTCGAGGCTTTCCTCGAGGAGAAGGGCATCGCCCACACCACGTGGGAGGGCTGGTACAGCCTGGATAAGCACGAGCGCGAGCTCGGCGAGGCCGAGGGCCGCGAGCGCAAGAAGGTGCGCGAGTGGGACGAGATGCTGCACCACTCCCAGGGCAAGAACGTCTAAGCCATGACCAGCACTCCCTCCTCCGCTTCCAGCTCCGGCTCCCCCTCCGCCGGCTCCAGCTCCCCCTCCACCGCTGGAAGCTCGGCCGAGTTCCCAGCCGTCCACTTCACCGGTCGCGCGCTTCTGGCGATGCCCGCCCAGCAGCTTCACCCTCTGTACAAGCTGCGTGTGGACGTGTTCGTCCACGAACAGCAGACCCCCTTCGCGGAGATCGATGACATCGACCCGAACCCCAACACCCACCACGTGCTGGCATACATCCACCCCGGCAGCGGCCCGGAGTACCCCTTCGGCCAGCCGGATCCGGGATCTCCCCTGCGCCTGGTGGGCACGGCGCGCGTGTACGGCAAGCCGGATGACCAGCACATTGGCCGCATGTGTGTAGCCAAGGATGTGCGCGGTCGCGGCATCGCCTCCCAAATCATGGAGCAAGCCTTAGAGGTCTGCAAGGGTCGCGCCGCCGCGCTCGACCCGACTACCCAGGTCGCCCGCGTTTCCTTGAATGCCCAAGAGCAGGTGCAGGACTTCTACGCGAAGTTCGGCTTTAAGCCCGTCGGTGACCCCTTCGACGAGGAGGGCATCCCCCACGTCACCATGGAGCTGGAGCTCTAGTCCGGCACCCCGCCGCTGCTTTCCGGCACCCCGCCGCTACTTCGCCACCAATTCCGCCGCGACCTCGGCGCACTTTTTCTACCGCGTCACCTCTCCACCGCGGTTCAACCGCGCGTGGAGAGGTGAATGTCGTTAGAACGTGAATACGTCAGCGCGCGCTGGCCTCCTCGATTTTTCACAAGCCCCTGACCTGCAGTTTTACATTCTCAACACTCATTGCTATTAACGTATTCCCGTTCTGGCGACATTTACCCCGCCCAACGGAGAATTACCCCCACGGGGCGGCGCGTATTCCCGTTCTAGCGACATTCCCCCATCCCCTCCGGCACCCCGCCGCTACCGCGCCACCATCTCCGCCGCGACCTCGGCGCACTCCTTGCGCCCGCACGTCGCGCTCTCCGGGTCCGCGGCGCACTCCTCGCACAGCAGGATCTGCTCGCGGCACTGCTCGTTTACGCAGTTGTGGAAGTCGTTGGTCGCGTGCCCACACGCCCGGCAGCGGCCCAGCGTAGCGGCGTCATCACTAAATTCCATGTGCATGCGCCCGTCGAAAACATACAGGGAACCCTCCCAAAGCCCCTTATCCCCGTACTTTTCGCCGTAGCGGACGATGCCGCCGTCGATCTGGTAGACCTCCTCGAACCCGCGGTTCTTCATCAGCGAGCTTAGGATTTCGCAGCGGATGCCGCCCGTGCAGTACGTGACCACCGGCTTGCCCTTCAGGTCGTCGTATTTACCGGATTCGATCTCGCCGATGAAGTCGTGGGTGGTGCGCACATCCGGCACGATGGCGTTCTTGAACTTGCCGATCTCCGCCTCCATGGCGTTGCGCCCGTCGAAGAAGACAACCTCGTCGCCGCGCTCCTCCACCAGCTTGTTTACTTCTTCCGGCTTCAGGTGCACGCCGCCGCCGATCACGCCGTTTTCGTCCACCTTCAGCTCGTCGGGGGCGCCGAAGGCCACGATCTCGTCGCGCACCTTCACGGACAGGCGCGGGAAGTCGTCGGCCGAGCCCGCGGACCACTTGAACTCCATCTTCTTGAAGCCGGGGAATTCGCGGGTGCGGCGCACGTACTGCTTGCAGCTGGCCAGCGAGCCGCCGACGGTGCCGTTGATGCCGTGCTTGCTGATGAGGATGCGCCCCTTAAGCTCCAGCTGTTCGCATAGCGCACGCTGCCACAGCATCACCGCGGTCGGGTCGTCGATCGGGGTGAAGCAGTAGTACAGCAGAATTCGGGTTTCGTTGAGGTCAGTTGCGCTATGTCCCATACCTCGGATTTTAGGGCTACTGCCCTTCTTCTGCGAAAACCGTCGGCCGCACCTCGATATACCCAGCGGCCTCTTCGGCGCGCTGTCGGGCCTGATCCGTGTCTTCGGCGGTGGCCACTGCCACTCCCATTCGCCGCCGCGCGAGTGCCCGGGGCTTGCCGAATAGGTAGACGTTGGTTTCTTCTACTGCCATTGCCTTATTGACGCCCACGTACTCAATATCGCCGTCGTGCTTATCCTCGCAGCGGATTACGGCGGAGGCTCCCGGGGAGATCAGCGTGGTATCGATCGGCAGCCCCAGGATGGCGCGTGCGTGCAGGTCGAATTCGGAGAACCGCTGGGTGCCGAGGGTGACCATGCCCGTATCGTGCGGGCGGGGGCTGACCTCGGAGAAGTAGACGTCGTCGCCCTTGACGAACAGCTCCACGCCGTACACTCCGCGACCTCCCAGCGCGGTGGCGATGCGGGCGGCGATGCTGCGGGCGGTATCTAGCGCATCCTCGGACATGTGCGCGGGCTGCCAGGATTCCACGTAGTCGCCGCGGTCCTGGCGGTGGCCGATGGGCTCGCAGAACCAGGTGGCTTCCCGGCCGGTGGCAGGGTCGATGGAACGTACGGCCAAGATGGTGACTTCGTAGTCGAAGGGGATGTACTGCTCGACCATGACGCGCTGGACGTTGGTGCGGGAGTGCTTGAGGGCTGCGTTCCAGGCTGCCTCCAGTTCGTCCACTCCCCCGACGTAGCTTTGGCCTGCGCCGGAGCTGCTCATGACGGGTTTGACCACGCACGGGTAGCCGATTTCCTCGGCCGCGCGGGCGAGTTCGTCAGCGGTGGAGGCAAAGCGGAAGGTGCTGTTAGGCAGGCCCAGCTTGTCGTGGGCGAAGGTGCGGATTCCCTCGCGGTTCATCGTCAGGCGGTTGGCCAGGGCGGTCGGCACGACGGAGGCCACCTCGTTGGCCTCTAGTTCCTGCAGCACGTCGGCGGGAATGGTCTCCGAATCCGGGACGACGAAGTGCGGGCCAACCTCGCGGACCAGCTGGCGGATGGCGTCCTCGTCGTGAATGTCCAGCACGTGGGCCTTGTTGGCCACGAGGTGCGCGGGCGCGCCGACGTAGCGATCCGCGGCGTGCACCTCCACGCCCAGGCGCTGCAGAGCGATGGTGAGCTCCCGCCCCAGCTCGCTGGCTCCGAGCAGGAGGACCTTGAGGGAGGAGGGAGTCAGTGGAGTACCAATTGCCTCGGGAGTGTACATAGTCTTTCACCTTACTTATGCCCACATACTTACGCTGCCAGGCCCGCCCGGCCTGCGTGCCAGCTCCGCCGCCTTACGCGGCCAGCTCCGCCCATCCCGCGTACCAGCCCCGCCGCGTGCGAGCTTGTAGCCCGCGCGGCCTGATGGGATGATCGGTTTATGAGTGAAATGCAGCCGAACCCCCAGCGTCACAGCTCCCTCCCCTGCTCCCGCCGCTCGTTTCTGCGCGGGGTGGCCGTAGCCACCGCAGCCACCGCCTCCGGCGCCCTGCTGGCAGCCTGTGCCGGCGAGGAGGTTGTGGCGAAGGCCGATGCCGCGGACCTGGAGGTCGGCGGCGCGACAATTCTGGACGGCTGGGTGCTCTCCCGCCCCGGAGAGAACGAGTACAAGGCGTTCTCCACCTCTTGCCCGCACGCCGGTGGCACCATCAACTCCATTGAGAAATCCGGAGACGTAACCGTGGCGGTCTGCCCGAAGCACATGTCCAAGTTCGACGTCGCCACTGGCGATGTGCTGGAAGGCCCCTCCCGCGACCCGATGGTCCCGGCCAAGAAGGTCGAGCGCAACGGCGACTCGATCGAGATTACGGACTAGTTCGCTGCGCTCGGCGGAACTAACCCGGCGCAACTAGCCCGGCGGGACTAGCCCGCCATATCAATCCGCAGATCGCTGACCTGCGCTGCAAAGCGCGCGTCGTGGCAGGTCCACAGCACCGTCGGCGCGCTCTGCGTGTGCCGCGTGCCCTGCCTGCCCGGCGCGCCCGCGCTACCAGGTTCGCCCAGCGCGCCAGATCCGCCCCGCCCGATCATCCGCGCATACTCGCCACCCGCGTAGCGGTGCATCAGCTCCGCCAGCTCGCGGTAACCCAGCACGTCCAGCCCCACGGTCGGTTCGTCCAGCATCACCAGGTCCGCGCCGCGCACCATCGCCGCCGCGACCAGCATGATCCGCCGCTTCGCCGCGGGCACGTCCAGCGGATGGGTGTTCGCCCACCTGCCCAGCCGGGCGAAGTCTATTGCCGCTTCGGCCAGCTCCTCGCCCGCCCCCACGGCCAGCTCCTCGGCCACGGTCCGGCAGGTCACCGCCTGATCCATCTGCGTGGGCGCCCAGCCCTTCAGCCCCTCCGCGCGCAGCGTTCCCCGGTACTTCAGCAACCCCAGCGCGCCCAGGAATAGGGTCGTCTTGCCGCACCCGTTCGGCCCGGCCAGGTGCACCACCCGACCTGCGGGAACCTCCAGGTTTATGGGGCCGACGCCACCCCGGCGGAAAACCACATCCCGCGCCAGCAGGGCCGTCCCCGTGCTCCCCTGCTCGGTGATCTCCGGAGCCACCGACTCGGCTGCAGGTTTCGGCGCGGGGGAATCGGTCAGGGTGCCGTCGGCTAGCAGGCGCTGGTGCGAGGGGGCGTCATCACTTAAGGGCGAACCCGCACGATCGTAAACGGTGACGGGCCCCGGAAAGTCCGCAATGGTGCGGCGCAGGGTGTCAACGGCGGCGGCGTCCAGGCCGTCGAGGGGGCAGTCGAGCACCAGCGCTTCGGGGCGGGCCAGCAACGCGGCGGCAATGGCCACGCGGCGGGTCTGGCCGGTGGACAGGGTGGCGGGATTCTGCTCAGCCTGGTCTTCCAGTCCCCATAGGCGCAGGGCGGTCTCCACGCGCTGTTGCATCTCGGTCCGCGGCACCCCGCGCTGCTCCATGGGGAACGCGAGCTCTTCGGCGACCGTGTTGCGCAGCAGGGAAATGTGCGCGCTGGCCTCGTTGCCAACCCATGCCGCGCCCGTCTTTTCTGCGTGCGCCCAGGCGTGTTCGGATAGTCCGACGCCACTATCTCCCCAGATGAAGGTACTCAAAGGCATTGTTCGCGCGGGATCTTTCTGGTCGTTCGCTAGTGCTTGCGTTTACTGGTGCCCATAGCCCAGCTAGTGCACTGCCCACCAGCATCCCACCACCAGGGCAGCGATGGCCAGCAGGCGGACCGCCCAGTCCAGGGCAGTATCCGGGACGGGGCGCAGTACGGTACGCGGGCCGGGCTCGCCGATGCCGGTGCGCTGCAGCGGGCGGGCGCGGGTGGCGGCATCGTCCACCATGCCGACGATCAGCGGCAGGATCATGCGGCACTTCGCCCCCAAAGTGGAAACGTCCACGCCGCGGGAGGCGCGAACCTGCTGGATTGTCAGCCAGCGGGCACGGGCCAGCGGCAGCAGCCGGGCGGTCGCGCCGACGACGTACACCAGCTTGGCGGGCAGGCGCGGCTGGACGGTGCGCATCAGCTGGTCGAGGTTTACGAAGCTGCCGATGGTCAGGCCGATGGTGGTGGCGGCTAGGAAACGGCCGCCCAGAGAGAGGGCGATCTGCAGGCCGTCGCGGGTGATGATCCACCAGCCGGGCTCCTGGCCGAAGGGGGCGTACATCAGACCGAAGCCGATGAAGGCCGGTAGGCCTAAGAGGTTGGCTGCCAGGAAGGGACGACGGGGCGTCGAGAAGAAAAGAGCCACAAGGGCGCACAGACCCCACGCGATAGCGCTCACGGCGAGGCTATCGGCGACGAGGACGAAGATCACCCCGCTGGCGGCGAGGGTGAGGTAGGTCAGTGGGTTCATGCGGTCTTGTCTGCTGCGGCGGTGTGGTCGGCAGGGGCGCTGCCGTCCTTGCCCACCGGTGCGAAGGTGCGGAGCGTGCGCTGTGGCAGGGCGCGGATGACCAGGTAGATGATGGTGAACACGATCAGCTTATCGAGCGGGTCGGAGGTCCAGGACTGCAGGAAGACGGCCGTCATCGGCTCGAAGCCCAACGTCCGGTAAGCAGTGACCAACAGACCCGTACCCGTGCCTGCAGTACCGCCGAAGATGAAGGAGGCGATCGGTGCGGAGAGAAGGGCCGTCAGGAAGCCAATAAGCAACGCGGACAAGCCGATTCTCCAATACGCACCCGTCCACCACTTGCCCAGCAACCCGGCGCAGACGCCGACGAAGGCATAGGCCGCAGCGAAACCCACAACGGTCGGGTTGAATGTGCCCCACACCAGGGCGGACAGCACGCCGGTGACCAGACCCGCCCACGGGCCGGCCAGGGCGCCGACCAGCACGGTGCCGATGGAATCCAGGTACAGCGGCAGTGGCAGGCCCATGTTGCCGATGATGTGGCCGAGGATCACGTTGATGGCCAGGGCGACCGGCAACAGCGCCAGGGTGCGCACGGGCAGGCGCGGGATCACGGCAATCAGCGCGAGGATGGCGGGGACGACGAAGCCGACCAGGGCGATGGTGGAGCTCTTGGAATCAGCGAGGGACTCGTAGTTGGAGTCGCTGGGCTGCCAGATGACGAGGGTCAGCCAGGTGGCGACAATGATGATCGCGGCTAGACCGAGCAGTGCATAAGTGGCTTTTTGTGACAGGGGGCGCATGGGGTGGAACCTCAAATTTCGGAAGTCTTCACACAGGCCAGCGCGGGCTGGGCACAACGTCTATGTCACCTCGACGTTCCGCCCGCGAATCACCCCGCGTGGCCAGTGGTTTTGATGTCGTTTAAATGCTTACAGCCTGCGGACCCGATGCACAAATCGCAGGACTTTAGGCGGGGCGATTCGGCGGGTTTTCGGATACGAGGGCGGGGGTTCTGGAACCCCGAATTAAGTGATCTAGTTGACAGACTAAGCTGTCTATTCTTAAATAGTTGAGCAAGCGACCCACGCACCGGCGAAGGCATTGCCTCGCCACTTGTGTGCGACTTCTGGAGCCCCGGGAAAGGCGCACCCGCGCGGGAACCGCACTGGCAAGAATTCCATACAGCTAAACAGCTTTACAGCTAGACACAGCCCCGCTTGGCGGGGCCACTAGGAAAAGGAAGACAAGAAAGACTATGACTTTCAACGCAACCGTCGCCGGGGTACCGCGCATCGGACCCGACCGCGAGCTAAAGAAGGCTCTCGAGGGATACTGGCGCGATAACTCCACCGGCCGCAACCTGGCTACCACCGCAACTCGCCTGGTCAACGACTACACCGACGAGCTGCTGGCCGCTGGCCTGGATTCCGCAGCCTTCTCTGGCCGCTCCTTCTACGACGCAGTGCTGGACACCACCGCCCTGCTGGGCCTGCTGCCCGAGCGCGTCGCCGACATCGCGGACCACGACAATGACGGCCTGCCGCGCTTCATCGACCGCTACTTCGCCGCCGCCCGCGGCACCAAGGAGCTGCCAGCCTCCGCAATGACGAAGTGGTTCGACACGAACTACCACTACATCGTCCCGGAGCTATCCAAGGACTCCCGCGTAGAGCTGGACGATTCCGCATTCCTCGAGGACATCCGCGACCAGGTCACCCGCGCAGGCGAGGCCGTTCGTCCGGTGCTGGTTGGCCCGCTGACGTACCTGGCGCTGTCCCGCACCGTCGATGGTTCTGATGCCTTCACTCACCTCGAAGAGATTTTTGACGCCTACTCCCGCCTGCTCAAGCGCATCGCCGACCGCGGCGTGAAGTGGGTACAGTTCGACGAGCCGATCCTGGTCACCGACTTCGCCTACGCTGATGCGGCCGCCAACGAGGATCTGCTGAAGCGCACCCGCGCTGGCTACGAGAAGCTGGTTGAGGCTGCGGGCGCTGGCGATGAGGGCGTCAACCTCCTCATCCAGACCTACTTCGGCGACGGCAACGCAGCCATCGAGCTGCTGGGCGGCTCCGGTGTGGCTGCCTTCGGCGTGGACCTGGTCACCGGTGGCGCTGCTGCCGCCGAGCTGCCCGCCTGGACCGGCAAGGAGCTGCTGGCTGCCGGTGTTGTGGATGGCCACAACGTCTGGCGCACCGACTTGGACGCAGCGCTGAAGACCCTTCAGGGCCTGAAGGAGCGCGGCCCGGTTGCCGTCTCCACGAGCTGCTCCCTGCTGCACGTGCCGTACTCCCTGCAGCGCGAGCAGAACCTGAACCCTGAGGTTCAGAAGTGGCTGGCCTTCGGCTCCGAGAAGATCCGCGAGGTCGCTGCCCTGTCCCGCACCCTGCGCGGCGAGCAGACCGAGGCCGACGAGCAGCTGTTCGCCGAGACCCGCGAGGCCATCGAGGATCGCAAGAACTCCACCCTGACCCACAACGCCGCCGTGCGCGAGCGCCAGGATGCCGTGACCGATGCCGACCGTCGCCGCGACTCCATCGAGGCCCGCCGCGAGGCACAGAAGGCAGAACTGAACCTGCCACCGCTGCCGACCACCACGATCGGCTCCTTCCCGCAGACCACGGAGATCCGCCAGGCGCGTGCGAAGCACCGCAAGGGCGAGATCGACGACGCAGCCTACACCCAGGCGATGAAGGACGAGGTCGCGGACGTTATCAAGCGCCAGGAAGAGCTGGGCCTGGACGTGCTGGTGCACGGCGAGCCGGAGCGTAACGACATGGTGCAGTACTTCTCCGAGCAGCTGGACGGCTACCTGTCCACCGAGCACGCTTGGGTGCAGTCCTACGGCTCCCGCTGCGTGCGCCCGCCGATCATCTTCGGTGACGTTTCCCGCCCGCACGCCATGACCGTCGACTGGTACAAGGTTGCAGCTGACCTGACCGACAAGCCGGTCAAGGGCATGCTGACCGGCCCGGTGACCATGCTGGCTTGGTCCTTCGTGCGTGACGACCAGCCGCTGGGCGAGACCGCCGACCAGGTTGCTCTGGCTCTGCGCGACGAGATCGACGACTTGATCGCCGCTGGCGCTCGCGTGGTGCAGGTGGACGAGCCCGCTATCCGCGAGCTGCTGCCACTGCGCAAGGAGCAGCAGCCGGACTACCTGAAGTGGGCCGTTGGCTCCTTCCGCCTGGCTACCTCCGGCGCGGAGAACAAGGTGCAGATCCACACGCACATGTGCTACTCCGAGTTCAACGAGCTGATCGACACGGTCTCCAACCTGGACGCCGACGTGACCTCCATCGAGGCCGCCCGCAACGGCATGCAGGTTCTGGCTGCGCTGAAGGACGAGGGCTACGAGCTGGGCGTCGGCCCGGGCGTGTGGGATATCCACTCCCCGCGCGTGCCGAAGCAGCAGGAGGTCAACGACCTGCTGTCCGCCGCCCTGGATTCCGTGGACCCCTCCCTGCTGTGGGTTAACCCGGACTGTGGCCTGAAGACCCGCGGCTGGGAAGAGACCACTGCCTCCTTGGAGGTTCTGGTGTCTGCCGCTAAGAAGGCCCGCGAGCGCGTCTAGTTTCCTCTAGCGCCCGCAGGCTACCCGCTGGTTAGCTGGCCGCTTCAGCTACCTGGCCACTGGTTAGCTGCGCCGCGTCGGAGACTTTTCGAAGTCCCGGCGCGGCGCTTTTGCATTTCCAGGCCATTCACCCGCCAAATAGTCCCCCTTCAGCGCCGAAAAGCACCCATCCTCCGCCAAATGTCACCCAAATGTCGCTAAAACGGGAATACGTAGGCGCTCAGCGCGGAGCCGGAAAATTTAAAACGCTCTGACCTGCGGGTTTAGACTAATGCAAATTATTGCCCTTAACGCATTCCCGTTCTAACGACATTTACCCCCTCAAAGCCCTTGATTACCGGCCTTCTAGCCCTGGCTACAGCCCTCTAAATGCCGCCCGCACACTACCCGCTCGAACTCCGCGAACACATCGGCCGGGTCCAGGGACTCGAGAATCCGGGCATTCGCCGGGCGATCCCAGTACGCTCCGCGCGCCTCTGCTCCCCTACTGGTCGCAACACCTTCACTGGCGGAAACCTCCGCAACCCGGTCAGCCACGGTGGTGCCGCGCATGAGGGGAGAGTCGGCTTCGACGTCCACGGTGGCGTCATAAAAAGAACAAGGAACGCGCCGCAACATCACCATGGCCGCGGCGAGGTCGTGGATCTGCGCGCAATAGCCCACGCCGACCGACTGGTGGAATTCGAAGTAGAAGCGGAGGGCGTCGCCGAGGAGGGTCGCCAGCTCTGGGCGCGTGGGGCGCAGCGCTTGCTGCCACCTGCGCAAACGTTCGGGATAGAGCAGGACTTGCTCGGTGACGTTGAGCGGGCAAATCGTCGGCCGCTGGCGGGTGGAGGCGGGAGCGGCGAAGACCTCCTTCAGCGCGTGGGGGTCGACCCAGGCATTCCACTCGGCCGTAGGCGTGGTGTTCCCGGGGTAGTTAAAGGCACCGGTCATCAGGGTGACCTCGGCCCCAGCCGTGCCGCTTCCAGTCGCGCCACTCCCAGCCGCACCACCCACAGCCTCCGGCGCGTGCCGCAGCGCCCAGGCGAGGTTCGTAGCCGGGCCGGCAATCAGGATGTGCGAGGCTCCGCGCCACAACTCCACTGCTGCCCGCGCATCGCCCGCCGAGCCCGAACCATCCACATCGCCCGCTGCGCGCGCCAAACCACCCCCATCCAGAGGCGAGTAATAGCCTAAACCTCTTTCTCCGTGCGTTTCCGGAGTAGTCGTCAATGGAACTTTCAGCGGCGCCCGCGCCCCCGCCACCACGGGCACCTCCGCCGCCCCAGCCAGCCGCAGAACCTCCGCGGAATTCACCGCTGCCTGCCCCGCGGTCGTATTCCCCGCGCTGGTCGTCACCACTAAATCAATTTCCCCGGCAGAATGCAGCCCGGCCAAATAAATCAGCGCCAAGCTGTCGTCGATCCCCGTATCCACGTCCGCAACAACGCGCGGTTTCTGCATTCCCGTCGAGTTTGAATTTTTAATCATTGAAGCCCGAAAAACTTTCATTATTGTTTAGTTAATAAGGTTTAAGTCTTATATGATGAAGCTTATGGTGCACGACTATGGAAGCTGGCGAAGAGCTTCAAATAACTACCCACGCGGCACCGCAGCTACTCACTCAAACGAATCACTCTCTCCGAAAGCTGCGGCCCGTCGCGCAGACATTCTGGACGCCGCCCGCAAGGTGTTCACCACCGACGGCTACCACCACACTAAGCTGACGAAGATCGCGGAGGAGGCCGGCTGTTCCGTCGGCACCCTCTACACGTATTTCGAGGACCGCCAGGACCTTCTGATGAACGTGTTGGCAAGTGTGGAAAAGGACCTAAACCCCACACTCGACGACAGCTTGCTGAGCATTGATGACGCCCGCGCTACGGTGATTCACAGCAACCGGGAGTTCGTGCGCTTCTACGCGAATAATGCAGGAGCCATGAACCTGGTTGCCCAGTCTTCCCAGTTCACCCCCGAACTTGCAGATCGGCAGATGCAGATCGCTAAGCAGATGGTTGGCCGCAATCGCCGAATGCTGGAGGCGATGATTGCCAAAAACATGATCCCGCCGTTGGATGATGTGGAATACACCGCCGCCGCTATCGCTGCAATGTTCACCCGCTTCTGCCACGCCACCTTTATTCAAGGCTTCTACGAGGTCACGGATGAGAACCGTGAAGAAATCGTGGAGCGCACGATCAAAACCCTCAGTCTGATGACTTTCCGCATGGTCGGCATGGAGGACACGAAGCCCGGGGAGCTCTAAGACAAACCCGGAAGCCCCTTAGGCGGAGCCATCTTTAGCGGTAGCGGCGCAGCGGGCGGCCGCCCGATGCGTCTGGAATGTCCAGGTGCGCGTGTTCATTGAAGCTCAGCAACTGGGCTTTGCCCGCACTCCGGACGCTAAACACGCTCACCGAGGCGGTGAAGATGTTGTTGATCAACCGCGTCCAATCGGCACCGATTAGCTCGGCCGCACACATGGAGATCGGTCCACCGGAGGTAACCACCACGACTGGTTGATCACCAGCGGCGAGGGAGGTGGCGTCCGAAAAACCTTGCCTGACCTGCGCGGCGAAAGAGTCGAATGCCGGGGTGGAGCGCCACTCGCGTAGGGCGGCGTCGATGGCACGGCCGAGCAGGCGGTTGTGCTCCTTCATTCCTCGGGGGTTATCGCGCGCGGCTTCGTAGGCCCGGCGGATCTCCGCGAGCTTGTCGGGGTGAGCGCGGAAGTAGGGGGCCAGCACGTCGTCGGAGCTAAACTCGCGCCACTGCTCCACGGTGCGAATGGCCTGCGGTTCCAGGCCAGCAGCCTCCAGCTCCGCATGAACACCTTCGGCCGTGCTGAGCTGCCGACCGAGCGGTCCGGACAGCACCACCGGCCGCGCTGCGCCCTCGCCTGCGGCGCTCTCCCGCGCTGCGCTCCCGCGAGCACCCCGGACTACCCCACCAATGCGCGCGGCCAAGCTGCGGCCGGTCGCCGCGGCCTGCTCGTGCCCGAGGGGTGTCAGGCGGTCGTAGGTTTCCTCCATCGCGCCGTCTGCGACATCGCTGGTGTGCAAGCCGCCAGAGTTCGCCTGCCCATGGCGAACCAGGTACAAAATCCCCATTTTCTAGAACTCCAAACTTTTTAAACCTCACGCCAGTCTCCCTCACTTAGACCCAAATTTCCTTAGTTTTGCGATCCTTCATTTTTGCAGCCCGCCATCTGCTTATGATGCGAGTCACAACTCAATCCCAACATCCCTACTCAAATCCCGTACCCAACACCCGCTAAGGACCCTTGAATGAGTAAATACGACTACGCCGGGCTGACCGCCATCGTCACCGGCGGCACCCGCGGCATCGGGCACGCCACCGCACTTCAGCTCGCAGCCAGTGGCGCGAACGTGGTCATCACCGGCCGCAAGCCAGAAACCGTCGTCCCTGCTGCTGAAGAACTGCAGGCAGCCGCCCGGAAGCAAAACCCGGACGCCGGTCGCGTCATCGGCATCGCCGCCCACGTCGCCGACCCCGAGGCAGCCAAGAAGGCCTGCTCCCAGGCCGTCGAGGAGTTCGGCCGCCTGGATGTACTCATCAACAACGCGGGCACGAACCCCGCCTTCGGGCCCGTGCACAAGCAGTCCGCGGAAATCATGGCGAAGGTCTTCCAGATCAACACCATCGGGCCAGTCATCTGGACCAGCGCCGCCATCGAGGCAGGCCTCGGTAAGGCTGCCGGCACTGACACCGCTGACCGCAGCCCCGCCGGCGCGGTCGTGAACGTCTCTAGCATCGGCGCCCTGTCCATGGAGGACTACATCGGCGTGTACAACGCCTCCAAGGCTGCCCTGCTGCACCTGACCAAGCAGATGGCCCGCGAACTGGCGCCACGCATCCGCGTAAACAGCATCTCCCCCGGCGTGGTCCGCACCAAGCTTTCGGAGGCGCTGTGGAAGGAGAACGAAGACTCCACCTCCACCCTGATCCCCGCTGGCCGCATCGGCGAGCCAGAGGACATCGCCGATGCCATCGCCTTCCTGGCCGCACCCACCAGCTCCTGGCTTACCGGTGAGAACCTCGTAGTCGACGGCGGAATGCTCGTGGGCAACAAGACCATCGACGTGACCACCCCCGGAAATTCCAGCGCTAAGGATAAGCCCGCTGGCGGACAATCTGGCGTCGAAAGGTAAAAACAGTGGATTTCCAGCACAGCGAACGGTCCTTGGAGTACCAAGGCAAGCTCACCGAATTCATGGACGAGTGCATCTACCCAGCCGAAGCCGTGTACGAGCAGCAGATGCGCGAATCCGGCGACCCGCACCACTTCCCCGCCATCCTCGACGAGCTGAAGGCCGAGGCGAAGAAGCGCGGCCTGTGGAACCTCTTCCACCCCCACCTCGGAGCTGGAGGCACTGGTGGCGCGGACGGCACAAGTGCCGACAGCAACCGCCCGGGCCTGACCAATGCCGAATACGCGCCCCTGGCGGAGATCATGGGCCGGTCCATGCACCTCGCACCCGAGGCCTGCAACTGCAACGCTCCGGACACCGGCAACATGGAGGTCTTCGAGCTCTACGGCACCGACGAACACCGGGAAAAGTACCTGGAGCCCCTGCTCAGCGGCGAAATCCGCTCCGCATTTGCAATGACGGAGCCGGGCGTGGCTTCCAGCGATGCCACCAACGTGCGCATGAGCATGGAACGCACCGACGGCGGCTACGTGCTCAACGGCCGCAAGTGGTTCACCTCCAACGGCATGCACCCGCACCTGAAGGTGATGATCGTGATGGGCAAGACCAGCCCGGATGCGGAGGTCCACCGCCAGCAGTCCATGCTCGCCGTCCCCGCGGACGCGCCTGGTGTGACGATCGTGCGCAACCTGCCGGTGTTCGGCTACCACGACCGCGAAGGCCACGCGGAGGTCCAATTCAAGGATGTCTTCGTGCCGGATAAGGACATCCTCGGCGGCGAGGGCATGGGCTTTAAGATCTCCCAGGATCGCCTGGGGCCGGGCCGCATCCACCACTGCATGCGCGCCATCGGAATGGCCGAGCGCGCCCTGGAGCTCATGTGCACCCGCGCTATGTCCCGCACTGCATTCGGCAAGCCTCTAGCCAACCGTGACAACATCCGCGACCAGATCGCCCAGGCCCGCATCGACATCGAGCAGGCGCGTCAGCTGACCATGAAGGCCGCCTGGATGATGGACACCGTCGGAAACAAGGCAGCCCGCCAGGAGATCGCCGCCATCAAGGTGGCCGCCCCGGCGATGGCGCTGCGGATCGTTGATCAGGCTATTCAGGTACACGGCGGGGAGGGTGTCACCGACGACACTCCCCTGGCCGCCATGTGGGCGGGCCTGCGCACCCTGCGCTTGGCCGACGGCCCGGATGAGGTGCACCGCATGACCATCGCCCGAGCAGAATTGAGGAAGTACCGTGACAAGTAACTCTAGCCCTTTTTCTGACGCCCAGCTGGCCAGCTGGCTGCACGACGTAGCCGGACTGGAAGGCGGCGCGGACGGCATCTCCCTGCAGCGCATCGGCGCGGGGCAATCGAACCTGACGTACCTGGCCACGGATTCCCAGGGCAAGCGCGTGGTTGTGCGCCGTCCGCCATTGGGCACGCTGACCGCCAGCGCTCACGATGTGGTCCGCGAGGGCAAGATCATGGCAGCACTAGAGAACACGGATGTGCCGGTGCCAAAGATCTACGGCAGCTCGACGGACTGGGAGGAAAGCCGCCGTGCAAGCCGCGGTGAAGCTCACGGCGAAGGCAGCGAGCAGGTAGCCGACGTGCCGGTGATCGCCATGTCCGCCATCGACGGTGTGACCGTCAACTCCATGAAGGTTGCGGACAGCATTTCGCCCGAGGTGCGCGGCAAGATCGCCGACGGGCTGATCGACGCGATGGCGGCGATCCACAGCGTGGATCTGAAGTCGGTGGGTTTGGACGACTTGGCGTCCCACAAGCCCTACGCCCCACGGCAGCTACGGCGCTGGACGGGCCAGTGGGATAAGACGAAGACCCGCGAGCTGCCGGCGCTGGACGAACTGACGCAGCTGCTGGTGGCAAAGATCCCGGAGCAGGACGAGACCGTGCTGGTCCACGGTGACCTGCACATCGGCAACATCATTGCGGACCCGGATACCGGAAAGATCAACGCGGTGGTGGATTGGGAATTGACGACGCTCGGCGACCCGCTGTCGGACATCGGCTCCCTGATGGCGTATTGGCCGGTCAAGAATGGCCTGCAGCTGCCTGGCTTCGAGGCCGCGCTGGCCGACGGTTTCCCCAGCCCGGAGGCGCTGGCGGAGCGCTACCTGCAGAAGGCCGGTAAGGATACCGACCGCGACCGGCAGGCGCTGGCCTACTGGCACGTGCTGGGCCTGTGGAAGGTCGCCATCATCGTGGAGGGCGTGGTGCGCCGCGTAATGAATAACCCCTCCAACCAGGCCATTTCCGGCGCTCCGACGCAGGAGATGGTGGAGTGGATCGTTAACCAGGCGGCTATCACCGCCCGCGAATACGGTTTCTAGTCCACCATCAGGGACTCGTCATCGCTGGCCAACAACCGGCCAGCATTCTTGCCGAGCATGAGGGTGTAGATCTGCTCAATGTGGATCAGCACCGCCATCTTCGGTGGGTTGTGCCCCTTCTCCTCAGCGAACTTCACCGCTGCTTCCCACACCGGCCCTTCGTGGAACAACTCTGCTGGACCGATAAACCGGTACCCGTCCAGCTCTGCCCAATCCACGACCGCCACAGCGGCCTTTGAACCGGCCCGTAGGTTTTCCAGGTGCTGCCGGCCGGTGTTTTCGTTGTAGATCAGCGTCTCGTCATCCCACACGCGCAGACTGCGCTTCGGGCCGATGTCCGGCAGTAGCGTCTCGCCGTCGGTCACAGTCGCCAGGTACGGCAGCTGTGCATCGATCATGTCTTTCATTTCTTGGGTTAGCTTCGCCACGAGCTTTTTCCTTTCTTCTCTCTGGCATATTCCGCACTACGCAGCCGCGTACGCGGTGTGAACTTGGATACACTAGGCACCCTACACAAAAGTTCAATATCTTGTTGTTGTAAAGTTCGTGTCATTGAACTTTTGAAAGCTGGTGTCATGAACATTTACCCCAACGAACAACCAACCCCAACTAGCAACAAGCTGTAAAGGACCTCTCCCCCAATGCAACCAATCGCGGTCTCGCAGCCGCGCATCGTCTACTTCTCCTCTGCCTCCGAAAACACCCGCCGATTCGTCGACAAGTTGGACATTCCCGCCCGCCGCATCCCCTTGCGGCGCAAGGAGCCGGAGCTCATCGTCGACGAGCCCTATGTGCTCATCACCCCAACCTATGGCGGAGGTGACCCACGGAAGGCGGTGCCCAGGCAAGTCATCACCTTCCTCAACAATTCACATAACCGCTCTCTCATCAGGGGTGTGATCACCAGCGGAAACAGGAATTTCGGTACGGCATACTGCTGCGCTGGACCAACAATCGCCGCCAAGTGCCAGGTGCCGGAGCTCTATCGCTTTGAATTGCTCGGCACAGCCCGCGATGTTGCCCGTGTTCGGGAAGGCATCCGGGAGTTCTGGGATCGGACTGGCGGGGAGATGTGGCGTCCATAAGACAGAGCAATAAGACACAAGCAGAACGACACGATCGAGAACAATCAGAAAGGAAAAAATGAGCTACCTCACGCGCTCCCAAACCCCACCCCAATGGCCGCACGACCCCGCCCGGCCGCTGCGGCCGGTGAATTGGAACCGGCTGGACGACCAGAAGGACCTGGAGATCTGGCAGCGGCTGACCAGCAACTTCTGGCTGCCAGAGAAAGTGCCACTGTCCAACGACCTGCCAACCTGGAACGCACTGACGGACGCAGAACGCGAGCTGACCACCAAGGTATTCACCGGGCTCACGCTGCTGGATACTGTGCAGGCGACCGTTGGTGAGATCAGCCAGATCCCGGATGCCCGCACCGAACACGAACAAGCGGTCTACGCAAACATCGCCTTTATGCAAGCCGTTCACGCGCGCAGCTACAGCAGTGTGTTCAGCACGATGTGCAGCAGCGAGGAAATCAACGCCGCCTATACCTGGGCCATCGGTAACCCAGCCCTGCAGCGCCGAGCGACGGCAGTGATGCAGCACTACTACGGGGACGACCCACTCAAGCGGAAGGTCGCCGCCACGCTACTGTCCTCCCTGCTGCTATACGCCGGGTTCTACCTACCGCTGTGGTTTAGCTGCCGTGGCACGCTGATGAATACAGCCGACATGATCCGGTTGATCCTGCGTGACAAGGCCGTCCACGGATACTACTCGGGATACAAATTCCAGCGAGGGCTGGAGGCCCACCCGGAGCGCTCGGCGGAACTCGAGGAGTTCACATTCACACTAGTGGAGGAACTTCTGGAGTTAGAGAAGGAGTACTCCGGAGATCTGTACGGCGAAGCATTAACCGACGAGAAATCGCTGATCGACGGCGTGATGGCCTTCGTGCACTACAACGCGGATAAGGCGCTGATGAATCTGGGGTACCCACCGCAATACGAAGAAGAAGCGGCGAAAACGGAGCCGGAGATCATCGCCGCCCTGGCGCCGGATTCCAACGAAACACACGACTTCTTTAGCGGCTCCGGATCCTCCTACGTGATCGGGCGGGCGGAATCAACGGAGGAGGATGACTGGGATTTCTAGCGCCGCTAGGCCTTAGCTGCCACGGGCACGTTCTTCAGATCCTTGCGCAGGATCTTGCCCGTGCTGGACTTCGGGATCGCGTCGATGAACTCGACCATGCGGATCTTCTTGTACGGAGTCACGCGCTCGGCAACCCACTCCATGAGCGCCTCTGCGCTCACGGCCGGGTCGTTCGGGTCCACTCCCTGCTGCAGCACCAGGAATGCACGCGGCAGCTCTTCGCCGTCCGATTCGCGCAGGTAACCGACCACGGCCGCGTCGGCGATGGCCTCGTGGGTCATCAGCAGCGCTTCCAGCTCGGCCGGGGCAACCTGATAACCCTTGTACTTGATCAGTTCCTTCATGCGGTCGACCACGTAGGCATTGCCCAGGTGGTCTAGGTTCGCGATGTCGCCGGTGCGCAGCCATCCGTCGGGAGTGATGGTGTTGGCGGTGGCTTCCTCGTTATTGAGGTAACCGAGCATGACCTGCGGGCCGCGCACCCACATTTCACCTTCGGAGGAACGCTCGCCCTCGTTCGCAGGCGGGTGGATCTCCTCGAGGTCTTCTGTCGTGATGTCCACGATCTTCACCTCCGTGTTGGAGACCGGCAGGCCGATGGAATCCAGTGGCGTAACTCCGACGTCGCTCACGCTAGTGACGGGGCTGGTTTCCGTCATGCCGAAGCCCTGCAGGATGCGCACGCCCAGGCGGTTGGCTACCGCGTTTGCAAGCTGCCCGTCCAGGGCCGCCGCGCCGGAAAGTACGGTCTCTAGGGAGCCGATGTCGAACTTGTCCACCAGCGGGTGCTTGGCCAGCGCCACGGCGATCGGCGGGGCGATGAAGGTAAACGTGATGCCGTGCTTCTGGTGAGCTGCCAGGAACTTCTCCAGGTCGAAGCTGGGCATGGTCACCACGTGGGCGCGCACGTACAGGCAGGAGTTCAGCAGGACATTCATGCCGTAGATGTGGAAGAACGGCAGCACGCACATCACCACGGAGTCGCGGTCCAGGCCGTTGGGGCCGAGCCGCACGCCGATCTGCAGAATGTTCGCCACGAGGTTGCGGTGGCTCAGACGCACGCCCTTCGGCACACCCGTGGTGCCCGACGAGTACGGCAGCACCGCCACGTGAGTCGCCGGGTCGATGGTGACTTCGGGCGCGGGGCGGCCCTCCCCCACGAGCGCCTTGAGGCCAGTTGCTTCGTCGGTGAGGTCGATGATGTTGCCCGGGTCGATCCCTGCCTCTTCTGCACCTTGGACGCCCGCTTCTCCCAGCAGCTTGGTCGTCAGCACATACGTCGCACCTGAGTCCTTAAGCTGTTTTGCCACGTCGTGAGCGTTCAGTAGTGACCCCAAGGTAGTAACAGTTGCCCCGGCGCGGAGAATTCCATGGAAGGCGACCGCGAAGGCGAGGCTGTTCGGGCAGTGCAGCCCGACGACTACGCCTGGCTTGACTCCGCGTTCGGCCAATGCGCCCGCGAAGGCGTCAATAAGAGCCTTGAGTTCCCCGTAGGTGGTTTGCGATCCCGTGGCGTCGTCCGTGATGGCGATGCGACCAAGGTCTTCTTCGGCGATGTTGCCGAAAAGTACGTCGTAGATTGTGCTGTTCGGGATGTCGATTTCCTGCTGTGGGCTCTGGATCGGCATGGTTTCACTCCTCGTAACCGGGGCTTGCGTTTGCAAATTTAAGACAAACCTTAAGCGAGTGACGTGCATCACGTTGCCGAACAAGTATTTTCCTTTTAAAAATATTCGGATCTTTCCGGCGTTCACCCCCCCGTGGCTCCTCAGTAGACTCGAGGTCATGCAGGATAATCGCGCTCACCTCAAGCCTCTCCCCGTACCACCGCTGGATGCCACGCTGCCCGCGCTCCGCCATGCGGTCTCTGCCGTCGCGGATGCCGATACGCTGGCCGCCACGGAGCAAGCCATCGAGGACTTCCAAGCCAACCAGGGCCCCGCCCTGCAGTCCGCCTTGGAGGCCTTCGCCGCCGACCGCGACGCCGCGAACAGCAGCTGGCTGGCAGACCGCTGGCTCCGCGATTACCTGACCGTTCGCACGCCGCTACAGACCACCTCGAACGTGGGCTTCCAGATCAACCTGCGCACGGAGACCTCTGGGTTGGATCGTGCCGTGGACATCCTGCGCGCCCTGGCGCTGGTGCACCTGAAGCAGGCCGATGGTTCGATGCCGGAGGAGGTCGACGGCCGCGGCAATCCGCTGGACGCCAACCAGTGGCGCTGCTTCAACGGTGCGCTGCGCATCCCCCGCCCAGACTGCGATGAGGTCACCTTCAGCGAGCTCGGCACCGCATCCCGCAGCATCGGCATGATCGTGGATGGCCACGTGTTCGACCTGCGCATCACGGACGAGCAGGGGCGCCTAGCCTCTCGGGAGCAGCTGCGCGCCATCCTGGAGGTGCTGCGTACTAACTCCGACACCGCCGGGAGCACCACCGGCGACCCTGCCGCTCCCGCCCTGGACTCTCGCCTTTCCTACCTCGGCTCCGCGGCTCTGGCGGAGGTTCCGCTCCCCGCGGAGACTCAGGCCACCCTGCGCGATCAACTTTTCGCGCTGCACCTGATCGACGATGCGCAGGCCACCGACGCCGACCTGCTGCGCGACCTCACTTTCGCCCCCGGCCACGCCTGGGTTTACAAGCCACTGACGTATGAAATCAACCTGGCCAGCAATTTTGCGGCCATGCACGTGGAGCATTCGACGGTCGATGGAGCCACGCTCGTGGAGGCGGTGCGTCGGGTGCAGGAGGCTGTGGATAGTGACGCCCCTACGTCCCCAAGCGCCGACGCGGATGTCACCCCAGCTGATGTCGCCCCGCTGAAACTATCCCCGGTTACGCCTGCCGCCTCCATTCCCACCGGCGACGAATACGCCGTAGAAATCATCGAGGTGCCGAAACTGGCGAAGGAGGAGCTGCCTTTCAAGTTCAGTGCCGATGCGATGAGCCAGCTGATTCTATCCATCGCGCAACTGCTGACCTTCGGCCGCATCCGCGCGGTGTACGAGGCCGTGGATATGCGCGAGTACAAGGCCGGCCGCACGGAATGCCTGCGCGCGGTCACCCCGGAGGCCGTGGCTTTCGCTAAGCAGCTCGTCGCCGGCAAGCCGACTGTCGAGGCCCTGCAGGAGGCCCTGAATGCCCACCGCAACTGGGTGATTGGCTGCAAGACTGGTCGTGGCATCGATCGCCACCTGTGGGCGCTGTCTTTCACCTCGGAGAAGCAGTCCGGCGCTCCCCTGGCGCTGCTGGCGGATCCGGGCGTCAAAGCCGCCCGCACGGACTTCCTGTCCACCACCTCGATCGGTAGCGATGCGCACATCATCCGCTATGTTTTCGCCCCCACTATCCCCAATGGTTTCGGCGTGAACTACACGCCGAAGGCCACCAGCATCGAGTACTGCCTGACCTTCAACCGTGACAAGGCGGAGCAGCCGGAGCAGTTCCAGGCCAACCTCACCCGCGCGGCGGAACTGCTGGCCGACTTCCTGCGCACGCTCTAGCGCGCTCTAGTGCAGCGCCCTAGCTCTCCGCGACGTCGTTGATGACGATCGTCTGGTCGCGGCCCGGACCCACGCCGATGTAGGAGATCCGGCAACCGGACAGCTCCTCCAGGCGCTTGACGTAATCCTGCGCCTTTTCCGGCAGCTCCTCGAAGGTCTTGCAGTCGGTGATGTCCTCGTCCCACGCGGGCATGGTCTCGTAGATCGGGGTGGCGTGGTGGAACTCGGTCTGCGTCATCGGCATCTCGTCGTGGCGCACACCGTCCACGTCGTAGGCCACGCAGATCGGGATCTCGCCGATGCCGGTCAGCACGTCCAGCTTCGTCAGGAAGTAGTCGGTGAAGCCGTTTACGCGGGAGGCGTAGCGGGCGATCACGGAGTCGTACCAGCCGCAGCGGCGCTTGCGTCCGGTGTTCACGCCGACTTCGCCGCCGGTGGTCTGCAGGAACTCGCCCCACTTGTCGAACAGCTCCGTCGGGAACGGACCGGCACCCACTCGCGTGGTGTAGGCCTTGATGATGCCCAGCGATGCAGTAATGCGCGTCGGCCCAATTCCCGTACCCACGCACGCGCCGCCGGTGGTGGGGTTAGAGGAGGTCACGAAAGGATACGTGCCGTGGTCCACGTCTAGCATCGTGGCCTGGCCGCCCTCCATCAGCACAGACTTACCGGCGTCCAGAGCTTGGTTCAACTCCGTCGTCGCATCGATCAGCATCGGCTTGAGGCGATCAGCGTAGGAGAGGAAGTAATCCACAACCTCGTCCACGTCCACGGCGCGACGGTTGTAGATCTTCACCAGGATCTGGTTCTTCTGGTCGAGCGCAGATTCGATCTTCTGCCGCAGGATGGATTCGTCCAGCAGGTCCTGGGCGCGGATGCCCACGCGGGAGACCTTGTCGGCGTAGGTCGGGCCGATTCCGCGGCCGGTGGTGCCGATGGCGCGCTTACCCAGGAAGCGCTCGGCCACGCGGTCGATGGCCACGTGGTAGGGAGCCACCAGCTGTGCATTGGCGGAAACGCGCAGGCGGGAGGCGTTTGCGCCGCGAGCTTCCAGTCCGTCGATCTCCTCGAACAGTGCCTCCAGGTTCACCACGCAACCGTTGCCGATGATGGGCGTGGCGTTTTCGGAAAGCACGCCTGCGGGCAGCAGCTTGAGCTCGTACTTCTCGCCGCCGACGACGACGGTGTGGCCGGCGTTGTTGCCGCCGTTGGGCTTGACTACGTAGTCGACCTTCCCGCCCAGAATGTCGGTAGCTTTGCCCTTACCTTCGTCGCCCCACTGGGCGCCTACGACGATGATCGCTGCCATGGAAACTAAAACACGTCCTCTGCGTTGGTACTTCTGTACTCATGGGTGTAGCCCCGCTCCAAGCATCTGCTGCATCTACTGTGGCTTCTGTCGCTTCAGGTAGAGATCGGGCGGGGCACCTAGACGTTTCTCCATTCTAGTACCTCGCCGGTGCTTGTGGCACAGCTATGGTGGGTTTCTATGTTGTTTATGTTGCGTTGCGATGTTCCCGCCAGCGATCGGCTGCGCGATCCCGTGTTGCCGGGTGAGGCCGTGGAGTGCCTGGATCTGTCTGCCGTTCCGAAGCGCAAGGAGCTGCGCTTCTTGGATGATCTGGAGCGCTTCGTGGTGGGCTCCACCCCGTCGTTGGAGGAGATGATGCAGCGCCCCGACGCTCCCCACTTGGGCGCCCCGCAGCCGGATCCGCACGAGGTCAGCGAGCGCGTGCGCGTGATCGTGCAGGGTAGCGATGCCGCCCTGGCTGCTGTGGTTTCCAAGTTGACGCGCATTGATGCCCTGTGGGTCGAGGTTGGTTTTATCCCTTCTGGTTCTTCGGCGGTTGCTCTTTCGTGGGGTCTGGACGCCACCTTCTCCCCCGCCGAGCACCTCACCTTCGCGCTGGCTTCCCCGGCAGTGCCGACTCCGGTGATCCGCGACGACCACGGCGTGGTGACGTTGGGAGCGGCGGAGGTCACTGGGCCAGTTAGCACGGCGGGCAAGGCAGGCTCGGAAGGCGAGTCCGAGGATGCGGCGGAGATGATCGGCGAGGTGATCGTCGATTCCGAGGTCCTGTACGAGCAGAACAAGGCGGGCACCAGCGATTTCAATAATGGTGTGCGCTTGGTTCCCACGCCGGATGCTCCGGGGTTGGCTGCGGTGCAGCGTCCGCCGTTGCCCCGTAAGGGCTGGTTTGGGCGCATTAAAAAGCCCCGCAGTACCGTCTCTCCGACGGTGCTGCGGGGGCGGGCCTTACAGGCCGGTGGGGTTGATCTGGCGGTCACCCGTGACGGAGTGCGCCATCCCCGCCCGCTGAAGTCGGTGACGTTTTACCGCCACCTGCGGGATGGGCAGTTCGTGCGCAACTAAGCTCGCCCACAGTTAGCGGACGTAGCCGTGGTCGCGGGCCCAGTTGTACAGGCCGAACAGGCCAGCGCCGATGGCAACCGTTCCGAACAGGGCGGCGATGAAGTAGCCGAATGCGCTAGAGCCAGAGACACTGCTGGAGCCCTTCAGGGAGCCGAACAGGCCATCGCCGGAGCCGGTGCTGCCGGTGTTGTCATTCTGCTTGTCCTGCTCCTTGATGGTCACCTTCAGCGTCGTGGTGGTGGTCGACTTATCCGGGTAGGTGATAACGACCGGGACGTCGTAGTCGCCCGGCTTAACGTCCTTGCTCGGCTTCAAGGTGACGGTGCCGTCCTCGTTGACGGTGGCCCACTCCGGGGCGCCCTCACCGAGGGCGAACTCTGCGCCATCAGCCACATCAGCCGGCGGGGCGACGGTGGTTTCGTCACCCTGCTTCACGTCGGCACCAGGGTAGGTCGGATTGTACTTCTCGTTGGTCGGCTTCACGGTAACGGTGATGTTCACGGTCGTATCGTCACCGGAACCGTCCTCGTAGGAGACCTTCACCGGAACGGTGTACTCCTTGGCCTCAACCTCCAGACCCGGCTTGGCAGTCACGGTGCCATCCGGGTTAACGGTGATCCAATCCGGCACATCCTCGCCAGCCTCGAAGGTCGCACCCTCAGCGACATCGGTCGGGGCCGGAGCGGTCACTTCGTCACCCTGCTTCACGGTCACATCCGAGTAGTTCGGATCGTGGATCTCGTTGATCGCGCGCTCCGTGACCGTGACTTTCAGCTCGGCATTGTCGGTAGTGCCATCGGGGTAGGTGACGGTAACCGGGACAGTGTAGTCCTTCGCATCAACCTCGCCGCCCGGGTTCAGCTGCATGACGCCCTTGTCGTCGATGGACGCCCACTCCGGAGCACCCTCAGCCAGGGCGAACTTGGTGCCCTCCGGCAAGCCCTCGATGGTAGGGGTCTTTGCGGAACGGTTGGCCTGCACGGTGATGCCGCCAAACTCCGGGGAGTAAATCTGGTTGTCCGGCTTCTTGATGACGGTCACCTTCGCAGTTGCTTCGTCGGTGGACTTGTCGTCGTAAGTGACGACAATTGGAACGGTGTATTCCTTGTCTTCGGTCTCCAGGGTTGGCTTTGCCTCGATGGAGCCGTCCTCGTTGACGGTGATCCACTCCGGTACGCCCTCACCAGCGGCGACCTTCGTCCCCTCCGGCAGCCCCTCCGGGGCGGGGATGGTAGAGGTGCTTTCCCGTTCGACGGTGGTCTCACCGAACTGCGGATCGTGCTGCTCCGCAAGAGACTTCTCCTTCTCCTTTACCGTCACGTTTACAACGGCGTTGTCGATAGAAGAGTCCGGGTAGGTGACAACGACCGGGACAGTGTAGTCGCCAGGCTTCACGTCCAGGCCTGGCTTGACGGTGACGGTGCCGTCCTGACCGACAGTCGCCCACTCCGGAGCGTTGGCACCCTTCGCATAGGTAGTACCCGCCGGTGCCTGCGCGGTGTTCTTCGATGTAGCGGTATCCTGCTGCTTCACCTCAATGGCGGAGTATTTAGGCTCATTGAACTCAGCATCTTTACCTACCTGGGTCGCACCCAGCGGCGTAAAACGATCAGTCAAACAGGTCACCCGCAGGCCGGGAGTTTTGAAACTGACGCTGCCTGCAATTCCCTCGCCGTAGAACATGTTGTTTTTCCTGACGCCACCATGACTATCCGGCGTCCTGTATGCCTCAGGAGTCTGGATCTCAACCAAACCAGCCTTTTTCGCCTTGAGCTTCAGCTTCAGTGGCGCGAAAGCAATCGTTACAGTGTCCCCCGACTTGCTCGGCTGCATCATTTTATCAACCGTCAAAACGCCATTTTCGAGCGTTGCCGGAAGGTTGGAGCCAACCAGCTCAACATCGCCCTTTACAGCGAAGCGAATCTTATTACCCTGCGTGTTGCCCTCTTCAAAACTAGGGCTTCCACCAAGTCGCTTCAGTTCTGGATGCGATACCGATAGCGAATCCATACTAACGCTGACTTCGAACTCTTCACCCTCAGCGGCTTGTTCAGGCATTGTCACGTGAAGATTTCCCGTGAAATCCCTGTTCTCCATAAAACCAGTGGCAAGTACCCGTCCAAGAAATTTAACTTCGTAACCAGGGCCACCCATAGCAAAAATGGTGCATTTCAGCGGCAGGTTCGTATCCTGCGTTTTGTTGACCGTGGCGGCCTGGGCAGCTACCGGAGAGAACGGAGAATTAGGGACAGCCGTGGCAGTCAGAACCAGGCTAGAAGCAGCCGCAACGGCAGTCATTGTGCGGCGGGAGCGGAGAAACATCATAAGAGATACCTCAAGGTAGAGCGAGACGACATTAAGTCGTTGCGGGGAACAATTCCCCAACTTCTTTAAGAATCTACTATCAGCACTTTAAGAGTTCCACTCGTAGCCCCGCCTATTCCTCCAGGTCGTCCCACACCTCCGGCGGCTGCCACGGCCTATCCACCGTCGGCCGCAGAAACGCCATAGCCGACTCACGCGAATAGCCGCAGACCTGCAGGGCGTCAACAATAATCGAGCGACACTGCGCCAACACCACCGTGCCCGACAAACCCGTGCCATCCGCGATGGCCAGGTCCGCCTCCGCGGCGAGTTTCTGCAGGGCGCGCACGATCTCCGGGATCTCCACCGCCTCGTCGCGGGTGCCGCGCGTGCCGCCCTCGGCGAACAAAGCGCCCAGCTGGCCCAGCTCGTTAGAGATCCCACGCATCAGCTCGGTCATTTCCTCCGGCGGCTCGATCTCATCCAGCATCATGATCTCCGCCCGGCGCGCCAGCACGCGCGTATTGCGCATCACGTTATCCACGGGCACCAGGATGCGGTTCATCGACCTCGCATGCCGCCGGGCCGTCCAATAGATCGGCGAGACAGCCACGACCTCCGAGCCGCCGCCCACGTTCGTCAGCAGAGCATTCACGTAAGTCTGGGTACCGCGGGCGATCTCCAGAGCCTTGGTAATCTTCGCCGCGTCGCGCTCCTCCATCCCCTGCGCCACATCGTCCAGTACCAGCGATGCCTTCGAGATCAGCGTGGAGACCTCCCGCCTAGCCGGGCGCAGCGGGGAGTTCGGCACCAGCGCCAGCACCAATATGCCGATCACACCACCGATCAGCGCGTCGATCATGCGGTCCCACGAACCAGAAGACCCCGGCGGCAGGATCGTCGCCACCAGCACCGCGGAACTGGCGGCTTGGAAAGCCACAGAGACCGACTTATCCACGAACGTCGCCACCAGTATGGCGAACAACACCACCACGGAGACCTGCCAGTATCCGCTACCAATGTTGCTGATCACCAGGTCGCCGATGCCCACGCCCACAGAAGCACCGAGCACCAGCTCGAAGCCGCGCCGCAGACGCTTTCCGGCGCTCACACCCAAGCTCAGCACCGCCGCGATGGGCGCGAAGAAAGCCTGCTGGTGGTCGAAAATCTGCTCCGCGATGAGCAGCGCCAGCCCCGCGCCGATAGCGCACTGAATGGCGAAGACTATCCCCTCCCGCACGCGGATCGCACCCTGCACCGGCGCGATGCGGCGCAGGTTCCGGGCTGCAGCGCGCACTCCGGGGCGCAGGCGGTTGGCCGGCTCGCCCCACATCTCCTTCGCGGTCCGGGGCCGCGGTTGTGGTTCTGCCATGCCCGCCAGTCTAGGTGGTTACGTCCGCCCACACGGCCAGATGGTCAGTACCCAAAATCCGCTTCGTGCCGCCGCCCAGGCACTCGCCGGTGGTCATGATGTGGTCCAGCCGAATCACGGGGAACACCGCCGGCCACGTTGGGGTATGCGCCAGGTGCCCCGTGCAGTCGCTGAGCTCGAAGTCGCGGTAGCGCGGGTGGCTGCGCGTTGCGTTGAAGTCGCCCGCCAGCACCAGGTGGCGCCGGGAGTTCGCCCACTCGCTGAGGTTCGCTAGGTCGCGCTCCCACGCCGGGCGGTCGTCCTTCGCGGGCGCCACCGCGTGCACGCCCACGAACTCGCTGTTGCCGTGCAGCGGCGCATTCACGCGCGGAGTCTGGAATCGAGTAAGCCCACGGACCATGTTGCCGTGCGCCCCTGTTTTCTCTTTATATGACGCCGACACGAGCGCCACAACATTATCCGCCCGATCGTTGCCAGGGCGCGGCTGGGTCATAGGGAGATAGCCGGTCTTGTCAGCCACGCTGCTTACCTCCTCGGCGTTCGTCTCCAGGAGGAAAACCACATCCGGTTTAAGCTCATCGATGGCACGCGCAATCCGCTTATCGTCGGCCTTGCCCCAGTAGGTGTTCAGGGAGAATACGCGGGTGGGGTTGGTGGCGTCCGAAAAATTGGGCGCCGGTACGCGCGGGACGATCAAGACCGCCAGCAGAGCCAGCACCGCGCATAGCGCCGCGCGGCGTACCGAGCGGAGGATGCCGATACCCGCCGCGGCGAGCACCCCGGCGACCCACGCGCTGGCCTGCATTTCGGCCACGAAAGGCCAGCCGGCCGTGGGGTTTGCCGGCCAGAGGATGCTGGACATCCAGAAGATCGCCACGACCAGCGTGGCGATACAAAGGTTCCGGTTCACCCCGTGGCTAGGGGCCGGCAGAGAGAAAGAACGGCGTTGGTTCATTTCCGTTCAGACACGGGTTAGCCCTCGGCGGGCGGGGTGACGCCGGGTTCGGTGATTGGCTTGGACTCGGCCTTCTTGCCGGAGCCGTCCAGCCCCAGGGCTGGGGCTGCCGCCGGGTCGCAGTCGTGTAGCAGGTTCAGGCAGCGCACGACCTCGTCGTCCTCGCCGAGGGCGCGGGCGGTCTGCACCAGCGCTCCGATGGCTCGCAGCACACCCTGGTTCGGCTCGTGGCTCCACGGCACCGGGCCGGTGCCCCGCCAACCGTTGCCACGCAGGGCATCCAGACCGCGGTGGTAGCCGGTGCGGGCGCAGGCATAGGCCTGAACGGGCTGACCTTCGGCCAGCAGTACCTCGGCCAGGGCAGCCCATGCGCCGGAATCCTTCAGATTTTCCGAGACCGCGGCCTCCAGCGACTCACGCGACTGCGCAGCGCTTGCACCACCGCCAGCACCGGCAGCACCTTCCACCGGAATGGAGCTTGCCAGCTCCTGCGGCAGGCGCACCTCCGGGTGCTCCGCGCCGAAGAGGTCTCGACTGTGACGAATCTGTTCTGCCATCGTGCTAGCGAAACCTACTTAGCGACGGAAGTGCCAGCGGAGTGCAGGTCGTTGCAGGCCTCCACCACGCGGACGGACATGGCCTCCTCAGCCTTCTTCAGGTAGGAGCGCGGGTCGTAAACCTTCTTGTTGCCGACCTCGCCGTCGATCTTCAGCACGCCGTCGAAGTTGGTGAACATGTGGCGGGCAACCGGGTTGGTGAAGGCGTACTGGGTGTCCGTATCCACGTTCATCTTGATCACGCCGTAACGCAGAGCCTCCTCGATCTTCTCCTTCTCAGAGCCGGAGCCACCGTGGAAGACGAAGTCGAACGGGTTGGAGCCCTCAGAAAGTCCCAGCTTCTTCTCTGCAACCTTCTGGCCCATGTCCAGAACTTCCGGGCGCAGCTTCACGTTGCCCGGCTTGTACACGCCGTGGACGTTGCCGAAGGTAGCGGCCAGCAGGTAGCGGCCGTGCTCGCCGGTGCCCAGAGCATCGACGGTCTTAGCGAAGTCCTCTTCGGTGGTGTACAGGTTAGCGCCGGCCTTGGCCTCCACGCCGTCTTCCTCGCCACCGACAACGCCGATCTCCACCTCGAGGATGATGTTGGCCTTCTGGGCGTCAGCCAGCAGATCCTTAGCAATCTCCAGGTTCTCGTCGATCGGGATAGCGGAGCCGTCCCACATGTGGGACTGGAACAGCGGGTTCTCGCCGGCCTCCACGCGCTTGCGGGAGATCTCCATCAGCGGGCGGACGTACTCGTCCAGAACTTCCTTCTGGCAGTGGTCGGTGTGCAGAGCAACGTTCACGCCGTAGTGCTTAGCAGCCTGGTGAGCAAACGCAGCCAGGGCCTCCGCACCTGCAACCATGTTCTTCACGGCCAGGCCGGAACCGAACTGGGCGCCACCGGTGGAGAACTGGATGATGCCGTCGGACTCCGCATCCGCAAAGCCCTTCAGAGCAGCATTGATGGTCTCGGAAGAGGTGCAGTTAATCGCGGGGTATGCGAAGCCGTTCTCCTTCGCATTGTCCAGCATGTCGCGGTAGACGTCGGGGGTTGCAATAGGCATTTCGATGCTCCTTCAATTCCTTGAAATAGGGCAGGTAGGTCTCCGCCCACAATTATGCCCACAAATTCAACACCGTGCAGTTACTCCGCCCAGCACTCCCCCTTATGCCCACGCGCCCTGCCTACACCCTGCCTTTCGCCGCTCGTCTACCCGTCTCTCGCTACTCACCCACCACTCGAGCGTCACTCCGCCGCGATGGTACGCGCCGCCGCCTCCATCAGCATCCACCCGGAAAGCTGCACGGACAGATCCCGCTCCGCAATATCGGAGCTCGCCACCGCCCCCGCAATCGTCGCACCAACCAAACCACCGGCCTGCGGCATCGTCGCATCCTTCGACCAATCGGCAGAGAACACCGGCAGCCCATCAACCTCCAAGCGGAAGCGCCACACCTGTTCGGCTGTCGCCAACACAATCCGCCGGGCAATGGCCACAGCCTCCGTGCCGTGCCGACCTGGCGTCGGCAAGCACTCAACAACAAGAGAAAGATAACGAGCAAGAATGCCATTAAACAGTCCGCCGTCACCACCCGCAGTGCGCGCATTGAGCGCACCGTCGCGGTCGGCAAGGTGCACCTCGATCGCGCGGAGCAGGCCATGGATGCGGGTTATTTCTTTGACGCCCACATCTGAAACCGTGCGGTCCTCCACCCCAGCCGCACGCCTGCGCGCGAGGGCGAGCTCCACGCATGCGCCGAGCATCACCCCCTGGCAATAAGGATGCACCGCCGTGACGGGCTCCGGGCCGGCCATCCGCATATGGATACCGTCCATGACCAGGCCGTCTTCGTTGATGAGATTGTCGAAGGTCCAGTCGATCAGGCGCTCCGCCGTCTCGATATCGCCATTACGTGCGGCGAGGATGGCGGCGGGGCCGTTAGTGGGGACGTTGTAGAAAGTCTCCTGCGTGCGCCACGGCAGCACGCCTGTGAGGCTATCCACGCCCTCGAAAATGTTCTCCACCAGGGGTTCCAGCTCGCGGGGCGTGCCGAGCTTCGCCTGGATCTTCGGAGTGTTCGCCACCCGCTGCAAGGCCAGGGCCAGCCACGCCTTGTCGTCGTAGTAGTGGTTGGCGGTCAGGGGGCGGAGGTTGCGGATGCGCATGGCACGGAGGTGCCGGCGGATGGCGAAAATCCGGGAGTGGGTGGGGCGGCGGATGGCGGCATCGATGAGGTTGTCGATGTAATGAGCTTGCCACCAGTAGTGCCAGCGGACGAACATGCGGTCGCGAGTGGTCGGCGGCCAGGCGATGACCCCCAGCGTGGTGCGTGGGATGCCCCAGAGGCGGCTGGCGTGGCGCTCATAAACCGCCTGGTAGGCGAGGTCCGCACGGTGGTCCCAGCGTTCGATGAGCTCCTGGTTGGGATTGGGGGATTCTGCCCGCTCTGCAGCCGAGGCTTCGGCTGCCTCTGCCTGCCCGGCGCGTCCGTCGGCCTCAGACTGCCCAGCCCGTCCAGCGGCCTCAGACTGCCCAGCCGCCCCCTCCACAGATTCCTGTGGCGCCGCAGAAATGTCTCCTACCTGCGACGACTTGCTACCCTGCTTCTTCTTGCCGGGAAGATTAAACACTCAGCACACCTCACTCGGTTGTAGCGCTCTGCAGAACAGTCTAGCCCTCCCCCGGGACCGCGCAGCCCGCCAGTCAAAACCTCCACCGCAACGCCCAAATCTCGTTACCCGCCAACCAAATCCCGCTGCCCGCCAGCCAAATCTCGCTACCTCGCGTGGAAATGCCGTTGCATGGCGCGAAAATGTCGCTAGATCGGGAATACGTTAAAGACCATAATTCCCAACTACACAAACATGCAGGTCAGAGCGTTTTCATTTTTCGGAGACCGCTACGCGCGCCCACGTATTCCCGTTCTAGCGACATTCCGCTCACCAGGACCCCAATTCCTAGCCCCAACGCCCGGAGCATTCCCATGCATTCCCGTTCTAACGACATCTGCGGGGTGCGCTAGCGACATTTGCGGGGTGTTCTAACGACATTTGCGGGGTGACGGAGGGGCGAAAAAGCACGCGGGATGCCAAACCAGGCAACTACCAGGCCTGGGACAGGTCGGCGTGCTGGCGGATCCACGCATGCATCGCAATCCCTGCCGCCACACCGGCGTTAATGGACCGCGTCGAACCAAACTGAGCAATAGAAACCGTCATCCGCGCAGCATCTTGCGCCTCCTGGGTCACCCCCGGCCCCTCCTGGCCAAACAGCAGCAGGCACCGCTCCGGCAGCTCCGCGGTTTCCAGAGGCACGCATCCCGGGGTGTTATCCACTGCCACCACAACTAGCCCCTCCCGGGCGGCGAATTCCAGTACTTCCCCTACCGTCGCATGGTGCTGTAAGTGCTGGTAGCGGTCGGTAACCATCGCTCCGCGCCGGTTCCAGCGCCGCCGCCCTACGATATGCACGGTGTCCACCGCGAAGGCATTCGCAGTGCGCACGACGGTGCCAATGTTCGAGTCGTTTTCGAAGTTCTCAATGGCAATGTGCAGCGCGTGCCGCCGGGTATCAATATCCGCAATGATCGCGGACTGCTTCCAGTACCGGTAGGCATCCACCACGTTGCGCGTGTCCCCGGCATCCAGCAGCTCGGGGTCGAAGCGCGGATCCGTCGGGCGGGGCTGGTCGGGGTGTTCTTCTTCCCAGCTGCGCACCCCTCGGGGGTGCTCCAGCCACTCCGTCGGTCCGGGTTTATCGTGTGATTCGGGGGAGGTGGGCGTCATCAAAAATACCTAGGAAAGACCCAGGTCGGACAGCCCCAGCAGAGAGCGGTACTCGACTCCCTCGGCCTCAATGACATCCTTAGCGCCGGTCGCGCGGTCCACGACGGTGGCCACGCCAACGACGGTCGCACCGGCCTCGCGGGCAGCGGCGACGGCAGTCAGCGGAGAGTTGCCCGTGGTGGTCGTGTCCTCGACGATCAGCACCCGCTTGCCCTCAATGTCCGGGCCCTCGATGCGGCGCTGCATGCCGTGCTTCTTGGCTTCCTTGCGCACGACGAAAGCGTCGATGGTGCGCCCGGCAGCCTCGCCAGCGCCAGCTGACCCAGCGTGCATGATCGCCGTCGCCACCGGGTCCGCGCCCAGGGTCAGTCCGCCGACGTGCGCGTAGTCCCAGTCGGCGGTCAGTTCGCGCAGCAGCTCGCCGATCAGCGGCGATGCCTCGTGGTGCAGGGTGGCGCGGCGCAGGTCGACGTAGTAGTCGGCCTCCTTGCCGGAGGACAGGGTCACGCGCCCGTGCACCACCGCCAGCTCCTTGACGAGCTCGGCGAGGCGCTGCTTCTTGGCTTCATCGATCATTGCGGTTTCTCCTTCTTGTCTGTGCCGTTGTGTGCCCGGCGGGACTTATTGCTGGTCGTCTTCGACGACCTCGCCGTCGACGGTTTCGTACTCGATCGGTTCGATGGGTTCAGGGCGGGCGTGGCGTGCCTCTGGCGCGCGATGACGCCCACCGCTCCGCCGACGCTGCGTCACAGGAGACAGGCGCACTGCAGTGGACTTGGTCTCCTCGAACTCCTCGAAAATGGTGGCCTCTTCCGCCTCGACGCGGATGACCTGTGCATATTGCGAATTGTGCGAGCTCATGTGCTCGGGGTCTTCGCCCAGGCGCGGGATGCCTCCGTCGCGGCGGCGTCGCCGTCCCGCGCGGAGGTCGTCATCCTCCGCGGGGTCGTCGTAGTCGCCCACGGCAAAGCTGTTGAAACTGTCCGGGTCTCCGCCTTCCCAGCGCGTGTGCGTGCGAGAGGGGAAGGTCACCGGCTCGGCGGGGCGGGTGATGTCGGGCCGCTCCGGGTTCGGAACTTCCGCGTGTGCGGCAGCTTCCTCAGCGCGGGCAGTGCTGTCCTGCGCGAGGTTGGAGTCTGCGGCGGCGGAGGCGGTGGCGTCACTACCAGCACCGCCCGCATCATCCGCAGCGCCATCAGGCACAGCCTGCAGGTAGGCCGCGCGGCGGGAGGAAGTCTCGGCGGCCTGCTCCTCGATCTCCTCCTGGTTCACCGGGTCGGCGGTGTTCACCTGCAGCGGGCCGCCGGGCAGGGGGCGCAGTTGGTCGGCGGTGAGCATCTCCAGCGGCGCGCTGGTCTGCGCTGGGGGCAGCACCATCGCGGCATCCACCAGGGAGCGCAGTCGCGGCAGGATCTCCTGCCACACATTGAAGTCGAGCTTGCGGGAGATCCGCACGACCGTCCAGTTTTGCCCCCATGCCACGTCGCGGGCGACCTGCGACAGTGCGGCCAGGGAGTCCTCCACACGGGCGTCCAGCATGCGGTCCAGCGCGCGGACGTCGGTGGTGTATGCGGCGAACGGGGGCTGGTCCAACAGGTCGGTGCGGCGCATGCCAGGGGGCTGCGCACCATCAGCGGAATACAGCACCTGAACTGGGGATTCCTCCACCCGGCGCATCGCCATCAGCGTGGACGATCCCACGTCGCCGATGTGCACTTGGTGCCCGTCGACGAAGCCACTGACGACCTCGCGCAGCGTCGGCACGCCACGCCGCTGATCCCCCAGGATGGCGATGGGCCAGTCGCGCGCGACCTCGCCGTCTTCCTTCGTGTACTCGAAGCCGTTATCGGCCGCCCATTGGCGACGCCGCCTCCGGGGAAAACCGAAAGCCGCCATTGCTGACGCGGGCGCAGACGCAGGCGCATCGGCCGGGTATTCGGCGGTATATTCGCCTGGCTCGTCTTCGTAGCCGTACTCTTCCCCGTACTCATCGTCACCCTCGGACCACGAGTCGAATTGCGGACCTTCCCAGGCTGCGGACCATTCTTCGTCGTCCGCCTCGGACCACTCGCCGTCTTCATCCTCGAGCCATTCGTTGCCCTCAGGCTCCCCCTCGGAGTCGCCCTCGAAGCTGCCATCCTCATAGCCCTCATCCGTGGACCAGCCCCCGTTATACCCGCTGTACTCGCCGTACCCGCGGTTCCCCTCGTTTCCGTCGGCTCCGTCGGCTCCGTCGGCGCCGGTTGCGTCGCTATCTTTTGCGCGCAGGAGTAACCACACGGCAAGGCCCAACAGGGCCAAGCCGAGGATTAACGCGAACATGGAACCGACCATAGGGTCTTGTTTTACTCGTTAGCCGCCTGGTAAGCCTCAGCGTCCATCAGCTCGCCAGCCTCGGTCACCTTGACCTCGTACAGCCAGCCCTCACCGTAGGGATCCTCGTTGATCAGGCCAGCGTTGTCCTCCAGCGCCTCGTTCACAGCCACGATCTCGCCGGAAACCGGTGCGTAGATGTCGGAAACGGACTTGGTGGACTCAACCTCGCCGAAAGCCTCGCCGGCCTCGACCTCGGAGCCAACCTCCGGCAGCTCGACGAACACGATGTCGCCCAGCGCCTCAGCGGCAATGTGGGTAATGCCCACGCGCACGGTCTCGCCCTCCACGACGGCGGAGGTGTTAACCCACTCGTGCTCCTCGGAGTACAGGAAATCGGTTGGCAGTGCAGTCATTGTTCTTAAGCCTCTCTTGTGAAACCTTGTGTGGCTACTTCTGTGGTTGCCTGCCCAAACCTTACACCAGCGGGCAGACAACCCTTTTGCGTTACTTACGCTTTCTTGCGCTCGCTCGTTACTTCTCGCGGGAGTAGAACGGCAGCGCCACGACCTTGTATTCGAAGCGCTTGCCGCGGATGTCCACCTCCACGGTCGCGCCCTCGGCAGCCGCGCCGGAGGAAACCGCGGACTTCGCAACATACGCCAGAGCCACCGGGTGGCCCAGCGTCGGCGACAGCGCACCGGAGGTCACGGCACCAATGGCCTTCTCGCCCTCTCCCGCGAACACCTCGTATCCCCCACGGGCAGCGCGGCGACCTTCGCCCGCCAGCCCGATAAGCACCTGCTGGGTACCCTTTTCCTTGGCGGAAACGATGGCGTCACGACCAACGAAAGAGTCCTTCGACTTCGTCGCCGCAAGAATGCCCAGACCAGCGTCGACCGGGGTGAGCTTCAGCGACAGCTCGTTGCCGTACAGCGGCATGCCGGCCTCCAGGCGCAGGGTGTCGCGGCAGGCCAGGCCACACGGCAGGCCACCCAGCTGCCCGGCCTGATCCATGGCCTTGGTCCACACGATCTCCGCGCCGTCGTTGGCCACGATCAACTCGAAGCCGTCCTCGCCGGTGTAGCCGGTGCGGGCCACCAGCACGGGCTGACCTGCAGCAACGCCCTGGAATGCGGCGTAGTAGCCCAGGCCCTCAATAGCCTCGGCAACGGTCTCGCCCGCGCCGGATGCCTCGGGTGCATCCACCACGTTCTCCACGATCTCCAGCATCGCCTGCGCGGCCTTCGGCCCCTGCACGGCGATCATGGAGGTCGCATCGGATTCGTTCTTAACCTCCACGTCGAAGCCCTCGGTGCGGCCCTGCAACGCGGAAACCACGTTGTCCACGTTGCCCGCGTTCGGCACGATCAGGAACTCGTTCTCGCCCAGGCGGTAGGTGATCAGGTCGTCGATGATGCCGCCGGATTCGGTGCAGATCATCGAGTACTTCGCCTTGCCGATCTTCACGGCCGACAGCTTGGAAATCAGCGCGTGGTCCAGGAACTCCGCCGCCTGCGGGCCGGTCACGCGAACCTCACCCATGTGGGAGAGGTCGAATACACCCACGGCGTTGCGTACAGCGTGGTGCTCGTCCAGCTCACTGCTGTACTTCAGAGGCATGTCCCAGCCGCCGAAGTCGGTAAATCGCGCGCCCAGCTTCTCGTGCACCAGGTGCAGCGCGGTCTTCTTAAGTTCGGTCATGTCTTGTTCTCCTTCTTCTCTTTGTGACGCCCTTAGCCCCAGCGGACCCTAATCCTCGTTAATTGCGAAGTCTTCCAGGGGCGGGCAGGTGCACACGAGATTGCGGTCGCCATAGGCGTTGTCGATACGACGCACGGGGGTGAAGTACTTGGTGTGTCGCAGGCTAGCCACCGGGTATGCGGCCTTGGCACGGCTGAAGTGACCACCGGATACAGCTTCCTCGAAGTCGTCCCGCACAACAGAATAGGCGGTAAACGGCGCGTGGCGCAGAACGGACTGCTCGGCGGTGACCTTGCCGTCGATAACTTCCTGGATCTCCCCGTGGATGGTGATCATCGCTTCGATGAAGCGGTCCAGCTCTGCCTTGTCCTCCGACTCGGTGGGCTCCATCATCAGGGTGCCGGCGACCGGGAAGGCCAGGGTCGGGGCGTGGAAGCCGAAATCCATCAGGCGCTTGGAGACGTCTTCGGCGGTGATGCCGGAGGCCTTCGTTAGCTCGCGCAGGTCCAGGATGCACTCGTGAGCCACCAGGCCGGTGTCGCCCTTGTACAGCGTCGGGAAGTAGTCTTCCAGCTTGCGGGAAACGTAGTTGGCGTTCACCAGGGCCATGCGGGAGGCCTCGGTCAGGCCCTCGTCACCCATCTGGGCGATGTAGGACCAGGTGATCGGCAGCACGCCAGCGGAGCCGTACTGTGCGCCGGAGACCGGCTGGCCGGTCTGCAGTGCGGCGTCGCCCTCGGCGACGTCGGCGTTCGGGTCAGTCGGCAGGAACGGGATCAGGTGCTCTGCCACGCACACCGGGCCCACACCCGGGCCGCCACCGCCGTGCGGGATGGTGAAGGTCTTGTGCAGGTTCAGGTGGGACACATCACCACCGAACTCGCCCGGCTGGGCCAGGCCGACCAGGGCGTTCAGGTTAGCGCCGTCGACGTAGACCTGGCCGCCAGCGTCGTGGACCTTCTGGCAGACGTCGCGCACCTGCTCCTCGAACACGCCGTGGGTGGAGGGATAGGTCAGCATGATGGCGGCGGTCTGCTCGCCGTACTTTTCCAGCTTGGCCTCCAGGTCCGGCACGTCGATGGAGCCGTCCTCGGCGTTCTTCACGGCCACGACCTTCAGGCCCGCCAGAGCCGCAGAGGCAGCGTTGGTACCGTGCGCGGAGGCCGGGATCAACACGATGTCGCGCTGATCATCGCCGCGGGACTGGTGGTAGCGGTGGATCGCCAGCAGGCCGGCAAACTCGCCCTGGGAGCCCGCGTTCGGCTGGACGGAAACCTTGGCGTAGCCGGTGATCTTCGCCAAGCGCTCTTCCAGGTCCTCGATGAGCTCCAGCCAGCCCTGCGCCTGCTCGGCCGGGACGTGCGGGTGGATGCCTGCGAAGCCAGGCCAGGTGATCGGTTCCATGGAGGAAGCCGCGTTCAGCTTCATGGTGCAGGAGCCCAGCGGGATCATCGTGCGATCCAGCGCCAGGTCGCGGTCGGCCAGCTTGCGCATGTAGCGCATCATCTGGGTCTCGGAGGTGATGGCGGTGAAGATCGGGTGGGTCAGGATCTCCTCGTCATCCGCGCGCAGTACGCCGGCCTCGCCCAGCGGGCCGGCGGTGACATCGAAGCCCGCGGAGTTGACCTCACCGGTGCGGGAGCCCAGCACCTCGATCAGCTTGGCGATGTCCCCATCCGTGGTGGACTCGCCGACAGAGATGCCGACGAAGGAATCGTTAACCTGGCGCAAGTTGTAGCCTGCCTCGGCTGCGGCGCGCAGAGCCGTGGGGGCGTCCCCAAGAGAAGAACCAGACACGTCAACGGTGACGGTGTCGAAGAAAGTATCGTGCGCCAGCGTCAGGCCAGCCTCGGACAGGGCAACGGCCAGGGCGGTCGCACGGGCGTGCACGCCCTCAGCGATGGCGCGCAGACCAGCCGGGCCGTGCCAGACCGCATAGAAACCGGCGACGACAGCCAACAGAGCCTGGGCGGTACAGATGTTACTGGTGGCCTTATCACGGCGAATGTGCTGCTCACGGGTCTGCAGAGCCAGGCGGTAGGCCGGAGTGCCCTCGGAGTCCACGGATACACCCACGATGCGGCCCGGCAGCTTACGCTGCAGAGCTTCGGTGCAGGAGATGAAGCCCGCGTGCGGGCCACCGAAGAACAGCGGCACGCCGAAGCGCTGGGCGGAACCGACGGCGATGTCCGCGCCCTGAGAGCCCGGGGAGGTCACCAGAACCTGAGCCAGCAGATCACAGGCAACCGTCACCAAGGCGCCGGTCTCCTTCGCCGCGGAGATCAGGCCGGACAGGTCGCGCATGCGACCGGTAGAGCCGGGGTTGGAAAGCACCACGCCGACGAGGTTCTCGCGGCCCTCGAACGCCGCGGCAGCACTCTCACCGGCGCCGTCCTCGTCATTCAGGTCCACGACCTCCACCGGAATACCCGCAGCCTCGGCGCGCGCCAGGGTGACGGTGATGGACTGCTGGTGCAGGGAGGAATCCAGCAGCACCACGCCGCCCTTCTTGGCGGCCTTCGCATTGCCGCGAGCCATCAGCTGCACGGCCTCGGCCACGGCGGTGGCCTCGTCCAGCAGCGAAGCACCAGCCACTGGCAGGCCGGTCAGATCCTGCACCATCGTCTGGAAGTTCAGCAGAGCCTCGAGGCGGCCCTGGGAAATCTCCGGCTGGTAGGGGGTGTAAGCGGTGTACCAGCCCGGGTTCTCCACCACGTTGCGGCGGATCACGGCCGGGGTGATCGTGTCGAAGTAACCATTGCCGATCAGCTGCTGCTTTTGCACGTTCTTGTCAGCGTAAGCGCGCAGGGTGGCCAGGGTGTCCGTCTCGTCCAGCGCCTCCGGCAGGCCGATCGGGCCAGCCTGGCGGATGGACTTCGGAAGGGCATCGTCGGCCAGCGCGACGGAAGATTCGTAGCCCAGGTAATCGAGGATCTCCTGGGTATCGGCCTGGTTCGGGCCGATGTGGCGCTGAACGAAGGGGGCTGAGTTACGGCGAGTAGCTGCAGAAGACATGGCTTTATAGGGACTTTCCGGTCGTAAGTGCACGGTCGTTAAAAGGAGCCCTCCCCACTCTGTCGCTTGTGCCTGAGAGCTTCACCCGGTCTACCCGGCTTTTCTCCTTCGGCGCCCGCGTGCACACGACTGCGCGCAGGTCTTTCCAGAGTTGCCTCACTGTGACGGTACTTGGGGCCTGAGAGTGTCCCGGGGAGGAATTGCTCCGTCGGCGGCCGGCGCGTGACAAGCGCCGAGCCTCTCCCACCACAGCTAAAAGCGGCAAAAATGTATGCAGTTTTCTCCCACATCATAGCCGTAGTGCGACGGATCACTAAAGAATCCGGACAATGCGAAAAATCTCATTCCGTCCGCATACCCCCACTCCAGCAGCCAAAATAATAAGCATGGCAAAACTTTCCAGCATTCTCCCCTCCCCTTCCCGCCCGCTGCCCGCCGTCAAAGGCGGAGTGGCCATAGTTACCGGCGCCTCCTCCGGCATCGGCCGGGCAACCGTAGCCGCCCTCACGGAGCTCAAGGCCGGCGCAGGCACTTCCGCCCCCGACCGCATCATCGGCACCAGCCGCAACCCCGACAACATCACCGACCCCATCGACGGGGTGGAATACCTCCCCCTCGACCTCGAAGACCCCGCCAGCATCGACGAGTTCGCCACCCGCGCCCTCGCCCTCGGCCCTCCGACCGTACTGGTGAACAACGCGGGCGAAAGCCAATCCGGCCCCCTAGAGGAGCTCCCCGACGATGCCCTGCACCGTCTGTTTGAGATCAACGTTCTGGGACAAGTGGGCGTCACAAAGAAAATCCTTCCGACAATGCGGCAACAAGGGGCCGGGCGCATCGTGATGGTCGGCTCCATGCTGGGCAGCTTCCCGCTGGCCTACCGCAGCAGCTACGTCGCCTCGAAGGCCGCGATCAAGGGATTCGCCTTCGCCGCCCGGCGCGAGGTCCAGCCATTCGGAGTGGGCATGTCCGTGGTGGAACCCGGCTCCATCAACACCGGACTATCCACGCGGCGCACGAAGTACGTGGACTTGCAAGGCCTCTACGGCGCGGAGTTCACCACCATGCTGACGAACCTGGATAACAACGAGGCCAACGGCATCTCCGCCGAGCGCGTGGCCGAGGAAATCCTAAAGCCCATCACCGCCACCCGGCCCAAGCCGCTGTACGCGACCGGCTCGATGGCGCCGGTGGTCTTCCCGCTTTCGCGCGTGCTGCCGACCGCGACAATGCACTGGCTGATCAACCGGAAGCACGGGTTATAGGCACGCGCCCGCCCAGCGCCGGCCCCGCGCCGCTTAAGTCCGAATTAAGTCCGGAAGCTCTTGTCCCAAACGTCCTCCACGGGCTCGTCGTCGCGCAGGAAAAGCTCGTCGTCGACATCGCGCCCGCGGCGGGTGGACCAGTCGTCCCACGGCGCGGCGAACAGTGCCAGTACCGCCGCACCGACAATCCCCATGATCATCAGCATCCCCGCGACAACAATCAACCACAACGCCGAATTCACATAAAACACCATCGCCAGCAGCGCCGTACCAACGAGCCCGATGCTGCTCATCAGCGTGTACAGGCGGTTCACGGGGTGCCGCCTGTGCCCATAACTATTGCGCTGCGTGGCCACCAGCGGCCACACCTGAAGCACAGTCAGCACCACAAAATAAACCCCGGCGATACTCTGCAGCTGCTGCGGCGTGAAAATCTCCACCACCCGCGATAGCGCCAGAATCATGCCGACCACCGACATGATGCTAAAGATCCTCCGCGTCATTGCGCACGCACCCCCTTTACACCCAGAACAGGTTGTCGCCGCCCATCACAGGCTCGCCGGAGAACACGTCTAGCTTTATTTCTGACGCCCCCATCTGCAACCCCAACACCATCACCACCGGATCGAACCCCATCCGGCCCAACTCCCGGGGAGCGTACGTGCACACGGGAGTTCCCTGACGCACCAGGTCGCCCTCCTGGACGTGCACGTCGAATCCCTGGCCGTTAAGTCGCCCAGTATCCACCCCCAACTGCATGAAAATCGACGGCTGGTCGGCCATTATCTCCGCGTGAGAACCTCCAGGCGCGGGCTGCGTCTGGATCAAAAACATGTTCGGCGCCACGCGCTTCATCACTCCCCCGATGGGCGCGAGGATCTGTACGACCTCCACGCCCGCATCGGGGATCACTGCCACACCGGCGCCGATGGTGCCGGTGGCGAGGATCGGGTCGGGGACGGAATCGAGGCTTACGGCTGTCCCCGCCAGCGGGGTCACAACGGGAAACGTCGCAGAGTGGTTCTGTGCGGTCACTTCGCGCTGCTGGCCAGGCCTACGGGGATCCAGGGAGAAGTTGGGATCCATACTCCCGCAGTTTAGTCGCGCTCGATGGGGCGCGAGGCGGAAGCGGACCATTGGGACCAACCTCCCACAAAGTTTTTCGCGCCCGGCAGGCCCGCGTATTCCATCGCGGCGATAAACAGCGAAGAGTGCAGGCCAGAGCCGGAGTACACGCACACGTCGTCACCGCTGGTCACACCATTATCGGCGAGGATCTGCCGGATCTCCTCCGGAGTTTTCACGCGGCCGCTGGCGCTGCTGTCGCGCTCGCTGTGGTTGTTGAAGAGCTCCTTGACCGGGATGTTGATGGCCCCGGGGATACGGCCCGCCTGGTGGTCGAAGCGCTCCTTGCGGCCGGAATAGCGGGAGGGCTCGCGGGCATCCACCAGGATGCGCTCCTCGCGCCACTGCTCCACTTCCTCGAGGTCGAGGGTCGGCATGCTGCCCGGACGAACCTCCACGTTGCCCCGGCCGCGCAGTGCTCCGATACCGCCGGCAACGTCGCCGCCCGCGGCTTCCCAAGACTTGGTGCCGCCGTCCAGGATGCGGACATTCTGCACACCTGCCCAACGGAAAATGAACCATGCGCGAGCCGCATAGAGGTTGGCGCCGGCGTCATAAATATAAACAGGGCGACCATCCGTAATGCCCCAATCGTCGAAGCTTTTCTGCAGGCGCTCCGGCTCGGGAAGAGGGTTGCGGCCCTTGTGGCGGGACGGGATAGAAGCCAGGTGCATCAGGGGGTTACAGAACATGGCACCGGGGATGTGCTGCCCCACGTATGCCTCCCAGGCGCTGTTTTCGGTGCGCGCCCAGTGCGAGTCGATCACGGTCATGCGTTCGCCCCGCTGGAAAGCCTCCAGCATCTCCTCACCGGAGACGAAGGGGCTGGCGGGCTGCTGTTGGGCAGAAGAGTTGCTCATAGTTGCTTAGTCTAGAACCTCGCGCCCGCCAATGTTGCGCACGCTATCCCGCCGATGTTGCGCACGCTATCCCGCCGCGGCCGCCTTGCCGGAGCGTTTCCCCTTGCCCGGCCGTTTCCCTGTTCTCTCTGGGAACCAACCCCGCACTGCAGCGAAGACGATAATGCCCACCGCAGCAACCGTCGCTATGCCGCCGATACCCCAGGTCAAGCCGGCTATCACCGCAATCGGGGCGAGGATGTTCATACCAATCTCGATCGGCGCATAGCCCACGTAGGCCATGCCGTACTCGTTCATCGTGCCGGACTTCAGATCCGGGTCCACGATCTTCAGCAGCGCAATACCGGTAGCCACAGCGGCGGTAGCCCAGCCCCAGCCGAAGATGCCGCGCTCCAGCCACTTATCACCGAAGAACATCGGCGCGAAGACGAAGAAGAACAGGCAGCAGTACGCAATACCCAGCACGAACAGGATCGCTAGCGGAACCAGGTAGCTCGCCACCGCATCCGGCTTAATGGAGGCGATACCGAAGGCAATCATGAAGTCCGTCGACGCACCGGAGATCGACTTCACCGTCTGCTGGTCCAGGTACTTCGGGCGCTTGATGACGTGCAGGAAAACCTTGCCGCCAATGCCCACCACGAAAGCCAGAGCGAACAGCGGCACCGATACCGCCGGGAAGAAGTGGCCGATAATCTGCTGCGCGATGTAAGCGAACATCACGGTCACGGCAATGAAGCCGGCGTGCAGAGCCAGGGGCTCAATCGACGACGGGTTCGTGGTGGCCTTACCGATGGAGGGCTGCTTGGCCTCGTCCTCGATTTGGCCCGAGCGCAGCTCCCACGGCAGCTTCTCCGGCAGGGTGGAAGTACGGCCGGTGCGGATACCCCAGTTCGCGAAGATAATTCCACCAATGATCGCGGCTAGCGTGCCGACGGTCGCGGAAGTAAAGCCCAGGGACATGGCGGCGTCCGCACCAATATCCCCAAAGGCGCCACCAACGGCCGCGGCAGTGCCGAACCCACCGACGAAACCGACGGGCAGCATCATGCCGAACCACTCTGGAGTATCGAAAATCGGCGCGAAAACCAGCAGGCCAAGCAGCATAAAGATGCCCCACTGGCCGAGGAACATGGAGGTGGAAAAGCCCCACATGTTCTTCGCCTTCGAGGCATCGTTGGAGGCGAAGGTCATGCTGTACGGCATGGAGGCGAACACCACGGCGATCAGCAAAGTGGAGTAATCACCCAGTGCGCCGGAGAACGGCAGCAGGCCCAGCACTTCGGGCCCGAGGAGCAGCGCGAGCAGGCCCGCTGTGATCGGCGCGGGGATCAGGAGGTTGCGGAACCATTCGAAGTGGCGCCTCATGAACGTGCCGATGATCAGCAGTACCGAAATCATGCCGACATCCATCAGCAGGTCAAAGACCGTAAAGTCCATGGAGGCTCCCTCTTCTGTTCTCTATCTGTTCTCTTTGTGCTGTGTGTGCTCTGTTGCTCTGGGCATTTTATCGCACCTTATTATTGACGCCTGCGTTTCCCGGGCAAACACACTCAGCATCGGTTAAGTTCGAACTGTGCAGCGTACTGCACGCTGGGGAACATTTCGCCAAGGGGCGACATTCCATACCCCGGATGCCTAATGAGGCATAACAGCGAGACACCAGCCATGAACGAGAGAAAGAGACTGCCCTACATGAAGAACATCCGCACTTCCGCTGACTCCGCCCGCTCCGCCTACTTTTCCAAGCGCCTCGGCGCCGCTTTTCTGACCGGCGCACTGGCCGTCACCGGCCTGAGCGCTTGCTCCCTGCTCGGCGGAAAGGAGGTCGCCCAGGAGGACGTGGAGAAGGGCATCTCCGATTCCCTGGAGGAGGAGGTTGGCCGCAAGCCAGAGCGTATTGAATGCCCCAGCGGCCTGAAGGCGGAAGAGGGTGCGAAGATTGAGTGCAAGCTGCACGATTCCGGTGAGACGTACAGTGTTGACGTCACCGCAGACAAGGTCGATGGCAACGACGTTCACTACAACGTCGAGGTCGCTGACCAGCCAGAATAGTTCCACAAATACGCCACACCCCGGCCTCCCGTGCTGACCACACGGCGCTGGCGCACCAGCTACACGGCACCGGCGCACTGGCCACACAGCACTGGTGCCCCCAGGAGCTGAACCGCCCCTGCCACTAGCCCCTTGGCACCAGCTCGCCCCCTCCCCGCGTGCCCTAAATCCCCTTTTGCATGCCCTAAATAGCTTTCCGCATGCCTAAATGTCGGAAATCTTGCAGAACGTTATTGACACCATTTTCCACTACAGCAAAAGTGCTGGTCAGGGAGTTTTTACAACTCGCCCGCCAGAGCCCGTCAGAACGTTTTGCAACTTTTCCGACATTTAAGCCCTCTGGCACCCTTTCCGCCTCCCGCGAGAACCCCAAAGTGTTGCCGAGAAAGGACTCCGCGCCCGCAGATGTCGCCAAACCGGGATTCCATAACCACAAATGTCGCTAGAACGAGAATGCGTTAGTGGGCACAATTTTTATTACTGCATAAGTGCAGGTCAGAGGGTTTTGGATTTTTGAGAACCAGCACCGGCGCCGACGTATTCCCGTTCTAGCGACATTCCAAGCTTCACAAGGAGCCTGAGACGCCAAGCTTCACAAGGAGCCTGCGGCGCACATGAAGCGCAAACGTGAAGAAACGCCCCACCCGGAACAGGTGGGGCGTTTGCGCAGGTTAGGGGTTACAGACTAGCCAGCCCGCACAGGCATTAACCCTCGTCTTCAACGACGCCGAGCGACGTAATGACCAGCCCCGGAGCATCAGCCACGCCAGCACTGTCAGCGCCAGCACCGGCATCGCCACTGCGGTCAATGTCCACGCGCACCGTGTCGCCATCGCGCACCTCGCCGGCCAGCAGCTTCTTGGCCAGCTGGTCGCCGATCGCCTTCTGGATCAGGCGGCGTAGCGGCCGGGCGCCGTAGGCAGGATCGTAGCCGTGCTCGGCCAGCCACGACTGGGCGTCATCAGTAACATCCAGGACCAAACGACGGGCCGCAAGACGCTCTGCCAGATCGCCCACCTGGATAGACACGATGGACTTCAGCTGCTCAGCAGACAGCGGGTCGAAGATCAGCACGTCGTCGAGTCGGTTAATGAACTCCGGCTTGAAGGCGCGCTTCACGGCCTCCATGACCTCATCGTCCGTGCCGCCGGCGCCGAGGTTAGAGGTCAGGATCAGGATCGTGTTGCGGAAGTCCACGGTCCGGCCCTGGCCATCGGTCAGGCGACCTTCGTCCAACACCTGCAGCAGCACGTCGAACACGTCCGGGTGAGCCTTTTCCACCTCGTCAAACAGCACCACCGTGTAGGGGCGGCGCCGCACGGCTTCGGTCAGCTGGCCACCAGCGTCGTAGCCGACGTATCCCGGAGGGGCACCGACCAGGCGGGCGACGGAGTGCTTCTCGCCATACTCCGACATGTCGATGCGCACCATGGCGGTCTCGTCGTCGAATAGGAAGTCGGCCAGAGCCTTCGCCAGCTCCGTCTTACCCACGCCCGTCGGGCCTAGGAACAGGAAGGAACCAGTCGGGCGGTTCGGGTCCGCCACGCCGGCACGCGCACGGCGCACCGCATCGGACACGGCATCGACCGCACTGTTCTGGCCAACCACGCGGCCGCCCAGCACGAGCTCCATGTTCAGCAGCTTCTCGGTCTCGCCCTGCAGCATCTTGCCCGCGGGCACGCCGGTCCAGGCGGAAACCACGTCGGCGATAGTATCCGGCGTGACCTCCTCGGTCAGCATCATGCCTTCCTGCTGCTCGGCCACGGTCTCCTCGGCCTCGGCCAGCTTCTTCTCCACGTCCGGGATGTGGCCGTAGCGCAGCTCGGCAACCTTGGCGAAGTTACCCTCGCGCTCGGCGATCTCAGATTCGCGGCGCAGGTTATCCAGCTCTTCCTTCAGCTCGCGCAGGCTGTCGATACTGCCCTTCTCGTTCTCCCAGCGGGCGGTCAGGCCAGCCAGTTTTTCCTTCTCGTCAGCCAGCTCGCTACGCAGGCGCTCGAGACGGTCCTTCGAGGCAGCGTCGGTCTCCTTCTCCAGCGCCATCTCCTCAATCTCGAGGCGGCGGACAACACGCTCCACGTTGTCGATCTCCTCGGGGCGCGAATCGATCTCCATACGCAGACGGGACGCAGCCTCGTCCACCAGGTCGATGGCCTTATCCGGCAGGAAGCGGCTGGTGATGTAGCGGTCCGACAGGGTCGCAGCCGCCACCAGCGCGGAGTCCTGGATACGCACACCGTGGTGCACCTCGTAGCGCTCCTTCAGGCCACGGAGAATACCGATAGTGTCCTCCGCCGATGGCTCACCGACGTATACCTGCTGGAAGCGGCGCTCCAGTGCAGCATCCTTTTCAATGTACTTGCGGTACTCGTCCAGGGTGGTTGCGCCAACCAGCCGCAGCTCACCACGGGCCAGCAGCGGCTTGATCATGTTGCCGGCGTCCATAGCGGAATCGCCGCCCGCACCGGCACCGACGATGGTGTGCAGCTCGTCGATGAAGGTGATGACCTCGCCCTCGGCCTCCTTAATCTCGTCCAGCACAGCCTTCAGTCGTTCCTCGAACTCGCCGCGGTATTTAGCGCCGGCGACCATGGAGCCCAGATCCAGGCTGATTAGCTTCTTGCCGCGCAGGGACTCGGGCACATCGCCAGCGACAATGCGGCGGGCCAGGCCTTCGACGATTGCGGTTTTACCGACGCCAGGCTCGCCAATGAGCACAGGGTTGTTCTTCGTGCGACGGGAGAGCACCTGGACGACTCGCCGGATCTCCTGGTCACGTCCGATCACGGGGTCGATCTTGCCTTCGCGGGCGCGTGCAGTCAGGTCGGTGGAGTACTTCTCCAGTGCCTGGAACTGCCCTTCCGGCTCCTCGGTGGTGACCTTCCGGTTGCCGCGAACGGATTCAAAGGCACCGCGGATGGCTTCGAAGGTGGCGCCTGCCTCGTGCATCACCTTGGCTGCGTCGGAGTTGCCCTTGGCAATACCGGCCAACAGGACCTCGGTGGAAACATAAGTATCGCCCAGCTGCTCCGCCAGCTCCTGGGCGGCGGTCAGCGCGTTCAGCGCGTCGCGGTTGAACTGCGGGTTTGCCATTTCGCTACCGGTGGCCTGCGGGTATCCGGCGACCAGGTTCTTAGCCTTTGCCGCGATTGTCTGCGGCTCCACGCCTGCGGCCTGCAGCACGGGCAGGGCGATGGAATCTTCCTGCTCCAGCAGCGCAACGAGCAGGTGCGCCGGTCGAATGTCCGGGTTGCCCTTGGCGGAGGCATCCTGGAGTGCAGCCTGCATTGCAGACTGGGTCATTGTGGTGGGGTTGAAGCTCGTCATTTCTACATCTACCTCCTACGGCTTCATGCCGGTCGCGGTTGCACGCTCCCGACTTTACTTGAGTACACCTGACTCAACCACCACAACCTTGAGTCTATTCCGCTCAATTTACGTATATGAGTGTGATTTACCCCACAAGTTCACCCCCGATCTACTTTTCTCGACGAAAACTATCGCCTTTTGAATGCTTTAAAGGTTAGATGAAACTTATCCAAATCGGGAACAGATTACCTATATCCGTAAAACGCATCCGTAACGAGAAGGTGATAGGGACCATGCTCCGACTCCACAAAAACCGCCGCACCCGCCGGATCGCCTCCGCCATCGCGACAGTTGCCATGACGGCCGCCCTGCCCGGCGCGCTCACCGCCTGCTCCAGCTCCTCCGCTGAACCTTACGCCCCCGGCAGCACTGCGGAGCTAAAGATGGCGGATAGCTATTCGCTCACCCACCCCGTCGGCACAGGTGGCACTCAACCCTTCCTCGACCAGCTGGAAAAAGACTCTTCCGTGGACGTCGAGTATTACGCCTCCGGGCAGATGGGCAAGCAGGCCGACATCCCCTCCGTCGTACGCAGCGGCGTGGTCGACATGGCGGTCATCTCCCCCTCCTACGTCAGCTCCAGCTTCCCGCTCAGCAGCGTGGGCGACCTTCCGGGGTTCAGCTCCGATGCATGCGTGACCGCCTACGCACTTCGCGACCTGGTGAAACCAGGGGGCGTCCTCTATGAAGAAGAGCTCAAGCCCATGAAGTTCATGCCGCTCTGGACCGGTTCCATCCCCGGCTACGAGGCCATGACGGCCGGCCAAGACCCGTCGCACCCGAACAACTTCCAGGGCGCAGTGCTCCGCTCCACCGGCGGCGCCCTTGACCGCGTGATCGACGAGATCGGCGCCGCAGGCGTGAGCATGCCTATCGGCGACATGTACGAGGCGATGGCCCGCGGCACCGTCGAAGGCACGCTCGCCAGCCCGATCTCCATCACCCCCTACGGGCTGGAGGACGTGGTCCACGCCAGCACCTACGGCGCCCAGCAGGGCAACTTCACCTTCTTCTACGGCATCAACCTGGATACCTGGAACCGGCTGAACGACCAGCAGAAGAAGGCGCTGACCGACGCGGCGGACAAGTCGCAGCAGTCCGTCTGCGAGGAACTCAACGCAGCGCGCGAAGACTCAGTGCAGAAGATGAAGGATGCCGGCGTGCGCTTCTACGACGTCACCGACGGCGAAACGGCCAAGGAGTGGGAGAACATCTCCCAGCCCGTCCTGGACAAGTGGATCGAAGTTGCTGAATCCAAGGGGCACCCCGCCCAGCAGGTCGTGGACGACTTCGAGGACGCGCTGAAGCGCCATGCGGATCGCGCGGGTGCGGGCGTCACCGACCCGAAGGCCCGAGCGGAAGCAAAGAAGGAGCAATCATGACCAGCAGCAACTTCATTCGCGTCGGCCACCACGGCACCGCCGAACGCAGCACATACGGCTATCGCACCGAGGACCACCCGGGCTTCGACAAGGTCCAAAACGCGGTCTCCGCAGTGTGCGCCTGGATCGCGGGCGCAGCCATCCTCGGGCTGGCGCTGGTCACGTTGGCGGAGATCGTAGCGCGCGAGTTCTTCGGCACTCCCCTGGGTTGGAACATCTCCGTCACCGAGCGCTACCTACTTCCGATGACCGCGTTCTTCGGGCTGGTCACCACGTACCGCACGGGCACGCACATCGCAGTGGAGTCGCTGTTCAGCAAGTTCGCACCCAAAGTGCAGAAGACCATCCTGCTGCTGATCCACCTGGCCGTTGTCATCTCCATGATCTTCGTCTTCATCGGCGGGTGGAACGAGACCTACATGGCGTTTTCCCTGGGCCACGCCACCCTGCCCGGCATGGCTGACCTGGCCACTCCCGACTGGACCTACCGCGTGATCGTGCCGATCGCCGCCGCCCTGTGCGCCTTCGTCGCCGCGCTGGACTTTGTGCGCGAAGTGATCACCCCGTGGGATCACCCCTACACCGACTACGACCCCGGCGAGGAAGAGGTTTAAACCATGCTTGCGCTTACTATCGTTGTGCTGCTGGTCGCGCTGATTATCCTGCGCGTCCCCGTCAGCTTCGCCATCTTCGGCACGGCCACAGTCGGCCTGATCGCCCTCGGCGGAGTCGAGCTGGCCATCGCCACCATGGAGACCTCGCCGTTCGCCGCCGTGCGCTCGAACTCTTTGTCCGCCGTGCCGCTGTTCATCCTGATGGCGCAGCTGATGCTGATGTCGGGTCTTTTGGATTCTGTTTTTGACGCCGCCAAGGCGCTCGTCGGCCGCATCCCCGGAGGCACTGCCATCGCCTCCGTCGGCGCGGGCACCGCGTTCGCAGCCGTCTCGGGTTCGTCCACCGCCGCCGCGGCCACGTTGGCGCAGACGTCCTCCACCCGCATGATCGAGGAGGGCTACCACAAAGGCACCGCCACCGGCCTGGTTGCAGTGGTCGGCACGCTGGCGGCAATGATCCCGCCGTCGATCATCCTGGTCTTCTACGCGATCACCGCGGAGGCTCCCGTGGGCGACGTTCTAATCGCTGGTTTCTTTCCAGGCGTGGTAGTGGCGCTGGGCTTGGTGCTGGTGATGTACATCGGCTTCCTGAAGGACCGCTCCCGCGCCCCGCAGGGCGAGCCGGTTCCCCTCTCAGAGAAGGGGCTGCAGCTGCTGAAGGCTTCCCCACTGCTGCTGATCTTCCTGGCGGTAGTCGGGTCCATCTTCACCGGCATCGCCACGCCCACAGAGGCCGCCGCCCTGGGCGTGCTGGCCGCGCTGATCCTGGTGATCGCGAAGGGCCGCTGGGATACCAAGAAGTTCGGCGAAACTGTGCTGGGGACGGTGAAGACCACCGGCATGATCTTCGCCATCATCATGTCCGCGCACGTGCTGGGCCACTTCCTCACCGAAACGCGCGTCACCCCGAAGCTGGTCAGCGCCATCGGCGAGTCCTCCCTGCACCCGCTGGTAATCATGGCTCTGATCGGCGCGGTGTACCTGATCCTGGGGTTCTTCATGGACCAGATCGCCATCATCGCCCTGACCGTGCCGGTGACCCTGCCCATCGTCGAAGCCCTGGGTTACGATCCCGTCTGGTTTGGCATCTTCATCGTGCTGCTGGCTGAGACCGGAATGGTCACCCCGCCCATGGGCCTGAACGTGTTCGTGGTCTCCAAGGCCGTGCGCATCAACCCGATGATTGTGTTCAAGGGAGCATTCCCCTATGTCGTGATCATGCTGGTCATCGCCCTGGCCTTCCTACTGTGCCCCCAGCTGGTGCTGTGGATGCCGGAGTTAGCCGCTTAAGCTGGCCCGTGCCCATCGGGTATGGGGTTCCTTTCTAAAACACTAGAGAACGCATAGTGCTCAAAACCTGTTTAAGCTGCAGAGCATCCATTAGCGTTTAGTCCATGCACAAAGATCGCTACATTATCCTGCAAGCATCCACATTCACCGAAGAGAATGTGGATCCCGACCTCTTTTTCGACCGGTTTCGCTGGGCCGAATTATCCCTGGGTTTTTCCTACACCGGCGATTCCGACGGAAAGGTAATCCCTCTTAGCCTTTGGGAAATTAATGATGCTACCCACGACACTATTGAAGATCTGCAGACTATTCGCGCACACTTAACCGTGCGATCGAAAGAGGATCGCTTCCCTCTTCGCCCATTATTTGCTGTTTGGGACTCCGCACTGCCGGTTTCCGCACTTTCAGCCCTCCACTCCATCAGCATGAGCGCAACTTCCGACTTCGGCGTGCCCCCAATTCCCAGCATCGAGACTTCCTCCGCTTGCGAGCGAAGCGTCAACGCATATGAACAGGACGAACCTTGGGCCAGCTCCGTCAAATCGCTCGAACAGACCATCTCTCGTCATCACATGAAGCAACGAGGGAAGATCACCGCATTCTCCGGTGGAAAAGAGGTTTCCAAGGAGGCGTACTATGCGGAAAGCTTTCGCCCCGCACTAATCTCCAGCGCCTTTGAAACCATCTTGCACGCCCTCCCCCAGGGAGAGGACTGGCGAATCACCGCCACTTCTTCAACGACGAACTCAGCTTGAGCTGCTAACGGTTCCAGCGGGCGCTGTGGCGTCTTAAAACCTCAATAATCCGATCCGCGTCGCGCGCGATCTGCTCGGTCGAGGCAATGACGGACACCGAGGCCACCGCCACTCCCTGGCTCTCGACGCGCACGGCCACACCATCCGCACCGTTCAAAGCCACGCCGGGGGCCACGCATTCGCCGTTCGCGCGCATATCTGGGTACCAGCGCTGGAACTTATTGATGGTCTCCTGCGAGCTCTCGGACGCAGCCAGAATCCCCCACACTTGCTCGTGCCCCAGCCCGGAGAGGATCGCCCACCCCGCCGATGTCTCGAGCGGCGGCCGCTGTAGACGGTTTTGCGCCAGGTATTCGAACTCGGGGTCCGATAGCGCGTAGTCGAGGTAGTAGACATTGTCGCCCACCAATGACGCCAACACGGCGATATAGCCTGTCTCTTCCACCACGTCTTCCAGCATCTCGTGGGTGACCTGATCCACGGGGCGGCTACCGGCGAGGGTGCTCAGCAGGTACGGAGCCAGCCCCAGGCGGAAGGCTTTATCCCGTTCCTCCAGGTATCCGGCCGCGACCAGACCATTCACCAGGGATTGGGTGGAACTTACCGGGGCGCCAATGGCCTTGGAAATGTCCGTGAGTCCGCGCGGCTGCGGGTTGCGGGCCACGAACTCCAGGATGTCCGCGATCCGGTCGACGGTGCGGTGGTGGGATCTACCGGGCTGCTGGTCGACGGGAAAGGGGAACCGCGGCGCGGACTCTGAGTGGGGCGCGTCGGACATTGGGGGTTCCTTTCGGCTTGGGGCGGCAGGACTGCTCAGATCGATAGCTGAGAACCACAGTTTCACAGCTAAACGTCACAATTCCAAGTCTTCGGAATCCTGTGGTTGCCGCTTCTCACGACACTCGGTGTGTAGTGGATCCTCTTCATTTAAAGGTGGACGTCTTACACATTCTCGGACTCCGTCAACATGCTCATTTAAGCTATCCGAAATACGTGCCCATAGTGGATCGATAATAAAATCAATGCCAGCACGACGGGCGTGCTTCGCCGCAGGCACAAAATCACTGTCCCCTGAAATCATTATTATCTGTGTGACAATGCCCCGTTCTGCCATGGTGGCTATATCGAGACCGATCCTCATATCCACGCCTTTTTGGGTGATATCCAGATAGAAATCCTCAAGCCGTAGATCATCGACGCTGATCGTGCCACGGCATAACTTCTTCAAAGGCGCGGACTTCAACATGTAGCCGTTTTGCGTCTCTAATTCTTCACCTCGTCGGAGGGCAACTTTGCGCTTCTTGACAATTCCTCCCCTTCACTAATCCCCCAGGAGCATGAAAGCCTTAGTCATCGGCGCTCTCCTGATCAATGGAGGGTCAACGGCTAAGGCTGATGGCTCTGATTCTAGTCAGCCCCACGACATACGCAACCCCTAACGCGCGCGCCTTCCCATGCGGGGCATGAAAGAATTTTCGCAAAAGCCTTTCGGAACGAAACAACTTCCCCTACACTCAATACTACGCAAATCAGTATCCCGATACCTATATACGTAAGGAACAGACTGGCATGACTACCTCCCCGCTCGACCTCACCTCCTTCAACAGCCTGCTCTCCGACGAAGAGCGCATGCTGCAAGAAGCCATGGCGGACTTCGCCAACAAATCCCTCAAGCCCAACGTTCAGGAGTGGTTCGACAACGGCACCCTGCCCGCCAAGGAGCTCGGCCCGCAGTTCGGACAGCTCGGCGCACTGGGTATGCACCTGGAAGGCTACGAGTGCCCCGGAGCCTCCGCCGTCGCCTACGGCCTGGCCTGCATGGAGATCGAGGCCGTGGATTCCGGCCTGCGCTCCTTCGTCTCCGTCCAGGGCTCCCTGGCCATGTTCGCCATTCACCACTGGGGCTCCGAGGAGCAGAAGGAAAAGTACCTGCCGAAGATGGCCGCCGGCGAGTACCTGGGCTGCTTCGGCCTAACGGAGCCCGATGCCGGTTCCGACCCGGCGTCCATGAAGACGCGCGCAACCCGCGACGGCGACGAGTGGGTCCTCAACGGCACCAAGATGTGGATCACCAACTCCCCTGTCGCCGACGTGGCCGTCGTCTGGGCCCGCACCGAGGATGGCTTCGCCGGCTTCATCCTGGAAAAGGGCATGGAGGGCTTCACCGCCCCGGAGATCCACAAGAAGCTCTCGCTGCGCGCCTCCATCACCGGCGAGATCGTGCTGGATAACTGCCGCGTGCCGGATTCCCAGCGCTTGCCGAAGATCGACACCCTCCGCGGCCCGCTGACCTGCCTGAACGAAGCCCGCTACGGCATCATCTGGGGCGCCCTGGGCGCTGCCCGCGACAGCCTGGAAACCGCCATCGAGTACACCGAGACCCGCGAGGTGTTCGGCAAGTCCCTGTCCAGCTACCAGCTCACCCAGGCGAAGCTGGCCAACATGTCCGTCGAGCTCAACAAGTCCGTCCTGCTGGCCCTGCAGCTCGGCCGCCTGAAGGACAAGGGCGAGCTCGCCCCGCACCAGGTTTCCGTCGGCAAGCTGAACTCCACCCGTGTGGCTCTGGAGATCGCCCGCGAGTGCCGCACGCTGCTGGGTGCCTCTGGCATCACCCTGGAGTACTCGCCGCTGCGCCACGCCAACAACCTGGAGTCGGTGCTGACCTACGAGGGCACCGCCGAGATGCACCAGCTGATCATCGGCCAGGCCCTCACCGGCAAGGGCGCATTCCGCTAAGCCAAACTTTCCCACTCCCAACCAGAAAGGAACCTATGGGTCCCCTCGAAGGCATCGTCGTGGCTGATTTCTCCCGCGTCCTCGCCGGCCCCTACGCGACCATGATGCTGGCGGACATGGGCGCGCAGGTCATCAAGATCGAACGCCCGGGCGTCGGCGACGACACCCGCTCGTGGGCGCCGCCCGTCAACGCGCAGGGCATGTCCACCTACTTCGCCGGCGTAAACCGCAACAAGAAGTCGGTGGAGATCGACCTCTCCACCGACGAGGGCCGCGAGCAGGCCCGCCGCATCGCCGCGGAAGCCGACATCCTGGTAGAGAACTTCCGCCCCGGCACGATGGAGCGCATGGGGCTGGACTACGAGACACTCCGCCAGCACAACGAGGGCCTGATCTACGCCTCCCTCTCCGGCTTCGGTTCCGGCAAGGGCGCGGACATCGGCGGCTACGACCTGATGGTGCAGGCCGTCGGCGGCCTCATGTCCATCAACGGCGAGGAGGGGCACCCCGTCAAGGTTGGCGTAGCCCTGGTGGATGTCCTTACCGGCCTGCACATGGGCATGGGCATCCTCGCCGCCCTGCATTCCCGTACCTCCTCCGGCAAGGGCCAGCACATCGAGATCAATCTACTGCACACCCTGCTGTCCTCCCTGGCCAACCAGGCCAGCGCGTTCGTCGGTGCAGGCGTCATCGGCAAGGCGATGGGCAACACTCACCCTTCCATCGCCCCCTACCAGGTCTTTAAGACCCAGGAGGGCGACCTCGCCATCGCCGCGGGCAACGACTCGCTGTACCACCGGACCTGTCGGGTGCTGGGGCTCGAGGAGTTTATTGATGACGCCCGGTTCGCCACCAACAGCGACCGTGTCGCTCACCGTGCCGAGTTGGCGGAGATCATCGAAGGTGCGTTGTCTAAGGCCAGTGCCCAGGAGTGGTTCCAGAAGCTACGCGCTGCCGGGGTTCCCGCCGGCCCGGTGAACAACATCAAGCAGGCCTTCGAGTTCGCAGAATCCTTAGGCCTGGATCCGATCGTCGAGGTCGAGGGCATGCGCAGCGTCCGCAACCCGATCAACTTCTCCGATACCCCAATCGAGTACCACACTGCCCCGCAACAGCTCGGCAATCCTGCTTTCCAATAGGGGAGTTCCAATTCACAGGTTCGGGTGCGACAATGAGGAGCAACCAATCGGCCCCTCACCCGGTTGCCTCAGCCCGCCCCTGTAGAACAAGGAGACTTCGAGTCCGTGGCACGCCACTCTTCGTCCGACGACTACACCTTCGCAGAGCTGCTCGCACTCGTCGAAGAACACCGCCACGACCTGGTCCAGCTCACTCGCGCGAAGTTGCACGCGATGGATCTCAAGCCCATGCCCGTGCACTTTCCGCACGTCGCGGGCGCCGAGTACACCAACCCCACCCCGGATTTCTCCCAGACGATGGAGCTGGACGAGGCCTATCTGGACCGCACCATCCGCTTCGTCCTGCGAGGCATCACCCACGGCGGCGAGTTCGCCTCTGACCAGGCCGAGTTCCTGGTCGCTACCGGCAGGGATTTCCGCAAGTTCGGGGTGGGTTCCAAGCACTATGAGGCGCTAGAGTCCGCGTTGGTGGAGGCTGTTGGGGAGCATATTGGCGTCACAAAAAAGCTCAGCGACACAATCAACCTCGGATGTAGCCTGCTTGCCTACGGTGCGCTCGAGGACGAGGAGGCCGACGTGCCTGCGACCTCGGCCGCGCAGGTGCTCGAGGTGCTTCATCCTTGTGACGCCATCGCGGTGATCCGCGCGCAGATGGATCCGCCATTGCCGTATTGGTCCGGCCAGCATGTGGAGGTCCGCACCCCGCACACTCCGCAGCTGTGGCGGGCGCTTTCCCCGGCGATTCCTTTCAACGAGGACGGTCTGGTGGAGTTCCACGTCCGCGCCGTCGGGCCGTTTTCCCGCGCGATCGTGGAGGGCTCCCAGCCCGGCGAGCAGTGGGTGGTGGCCAATCCATATGGCGACCTGCAGATTTCCGGCGAGAAGCCGGTGGTGATGGTGGCCGGGTCCACGGGTCTGGCGCCGGTGCGGGCGATCCTTCTGGACCTGATCCAGTCGGAGGAGCGCCCGCCGATGGTGCAGCTGTTCTTCGGTGCGCAGAACCCGGACGAGCTCTACGAGTGGAAGGGCCTGGTGGGCTTCGAGGATGCCTTCGATTGGCTGGATTTGTACCTGGTGGTGCAGGAAGATGCGCCCGCCCCAGAGGACTTCGAGGCCTACACCGCCCGCGGCCTGGTGGGGGATGTGGCCGCCGAGCGCGGTTCGTGGCGCGATGCCGAGGTGCTGATCACGGGTGGCCCGGAGATGAAGCGCCACACCGTGGAGGCTTTCCTCCGCGCTGGTGCGAACCGCGAGCAGCTGCGTTTCGACGTGCCTAACTAATTCAGCTACTTCAGCTGCTGAGCTTCCTCCACGTCACCGACCAGATCGACCCCCACGCCGAGCTCACGGTCGGTGTGGTGGCCTTCCAGTACGGGCAGGTTCTTGCGAACCTTGTCCACGTAGTTCGGATCGATGTCGATGGTCAGCACCTGGGCGGCGTAGCCGGTCTCCGCCAGCCGGGCGCCGTTCGGGCCGATCGCCACGGAGTGGCCGATGCCGGTGGGGCCATCCGCAGTGCCGTAGCGCTCCGGAGAGCCCGGGCGTGCCATGCCCGCAGCGATCAGGTAGCTGGCGGAATCCAGCGCGCGGGCCGCGGTGAGTTCGCGCCACTGCTCCAGCTTGCCCGGGCCATCGGCCCAGCTGGAAGGTACAACCATCACCTTCGCGCCCGCGGCTGCCATCGCCACGAAGTGGCCGGGGAAGCGGATGTCGTAGCAGGTCGCCAGGCCCACGCCCACGCCACCGACGTCGATGACTACCCGGCGCTTACCCGGCTTGACGGTATCGGACTCGCGGTAGCCGAAGGCATCGTAGGTATGAATCTTGTCGTAGTGCGTCACGTAATCCGGCCCCGCGACCAGCAGGGTGTTGTTCACGCGACGGAACTGGTTGGCCTCCGGGGAGTCGCTGGGTTGTTCCTCTACCAGCTGCCCACTCGGGGTGCGGTAGACCGTGTCGGCCGGGGTGAACATGCCGACGACTGCGGTAGTTCCGTGCTTCTTGGCCGTGTCGATAATCGCCTGGGCAAACGGCCCATCCAGCGGTTGGGCGACGGTATCCAGCCGCCCGCTATCGAAGGGGAACATGGCCGCCTCGGGGAAAACGACCAGGTCGGCACCGTTTGCCGCGCCGGACGCGATGTACTTCAGGATGCGAGCCAGGTTGGCTTCCACGTCCGGTTCGGCCTTCATCTGGATGACAGCGATACGCATACAGTCCACCCTAGCGACATTGCCGACATCGCGCCCCCTTTTGGCAGCGCCGCGATGGCCGCCCTGTGGATAAAGCTGAGTTATCCACAGCCCCGAAAACTTTTTCTTTTTTTGACGCCCCTAGCCTCCCTACACTCACTCCCAGAAAGCAGGTCGCGATCTCCAGGGGGGTAAGCACGTGAACTATTCGACGATGGGATTTTTGGACTATCTGGACACAATGGCGCTGGATACAACAGCAGTCCACGGGCGCTGCGAGGTGATTAACGAGGACGGAGTGCAGTGCGCCTCAGCTGGCTATTCGGTGGCCAACGCATCCGCACCGGACATTCCGGGCGGCGCCACCACGCGGGCCGTCGATACGGCCGCCGACAGGCTCCACGCGGCCTTCACGGGGTTCGGCCGCCAGCTGTCGAACATGGGCCGCACCATCGGCGCGTATGCCAACAACGTAACCACCGCCGACACCGACGGCTCCGATGCCTTCGCGGGGGCCGGCCGATGACAGTCACCGTAGACGCCCTCAAGGCCGCAAACGTAGAGGCCCTGCGCTCCGCCGCCGACCTCTTCACTCGCAATGGCGACAAGACATCCCGCCACGCTGCGAACGCCCGGGAGCAGGCCAAGTGGGGTGCGGATTGGTCCGGCCAGGCCGCGGACGCCGCCGGTCACGCCACCGATTCTGCCGCGAACCAGCTGGATACCGCCGGTTTCAGCAGCAGCACCATCGGCCAGCTGGCGGGCACCCACGCCGACGTGCTGGGCCCCACCCGGTCGGTGGTGCGCACGACAGTGGGGTTGGCCCGCGGGGCTTTGATGTCGGTACACCAAGACGGAGAGGTCTCCGCCCGCCACCTGGCCTTCATCCCCGGCATCGGTGAGGCCGCGCAGAACCTGGCGCTGGTGCTGACCAATATTCTGCGCGGGGCTCTCCAGCTGGCGAGTGTGCTGGATCGGGTTTCCGGCACCGCAATCTCCGCGATCAGTGGCACGGTCGCGCCACCCCGAAGTGATGTTGGGGTCGGTGAGGTCGAGGGGGCGTCATCAATAAAGGGTCCCCAGAACCTGCCTCCGGTGCAGAGGGTGGATACGCCGCACGGGCCGGTGGTGACCGTCGGTGATGTCGAGGGCGCCGACGAAGTGATTACGCTGGTCAGCGGCGTGGGGTCAAGCAATGCGGACGCGCTGACACGCACCGAGGCGTGGGCGCGGGCGACGGCTGCAGATGCCGCGGCGCACGGCAGGAACGTGGCGGTGGTAGCGTGGCATGGCTACTCGGCTCCGGGGGATCTGCCCGGCGCGATCTCCCGAGCACCGGCGAAGGAGGGCGCCACTGCGCTGCGGGAGCACCAGCGCCAGCTGCGTGAGCGAAACCCTGACGCAAAGCTGCAGGTGGTGGGTTATAGCTACGGTTCGGTCGTGGTCGGGGAGGCCGCGGCGAAAGGCAGCGAGGGGCTCACCGCCGACGAGGTGCGTTTCTGGGGCAGCCCCGGCGTACACGCACAACACGCCGAGGATCTGAAGCTAATTGCACCGCCGGATGGGTCGCCGGATGGGCGCAGTAGCCACGGCGAAGTCATCAACGAGCACGTGCCCGGCGACATGATCCGACTGGCCACCACCCCGGGCTTTGGGGTGCACGGCAAGGATCCGGAGTCGCCAGACTTTGCCCCTAACTCCAACAGCTGGAGCAGCTACGGCTGGGGCCGAATCCTGGACCTCTACCTCATGAGCCGCGGGGAGACCGACGCCCACAGTTCCTACATGTGGTCCCCGGAAGTGAATGTGCAAAATTAGAGCGCGCACTCCAACTCCAGCAGCGCTCGCTTGGTCTCCACGCCACCCCGGTACTCCCCGAGGCTCCCGTCGCTGCGGATCACCCGGTGGCAGGGGTACAGGATCGGCAGCGGATTGCGCGCGCACGCCGAGGCAGCGGCGCGCACGGCACGCGGATTGCCCGCCAGCGCAGCCAGCTGGGCGTATGTAATGGTCTCCCCGTACGGAATCTGCGCCAGAGCCTGCGTTGCCCGGCGCCGGAAGGGAGTGGTCACTCCACTGAAGTCCACGGGCACGGTGAACTCCCGGCGCTCCCCCGCGAGGTACTCCCCCAGTTGCCTCGCAGTCTCCTCCAGGTGCTGGGCGGCCGCACCCTCGGCAGGTGGCAATTCTCGCCCCTGCCGCAAGTGTGCAAACTCTATGGCCACCAATCCCCGCTCCGTGGCCAGTGCCAACAGCTCGTTTCCGGGGAAGACCTCAGACTTCAGTGCATCAAACTTCAGCGCATCAAACTTCAGCACTGCCCCGCCTACCTGCCCTGCCACTAGCCTTCGCCGCCCAGCTCGCCCGTCAGGCGCGTATGGAAGGCCGAGGAGAACTCGTTCATCCCCACAAACTCCACCGTCTTCCCACGCTGCCGGTACTTGTTCTCAATGGTGTCCAGCGCAGCCACCGAAGAAGCGTCCCAAATGTTGGACTTCGAGAAATCAATAACAACCCGATCTGGGTCCTGCGCGTACTCAAACTGCGTGGTGAGGTCGTTGCTAGATGCAAACAGCAACTGCCCCTCGACCGTGTAGCGAACCAAAGCTGCGGCGTCATCAACCTCGCGACGCACATCAATCAGGTGGGCCACACGGCGCACGAACATCACACTGGCCATCATCACGCCTACCACCACGCCGATCGCCAGGTTATGGGTGGCCACAACCACCACAACGATGAGCACCATCACGAAGGTCTCGCTCTTCGGCATCCGCTTCAACGTCGACGGCTTAATCGAGTGCCAGTCGAAAGTGCCCACAGAAACCATCACCATCACCGCAACCAGCGCCGCCATCGGAATGATCGCCACGATGTCCCCCAGCACCAGCAGCAGGAAGAGTAAGAAAACGCCCGCCATGAAGGTAGAAATGCGAGTCCTCGCGCCCGACGCCTTCACGTTGATCATTGTCTGGCCGATCATCGCGCAACCGCCCATTCCACCGAACAGGCCGGAAGCAATGTTTGCAATACCCTGGCCGAAACTCTCGCGGGTCTTGTTGGAGTGGGTATCGGTGATCTCGTCCACCAGCTTCGCCGTCATCAGGGACTCCATCAGCCCCACCAGCGCCATCGCGAAAGCTACGGGCGCGATGATCTGCAGCGTCTCCAACGTCCACGGCACCTGGGGGATGAACAGCTCCGGCAGGTTGCGTGGCAGCTCACCCTTGTCGCCCACCGTCGGCACGGAAATGGAACAGACCACCACCAGCACCGTGACGACCACGATGGAAACCAGCGGCGCCGGAATGGCCGTAGTTAACTTCGGGAAGAACACCAGCAGCAAGATCCCCAGTGCCACCAGTGGGTAGACCAGCCAAGGAACATCAATGAGCTCCGGGATCTGCGCCGAAAAGATAAGGATGGCCAGGGAGTTTACGAACCCGACCATCACGCTCCGCGGGATGAAACGCATCAGCTTCGCCACCCCCAGAACCGCCAGCACGATCTGGAACACGCCCGCCAACAACACGGTGGCGATCAGGTAGTCCATGCCGTAGTTCCGGGCAATCGGTGCGACCACCAGCGCCACTGCACCCGTCGCTGCGGAGATCATCGCCGGGCGACCGCCGACAAAGGCAATTGTTACCGCCATGATGAAAGCCGAGAAAAGCCCTACCTTCGGATCCACGCCCGCGATAACGGCAAAAGAGATCGCCTCCGGGATCAGCGCCAGCCCCACCACCAGCCCAGCGAGCATCTCCCGGACCAAGATCCGCGGGGTCGTCAGCGCTACTTTCACCGACGGGTCCGGCCGATAACGCTCCGGATCTTCTTTGCTCCTTATTACTGCAGCCGACAAACCAGGCACCCCTCTTAATCGCGTCAGAACAATCATTGTTATACCGGCTTTACTTTCCGCCCCGCCAGCCCAGCCCCGCCAGCCCAGCCCTCACCCAGCTAGTTGATACATCAACTATCTTCACGTACGCTAAAACCATGAAAGCCTTCGGATTCCTCAGCTTCGGCCACTATTCCCTCAACCCCCAGCCCACGCATCCGCACATGCTCAGTGCGCGCGACATGCTGCACCAGTCGATCGAGCTCGCAGTAGAAGCCGACCGCCTGGGCGTGAACGGCGCCTACTTCCGCGTCCACCACTTCGCACCCCAGCAGGCTGCCCCCATGCCCCTGCTGGCCGCGATCGCCGCCCGCACCAAGAACATCGAAGTCGGCACCGGCGTGATCGACATGCGCTACGAAAACCCTCTTCACCTCGCCGAAGAGTCCGCTGCGCTGGACCTCATCGCCGACGGCCGCATCGCCCTCGGCGTTTCCCGCGGAGCCCCCGAGGCCGTCGAACGCGGCTGGGAGGCCTTCGGCCACACCGGCTCCACCGACCCCCGGGGCGCCGACATCGCCCGCGAGCACTTCCTGCGCTACCTAGCCGCCATCCGCGGGGTAGGCATGGCTACTGCCCCCTCGGCAGAGAAGCAATACCCTCACATGTACCAGCCCGGCGCCTCCATCCCCGTACTCCCGCACTCCCCCAACCTGGACCGCCGCGTCTGGTGGGGCGCGGGCACGCGCGAAACGGCCAAGTGGGCGGGGCAGGTGGGCGTTAACCTCATGAGCTCCACCCTCCTCACCGAGAGCAACGGCGACAGCTTCGGCGACCTGCAGGCACAGCAGCTCCAAGTCTTCAAGGAGTCCTTCGCCAGCAGCGGGCACGGCTGGACCCCGCGCACCTCCGTCTCCCGCAGCATCTTCCCCATCACCAGCGCCGAGGACCGGGCGATCGTCGGCACCCACGGCATGAGCCGCGACCACTTCGGCGTGATCGACGGCTACCGCTCCACCTTCGGCCGAACCTATATTGGTGAACCCGACAAGCTCGTCGAGGATCTTCTTAATGACGCCGCAGTGGCCGAGGCCGACACGCTGATGCTCACTATCCCGAATCAGCTGGGCGTAGAGGCCAATGTTCGCCTGCTGAAGAACTTCGCCACGCACGTCGCGCCTGCACTGGGTTGGGAGCCGAGCACTGCCGAGCACAACTAGCGAGAGCTAGCACCACAAAACCACAACAGGTTGGCCTAACCAACGGGCACGTTGTACGGTACTAACCGTGAATATCTCTAATAATGGGGATACCCCATCTACTCAGGGGGCTGCCGAGGTTTATCACCCGCAGGCCTCCACTGCTGAAGTGCTGGTCAAGGACGACCCACGCACCGTCCGCATGGGCACGCTCGTCAGCCTGATCATCGGCTCCACCGTCGGCGCCGGCATCTTCGCGCTGCCGCAGAACATCGCGTCTGTCGCCTCGCCGGGTGCTGCACTGATCGGCTGGGGCATCACCGGCGTGGGCATGCTGTGCATCGCCTACGTCTTCCAGGCCCTGGCGCTACGCAAGCCGCACCTAGATTCCGGCGTGTACTCCTACGTGCGCGCCGGCCTGGGCGACTTCGTGGGCTTCGCCTCCGCGTGGGGCTACTGGCTGGGCACCATCATCGCCCAGGTGGGCTACGCGACGCTCTTCTTCGGCTCGCTGGGCTTCTTCTTCCCCATTTTCGGCGGCGATCATCCGCTTGTGCAGTCGGTCTGTGTATCGGCGCTTACCTGGGGAATCTTCCTGGTTCTTTCCCGCGGCGTGCGCCAAGCGGCGATCATGAACGTCATCACCACAGTGGCGAAGATCCTGCCGATCCTGGCGTTCCTGGTGCTGGTGGCCTTCGTCGGCTTCAACACGGACGTCTTTACCTCCGACTTCTGGGGCCGCGCCGCCACCTTCGGCGAGAACCAGGACCAGGCGCTTTCCCTCGGCGACCAAGTCAAGGGCATGATGCTGTTCACCGTGTGGGCCTTCATCGGCGTGGAGGGCGCCTCCACCTACTCGAAGCGCGCACGCCACCGCAAGGACGTCTCCCTGGCCACCTTCCTGGGGTTCGTCTCCGTGTTCTTCCTGCTCACCGCCGTGAGCTTCCTGTCCTTCGGCGTGGTCTCCCGCGAGGAGCTCGCCGCGATGGGCGATAACTCCATGGGCACCGTCCTGGAACACGTCGTCGGCCCGTGGGGTGCTGGCCTGATCTCCGTCGGCCTGTGCATCTCTGTGCTGGGCGCCTACGTCTCCTGGCAGATGCTGTGCGCCGAGCCGATCACCCTAATGGCCCAGGACGGGCTGCTGCCGAAGGCCGTGGGACGCACCAATGACATGGGCGCCCCGTACGTCTCGCAGTTCCTGTCCGCCGTGGTTATCCAGGCGTTCATCATCGTCTTCTACCTGAACGAATCCACCTACACCACGATGGTGCAGCTGGCTACATCCCTGTACCTGGTGCCTTACGTATTCTCCAGCCTGTACCTGCTGTTCCTGGCCACCCGTGGCCATGGATTCAAGCACCCGGACGCGGGCTCGAAGTTCGACATCTCCGGCCCGGAGGTCAGCAAGAAGACCAACCGCGGGCACCTGCTCATCAGTGCCGTGGCTTTCGGCTACTCCCTCTGGCTGTTGTACGCCGCCGAGCTGCAGTTCGTCCTGCTCGGCACGCTACTGATCGTGCCCGGCCTGGTGGTCTACGTCGCCACCCGCATCAAGGCCGGCGGGCGCGTATTCAACGCCTTCGAGTGGGTCATCAGCGCCCTCGTCGTGGCCTCCGCCCTCGGCGCTTTGTACCTGATCGCCACCGGCCAGATCAGCCTCTAGTTACCGCCGCTTCTGCCGGTCCCACAGGACCACAGAGGTAGAACGCGGGACGTGCACAATCTCGCCGCGCGAGCGCCCGCCCGCGCCTGCGCCCTCGCCCCGCTCCACGCGGGCCTGCATCTCCGCCAGGCGGCGGCGCAGTGCCGCGTTTTCTTCTTCCAGCTCGTCCAGCCGGTTCTGTTGGGCGATGATCGTCTTGATGCCTGCCAGGTTCACGCCCTCCTCGTGGGAGAGACGCTGGATCTCCTGCAGCTGCTCAATGTCCTCGCGCGAGTAGCGACGGCCGCCGCCGCTGGTGCGTTGGGGCGTCACCAAACCCATCCGGTCGTAAGTGCGCAGCGTCTGGGCGTGCATTCCGGTGATCCGCGCGGCGACGGAAATCACGAAAACCTCGCGATCGCCGCCGTTCTTGCCGTTACTCATCAGTTACCCTCCCATCCTTCGCGGGGGTCGAATCCGGAGCGCTTTTCCTCTTCCGAGTACTTGCGCAGCGCGCTCATCGCACCCTCGTCCAGGTTCTTCGGCACGGCCACCTTCACGGTCACCAGCAGGTCGCCGCTAGCGCCGTTGCGCTTGTTCACACCGTGGCCGCGCACGCGCAGCGTGGTGCCGTCTTGCGTACCGGCGGGGATGCGCACCCGCACCTTGGAGGCCAGGGTCGGCACCGTCACCGCACCGCCGAGCACCAGCTCGGGGTAGCTCACCGGCACGGTCAACTTCAGGTCGTCGCCGTCGCGGCTGAACACCTTGTCGGGCTTCACGTGCACCGTCACGAACAGGTCGCCAGCCGGTTTGCCGCGCTGCCCCGCCGAGCCCTGCCCGGCCAGGCGCACCTTCTGCCCGTCGACCACGCCTGCAGGCACGCGCACGGTGATCGTGCGGGACTGGGTAGTCCGCCCCGTGCCGGAGCAATCCGGGCACTTGTCCTTAATCACCGAGCCAGTGCCGGAGCAGTCCGCGCACGGGCGGGAGAACCCGAAGGTTCCCCTGTTCTCGCTGACCATGCCACTGCCGCTACAGGTGCCGCAGTTCTGTGGCGAAGTACCCGCCTTAGCACCGGAGCCGTGGCAGCTCTCGCACGGCTCGGGCTTGGTCAGGCGGATCGGCACGGTCACGCCCTTGGTGGCCTCGCGGAATTCCAGGGTCAGCTCCGTCTCCACGTCCGCCCCGCGGCTGCGCTGGGTGCGGCGTCTAGCCCGACCACCCCGGCCACCGAAGCGGCTGCGGGAGGCGCCAGCGGTCGGATCGTCGCCGAAGAGTCCGCCGAAGACATCACCGAATCCGCCACTGGTGGCGTCATTTCCAAAAAGATCAGAGACATTAAAGCCGCCAGTACCGCCTGCACCGCCAAAGCTCGAGTAGGCTCCGCTAGCGAGCATCTGCTTCAGCTCGTCGTACTCCGCGCGCTTTTCCTTGTCCCCCACCACGCTGTACGCTTCGGAAGCCTTCTTGAACCGCTCCTCCGCCGCTGTGTCTCCCGGGTTCGCGTCCGGGTGATTCTCGCGGGCGATCTTGCGATAAGCTTTCTTGATCTCCTCTGCCGATGCGGTGGAGGACACGCCGAGGTCTTTGTAATAATCCTTCTCGGCCCATTCACTGTGCGCCATGTGTCGCTCCTTCCTTATTGCGCTGTGTTTACTGCGCTTAGTTACTGCGCTGTTCACGCGGGGTATCAATACTCAACCTTGAGTCTACCGCGCTGAACTTTCGTTATCTAATCTTCTTTAACGACGCCCCCACGTATTTATTCCCTCCCCACATCACTTCGGGCCTTGCAGCGTGCATTGCTGGAGACTTGCCAGCCCGAAACTAGCTAGGGTGGGGGTCATGGCACCTAAGAAGCGCAACTGGTTTAGCCGACTCTTCGGCTCGCATGACGCATCGCACGACACCCCACACGGCACCGCACCTGCGCCCAATTCGCCAGCAAGCCCCAGCGCGCCGCTTGCAGAGCCCGGCCCACAGGACCCTCCGGTGCCGCTGCCCCGCCTGGATCTGCACCAATCGACGGCGCTGATTCGGCAGATCGTGCAAGCGCTCAACGAATTGGGCTACGGCGCAACCCCCACGCCCGAGGTCGTGTACTACAGCAAGCCCGAACACATTCAGAAGCCGCTGAGCTACCCGGGCCCCACGCCCGGCCCCTATGGCGGGCGGCTCCCCGCGCCGGACTACGGCGAGGGTTCGCAACTGGGGCTCGAGAACATCACTAAGCAGTGCGCCAATGCCGAGGATTTCGGTCGGGATATGCCTGTGCTGGTAGAGCATTTCGTCAATAGTCTGCTCGGGCCGGCTGCCAGCTCGGAGCGGGATTTGCTTTCACTTCCGGATGCGGAGTTCTACTCCCGTTTGCGGGCGCGCCTAATGGCGATCGATCTTCTGCCGGAGCAGTCGCGGGCGGATGCGCTAGAGTTCAACCCGGATTCGCCAATTCGACCCTATTCGGATGACCTGTGCATCAACCTGGTTCTAGATACACCAAACTCCGTTTTGGCGCTGAGCCCAGGTTCGCTGAACAATCGCGGTCCGATTGAGGACTTGTTCCGGATTGGCTACCGCAACCTGTGGCAGGAGCTGATCGATTCCGGCCTGGATGTGCAGCCTGTTCGAGCGAGCGAAGACCGCCCCAACGAGCGCTTCTGGGCGATCGAAAGCGGCTCTTACTACGCGGGGTCGGTGCCGCTGCTCATGAACGAGATCCTCGAGCGCTACCTGCCGCAGATCGACCCCAGCGAAGGACTTGTTTTTTCCACGCCGCATCGCCACATCACCCTGGTTCGAGAGATGAGCGAAGGCACCGACATGCTGGGCTCCGTCAAGATGATGGCGGCCGTGACCGCCCAGGAGTTCTCGCGGCAGGCGGGCGCGCTGAGCCCACGCCTGATGTTTTCGCACATGGCTGAGATCACCACGTTCACCGACATCAAGGCGAAAGGTGACGGCAGGGCGGAGATCGACATCCAGCCCCCGGCGTACCTCATGGAGAGGATCAACCAGGGCAAGCGCTAGGGCGACGGCGCTAGAACGGCGGTTGCGCTCCTAGAACGGCGGCTCGTCCTCCAGGTTGCGCTTCTGCTTCCGCTGGTTGTGCTCCACCACCTTCCGCGCTCGCTTCACTGCTCGGTGCCGGAAGGTGATTCTTCCCAGCGGGCCGTTTGGCGTGGTGATCACCGTGTGGCCGTCTCCGAAGCTTGTCCAGGTTTCCTCCCCGTCGGGGTTGATTGTCACGTCCCAGGCTCCCGTCGTTTTCGCGTTGTGGTGTTTGGTGCAGAGGCAGTGGAGGTTTGAGGTGTCGGTTGGTCCGCCGTTCGGGGCGCCATGCACGAAGCGTTTGACGTGGTCTAGCTGGCATTTGTGCGCTGGGGTGTCGCAGCCCGGGAAGCGGCAGGTTCCGTCCCGACCCTCCACGCTCGCGCGAATGAGGGGCGTCGGGGTATAGCCGGCGGTAGCGGCCTTCCCCGGGGCCTGCAGGTGGGTTATCCGCTCCATCCACTCCTTCGTGGCCAGCGGGTTGAGCCAGCTGCCGGCGGCCCAGATCTGCGCCTCCGGAGCATCCACCTGGCGGTACAGGTTGAGGTTCACCTCCGCAGTCACACTCCCCCGCACCAGACTCAAAAGCGCCCGCACCCTGGAACAATTCTGCTTGTTCCTCACGCTGTCGAGCGCCTGGATCAGCTCCAGCGCCTCCAGCTTCGGAAGGGTCAGGTAGAACTCGGTGTAGTCGGCCGACCGGTCGTCGATAGCTAGCCGCGTTGCGGCGCCGAGGACGGCCAGGTCTTCGGTACTGACGCCCTCTACGTCAGAACCCGTGCCGTCTGCGCCACCTTCTCCGTCTGCCCCGGCTGAGACTTCCGCACCTTCGCCCGCTGGCGAGGTTAGTTCGGCGGGATCGATCGGGCAGGCCAAAGGCTCGTGATCCATGACGATCTTCTTCAGGCGTTGGCGGATCGTACTCTGCCCCAACATCGCCTGGTTAGGCCGAGTGGGCGAAAGTGCTGTGTAGACATCGGCTTCTACAGCGGAGATGTGGGCGTCACTAACAGCAACAAGGCTATGAGCGACGATCCGCCACAGCTCGATAGAGTAAGCCCCGGTTTCCGCCAGCTCCACCAGCGATGGGAAGCGGCGGAAGGTGGTTCCGACGTCGACGAGCTGGACCACTCGGAACTCCGGGAGACCCAGGCGCGCGCCCAGGCGGGTGGTCACGTCGGTGATGCATTCGTCGTCGTGCGGCGTGCACGCCAAGGCGAGGCGCGCGTGGTTGCGGTTGATGTCGCAGATGGCTGCGCTCATCGGGTCGGTGGGGTCGGTAACTTTCCAGAACGGCCCCTGTGGTTGGTCTTGTGGTTGGTTATGCGGTGGGTCTTGTGGTGGCCTGTCGGGTGGTGCGGGCTGGTCAAACATCATTCCCCTTCAATGATGGAAGTCCCCAGTGTGTCGTGGCTCGTGTGCCGTGGCTCGAATTCCGTGGCTCGTGTCCCGTGGTTTTCCGTACGCGATCAGCATAGAAAACGCCCCGGACAACCCTCCAAGAAAAACTCACTTAATCGAACACTTGTTCTAGTTCTTAGATCCTACCTGCCCCTTCACAGATACCTCCCACAAATACACCCCACCACACAAAAAAGAGAGCCCCACAGCAAAAGCCGTGAAGCTCTCTGGATCTCACGCCACCCCTGGCGCTAACCCCTAATAACTACTGCGGATCGCCGATGATGACCATCGCGTTGCGCAGCACGCGGTCGCCCAGGCGATAGCCGCGACGGAGGACGGTGGCGAGCACCTTGTCGTCGCCACTGCTCGTGTCCTGCACAGCCTCGTGGCAATTCGGGTCGAACTCGTCGCCTTCCTCGCCGAACTTCTCCACCTTCATGGACGCCATCACAGACTGCAGCTTGTCCGACATGGACTTCAGCGGCCCGGTCAGGTCGCCGTGCTGCTCTGCCATCTCCAGGTCGTCCAGGATCGGCAACAACTCGGCAGCCACCTCGGCCTTCGCGCCGGTGATCACGCTCGCGCGGTCACGCTCCACGCGGCGGCGGTAGTTGGTGTACTCCGCCGTCACGCGCTGCAGGTCCTCGGTGCGTTCGGCCAGCTCGGCTTCGATGCTGTTGCTGTCTTCGGGATTGACGCCCTCAGCATCAGCCACAGCCGCCTCACCATCAGCCAGACCCTCGTCGACACCCTGCGCCTCCGCGGCTTCCGCGGCGGCAGCTTCGGCGCTTTCGGCCGAGGTTGCCTCCGGGTCGGTGTTCTCCGGGGCGCCCGGGTCCTGATTCAGATCTTCAGCCATTACTTCTTATCATCCTCTGCGGAAGTGTCCTCGTCGACAACCTCGGCGTCCACAACGTTCGGATCATCGTTTGCGGCGGAGCCTGCAGCGTCAGCACCAGCGCCTTCAGCACCGGCGGCTGCCTCCGCCTCGTAGATGGCCTTGCCCATCTCCTGAGACTCGGCGTTCAGCTTCTCCACTGCATCCTTGATGGCCTCGATGTCATCACCCTTCAGGGCCTCGTCAACAGCCTTGGCTGCTTCCTCGACCTTGTTCTGGGTGTCCTCGTTGACCTTCTCCTTGTTGTCCTCGACGAACTTGCGGGTCTGGTATGCCATGGACTCTGCGGAGTTGCGGACTTCCTGCTCCTCGCGGCGCTTCTTGTCCTCTTCCGCGTGGGTCTCGGCGTCCTTGACCATGCGGTCGATCTCCTCCTGGGACAGGCCGGAGCCTTCCTGGATCTTGATCGTGTTCTCCTTGCCGGTGGCCTTGTCCTTCGCGGAGACGGAGACGATGCCGTTGGCGTCAATATCGAAGGTGACCTCGATCTGCGGAACGCCGCGCGGTGCCGGAGCGATGCCCGCCAGCTCGAAGGAGCCGAGCAGCTTGTTGTGCGCAGCCATCTCGCGCTCGCCCTGGAAGACCTGGATCTGCACGCTGGGCTGGCTGTCCTCAGCGGTGGTGAAGGTCTCAGAACGCTTGGTCGGGATGGTGGTGTTGCGCTCGATCAGCTTGGTCATCACGCCACCCTTGGTCTCGATACCCAGGGACAGCGGGGTGACGTCCAGCAGCAGCACGTCCTTAACCTCGCCGCGCAGCACGCCGGCCTGCAGGGCAGCGCCCACGGCCACCACCTCGTCCGGGTTTACGCCCTTGTTGGGCTCCTTGCCGTTGGTCAGCTCGGTGACCAGCTCGGAGACGGCAACCATGCGAGTGGAGCCACCGACCAGCACGACGTGGTCGATCTCATCCACGCTGATTTCCGCGTCCTTCAGCACTGCCTGGAACGGGGTCTTGGTGCGGTCCAGCAGATCCTGGGTGATCTTCTGGAACTCGGTGCGGGTCAGGGTCTCGTCCAGGAACAGCGGGTTCTTGTCCTCGTCCACCGTGATGTACGGCAGGTTGATGGAGGCCTGCTGGGAGCTGGACAGCTCGATCTTGGCCTTCTCCGCTGCCTCGCGCAGGCGCTGCAGGGCCATCTTGTCCTTGGTCAGGTCCACGCCGTGGCTTGCCTTGAACTTGTCGGCCAGCCAGTCGACGATGCGCTGATCCCAGTCGTCGCCGCCCAGCTCGTTGTCGCCGGCGGTTGCGCGAACCTCAACCACACCGTCGCCGATCTCCAGCAGGGAGACGTCGAAGGTACCGCCACCGAGGTCGAATACCAGGATGGTCTGCTCCTTGTCGCCCTTCTCCAGACCGTAGGCCAGGGCGGCTGCGGTCGGCTCGTTGACGATGCGCAGGACGTTCAGGCCGGCGATCTGGCCAGCATCCTTGGTTGCCTGGCGCTGTGCGTCGTTGAAGTAGGCGGGGACGGTGATAACCGCGTCGGTTACGTCCTCACCCAGGTAGCTCTCCGCGTCCCTCTTCAGCTTCTGCAGGGTACGGGCGGAGATCTCCGGAGCGGTGTACTCCTTGTCGTCGATGGAGACCTTCCAGTCCGTACCCATGTGGCGCTTGACGGAGCGGATGGTGCGATCCACGTTGGCTACCGCCTGGTTCTTGGCGGACTGGCCAACCAGCACCTCGCCGTTCTTGGCGAAAGCCACGATGGACGGGGTGGTACGGGATCCCTCGGAGTTGGCGATGACCTTTGCCTCGCCGCCTTCCAGTACAGACACCACAGAGTTGGTGGTGCCCAAGTCAATTCCTACTGCGCGTCCCATATCAGTTCCTCCTATTGCTTCTGGGGCGAATAAAATCTATCGAGCCTTAGTCGAGCGGACTCAACTTCGCCCGTCTCTGCCAACCAGTATCCGCGTTTTTCGCGTCTAGTCAAGCTGACTTGAGTTTGTCTCACTCAACTTGCTCACACTCCTTACAACTCATACCTGCTCAAAGTTGTTCCCACTCGGCTCAACTTTTTTTAAAAAAGCTAGAATTGTGCCCATGTCTTTCCTCAAACGCCTGGTTGGCCGTTCTTCCGGAACGGGTAATGACGCCACCTCCTCCACCCCTCCCGCCCCAGCCGAACCGCCGCATTCCCTGCGGCAACACTTTGCCGTCACCGAACGCACAGAGGGCGATTCCGGCGAATTCACGGTCTACTCGGTGGCCCCCATGGAGTTCGGAGGTGCGGGCGACACAGGAGATTACGACCCGCACACAGCAGCAATTAAGGAGCTCTCCCCCGCGCAGGCAGCAACGAAGGCTGTGCTGTACGTGCTGCCCGGCGGGTTCGTGAACCCGATCAAGCAGCGTAACTGGGACTTCGTCGCCCAGTTGGCGGACGCGGGCGTGCGGGTGGACATCCCCCTCTACGGCCTGCTGCCCGAGCACAACCACGCGGAGGCGCTGCCGTTGATCCGCCGCTGCTATGAACAACTGGTGGCGGAACATGGTGCCAAAAACATCACCATTATTGGGGATTCAGCGGGCGGCGGGCTGGCGTTGTCTGCCCTCGCTACTACCCCCGAGCACACCCAGCAACCAGAGCCGCCAGCGCGCCTGATCTTGAATGCCCCGTGGCTCGACATGGACCTCGCCAACCCGCACATCCCCGACTTCGAGCCGAAAGATGCAATCCTCAACCCCGTCCAGCTGCGCCGCCAGGGCGCACTGTGGGCGGGCGAGATCCCCACGGAGGATCCGCGGGTGAGCCCCCTGCACCTCACTGCCGACCAGCTCCGGGCAGCTTTCGGAAGCTCCGAAATCACGCTCTACTGCGGCGACCGCGATATTTCACTGCCAGACGTGGAGGAGTGGGCGTCAACAATAGAGAAACAAGGAATCACCACTAACCTCAACGTCGCGCGTGGCGAGCAACACATGTACCACCTCGGCAACACCCGCGCAGGCAAGGCGGCGCGACGCGAGCAGATCGGGATCGCCAGCCGCATTTAAACAACACGAATGTTGCCTATTTCGCCAGGTCAACGCTAGGTCCACCCCAAGTTCGCCCGGAATTAGAAAAGTTCAAATAAAGCCCCACTCCCTGATAATCTGCCCCAGTAAGTAATTACTTCATACATAACTGGACTTGCGAGGAGCTTCACATGTACCTGCTGGCAGCAGGGCAGGCGACGTCATCCGATATCCCCTGGGGCATCACCGTCCCACTGGGCATCATTGGCGCACTGCTATCCCTCCCCGCCTGGGTGTTCTTCATCCGCGGCGCGGCGCAGATCTTTACCACGATCCGACTGGGCCAACCGGCACTGAAGAGGACAGATAACCCCGCCGGCCGACTGATGAACCTGATCAAGGAGATCATCGGTCACACCAAGATGGCCAAGAAGCCAGGCGTGGCAATCGCCCACTGGCTCGTCATGGTCGGCTTCCTGCTGGGAGCCATGGTGTGGTTCGAGGCCTACATTCAGATCTTCAACCCCGAAGGCGGCTGGCCCATCATCGGTAACTGGGCCGTTTACCACTTCGTGGACGAGCTGCTGGGCCTGGGCACCGTCATCGGTATTATCACGCTGATTATCATTCGCCAGAAGATCGGCGACAAGGACAAGAAGGCCCGCTTCTACGGCTCCAACTCCGGCGCGGCTTACTTCGTTGAGGCCGTCGTGCTGATCGAGGGCCTGGGCATGATCTTCGTGAAGGCATCCAAGATCGCCACCTTCGCCAGCTACGAGGGCGGCCACGCGGCCACCGACTTCTTCACCATGCAGCTGGCCAAGATCCTGCCGGAATCCCCGCTGCTGGTTTCCGTCTTCGCGCTGATCAAGCTGCTGTCCGGCATGATCTGGCTGTTCATCGTCGGTATGAACATCAAGTGGGGCGTTGCCTGGCACCGCTTCATGGCGTTCTTCAACATCTTCCTGAAGCGCAACGCCGACGGCCGTAACGCACTGGGTGCAGCGAAGCCGCTGACCTCCGGTGGCCGCATGCTGACCATGGAAAACGCAGACCCGGAGGAAGACTCGATCGGCGTTGGCAAGATCGACGACTTCACCTGGAAGGGCTGGATGGACTTCACCTCGTGTACCGAGTGTGGCCGCTGCCAGGAGCAGTGCCCGGCTTGGAACACCGCGAAGCCGCTGAGCCCGAAGCTGCTGATCACCAACCTGCGTGACCACGCCATCGAGTCCGCGCCGTACCTGAAGGCCGCACGTAAGGACGAGGCCCACGCAGGTGGCATGTTCTCCGGCGAGGCTACCGACACTGCCGTGCTGGACGATCCTTCTGTTGACGCCCACGCGGACATGCCGTTGCTGCAGCTGGTTGCTGCGGGCGAGATGGGTGTTATCGACCCCGACGTGCTGTGGTCCTGCACCAACTGTGGTGCCTGTGTGGAACAGTGCCCGGTGGACATCGAGCACATCGACCACATCGTCGACATGCGCCGCTACCAGGTGCTGGTTGAGTCTGACTTCCCGACCGAGCTGGGTGGCCTGTTCAAGAACCTGGAGACCAAGGGCAACCCGTGGGGCCAGAACAACAACAAGCGCTCCGACTGGATTGAGAAGGCCAAGGAAGACGGCATCGAGGTACCGGTCTTCGGTGAGGACATCGAGAACTTCGACGACACCGAGTACCTGTTCTGGGTCGGCTGTGCTGGCGTGTACGACGACAACGCGGTGAAGACCACCCGCGCTGTTGCCGACCTGCTGTACACCGCTGGTGTGAAGTACGCCGTGCTGGGCGAGGGCGAGGGCTGTACTGGTGACTCCGCCCGCCGTGCCGGTAACGAGTTCCTCTTCCAGATGCTGGCAGAGCAGAACATCGAGATCCTGGACAACGCCTTCGAGGGCGTACCGCCGAAGCAGCGCAAGATCGTTGTGACCTGTGCACACTGCTTCAACACCCTGCGCAACGAGTACCCGGAGCTGGGCGGTAACTACCAGGTAGTCCACCACACCCAGCTGCTGAACAAGCTGATCCGCGAGGGTCGCCTGGAGCCAGTATCTGCACCGCAGAACGGCCGCCAGGTCACCTACCACGATCCTTGCTTCCTGGGCCGCCACAACAAGGTCTTCGAGGCTCCGCGTGAGCTGATCGGCGCTTCCGGCGCCAACCTGGTGGAGATGGAGCGCAACCGCAATACTGGCTTCTGCTGTGGTGCCGGTGGTGCCCGCATGTGGATGGAAGAGGATCTGGGCGAGCGCATCAACCTGAACCGTACGGACGAGGCTCTGGCCACCGGCTCGGACGCCATCGCCATCGGCTGCCCATTCTGTAAGACGATGATGACCGACGGTGTGAACAACCGTCAGGCCGACATTGAGAACAAGCAGGACCGCACCCAGGTTCTGGATATCGCCCAGATGTTCCGCGAGTCCGTCCTGGTCGACGGCGAGCTGCCTGCACCGAAGTCTCCGGAGTTCCTGGTTGCGCCTGAGCGTGGCTGGGTAGACGAGGAGAAACTGGCCCGCGAGGAAGCCGAGCGCAAGGCCGAGGAGGAAGCCAAGAAGAAGGCTGCCGAGGAGAAGAAGCGCAAGGCCGAAGAGGCCAAGAAGAAGAAGGAAGCTGCTGCCGCCGCTGGTGGCGCTGCTGCTGGTGGCGCTGCCGCGGCGGGTGCTGCTGCGGCTGCCCCGAGTGCCCCGAGCGCCCCGGCTGCGCCTGCTGCCCCGGGTGCTCCGAGTGCTCCGGCTGCCCCGTCTGCACCTTCCGCTGGCGCACCTGCTGCACCGTCTGCACCGTCCGCACCTTCCGCTGGCGCCCCGGCAGCTCCGGGCGCTCCCGCTGCACCTAGTGCTCCTTCCGCTGGCGCCCCGGCAGCCCCGGGTGCTCCTGCTGCTCCGGGTGCTCCTGCCGCACCGAAGTCTGAAGACACTCAGGAAGCGCCGAAGACCAGCGGCGCACCTGCTGCCCCGGGCGCACCTGCTGCCCCGTCGGCACCTTCCGCTGGCGCCCCGGCAGCTCCGGGCGCACCTGCTGCTCCGGGTGCTCCTTCCGCTGGCGCACCAGCAGCTCCTGGTGCACCTGCTGCTCCGGGCGCTCCTGCTGCCCCGGGTGCTCCTGCTGCCCCGTCGGCACCTTCCGCTGGCGCCCCGGCAGCTCCGGGCGCACCTGCTGCTCCTGGTGCTCCTGCCGCACCGAAGTCTGAAGACACTCAGGAAGCGCCGAAGACCAGCGGCGCACCTGCTGCCCCGGGTGCTCCTGCTGCTCCGTCGGCGCCTTCCGCTGGCGCCCCGGCAGCTCCGGGCGCACCTGCTGCTCCTGGTGCACCTGCTGCTCCGGGCGCCCCGGCAGCGCCTGCTGCTCCGGCTGCTGAGTCCAACAAGTCTGAAGAGGCCCCGAAGGCTGAACAGTCTGCATCGGCTGCACAGCCGGCTCAAGATGGTGGCCCAATCAAGCTGAACGCCACCGCTCCGGGTGCCCCGGGCGCTCCTGCCGCAGCTCCGGCAGCCGCCGCTGGTGCAGGTGCCGCCGCAGCTGGCGCTGGCGCTGCTGCAGCCGCTGCTTCCGACGACTCGGACCAGGCAGAAGCTCAGGACGCCGCTCCGGCCGAGACTGCAGCCGAGTCCGCTGAGGCTCCGCAGGCAGCTCCGGCTGCACCAGCTGCACCAGCAGCTGAAGCCCCGAAGACTGAACAGTCTGCACCGGCGGCTCAGCCCGCACAAGATGGTGGCCCGATCAAGCTGACGGCCACTACTCCGGGCGCACCGGGTGCCCCGGCTCCTGCAGCCCCAGCTGCAGCTGCTGCTCCGGCTGCTCCGGCTGCTCCGGCAGAAGATCAGCAGGCTGAGGCTCCGTCCGAGGAGCCACAGGCTGAAGTTGAGCAGACTGAGACCGAACAGGCCGAAGCTGAACAGGCCGAGGAGACCACGGCAGAAGAAGCTCCGGCGCAGCCAGCACAACCGGCACAGCCGGCCAACGATGGCGGTCCGATCAAGCTGACCAACATCGTCCCCGGCGCTCCGGGTGCCCCTGGCGCACCAGGCGCACAGTAAAAGCGACTAGCTCGCACGCTGAATAGCGGCGGCGGGTCCAGCAGAACGCTGGATCTGCCGCCGCTTTTGCTTTAGCCACCAACGTGATGTCCCAAATCTTCCACTTTTGACGTTTTCCACTGAAATGATGACATCGTCAAAACGTCCTGACCTGCACAAAAGAAATAGTTATATAAACAGAGTGGAAGATTTGGGACATTCGCCCGCCAGCCAATCCCGGGGCTGGGAATGTACCCGTGGCGCGCAATATTCTAGAATGAAATCTCATAGAAAGAGCCCGCGCGCACAAGCCTCACGCCCACAGATAGAGGTAGGTTTCCATGACTGACGCTGATTCGAACGACAAGAACAACCCCCTCAACTCGGGGAAGTCCGTCAGCGACACCGAAGAAACCTCCGTGATGAAGGCTGTCAGCGACTCTGACCTAAACGCTGGTGGCGCGACTGCTGGCAAAACCTCGGGCACGGCCGCTAACCCCAATACCCCGGAAGCCCAGGAGAACCCCACCAACTCGGAAACCCAGGCAAACCCCGATACCTCAGCCGATAATTCGGCCAACCCTGGAGAAGACGAACAAGAGGAAGAAGAAAAGCCAAAATCCGGCCTCCGGAAATTCTTCGGGATCATGCCTTTCTGGGCCTGGGTGCTCACCTTGGGCCTGATCGCAACCATCATCGTCGCCGTCGGCGCCTTCACCGCCATGCGCTCCACGGAAACCGGCGCCCCCGGAAGCTCCAGCAACACTGAGCAGCTGAAGCCTTCGTACCCGAAGCCCACCACCACCGGAAAGTACGATGACGACGAAACGCCGCCAACCCCAGACGCGGGCCCCGGCTACGGAGGCGGCAACCAGAACTACTACGCGCCTCAGCAGCCCGTGCAGACGGAGCAGGAAACCCCCACCGAGTCCGAGTCCGAATCCGAAAGCTCCAAGCCCTCTAGCAGCACGAAGCCCTCTCGCCCGCCACGCGAAAACGAGCCCCGCCCTAGCCAGCCCAACCGCGGCACCCCTCGCCCCGGCGGCATCGGCGGAGACGCTGGTGGCAACCCCTCCCCCGGCACCGGCAACAACGGAAACGGCAACGGCAATGGCGCCGGCAACGGCCCTGGCAATGGCGCCACGGATCCCGACGAAGGCGCCACCCCGGACGACGACTAGCACACCCGTCAGCCACACCGCGGCCGGTCGAACCGCGAGGGGGCGTCAATAAAAAACTATAAAAATAGCAGCCACAATGGCACAATGGGGAGAATGAGTACCCCCAAACGCCCAAGCGAACTGCGCACGCTGGATCAATCGACGAAGCTGCAAAACGTCCTCTACGAAATTCGCGGCCCGGTGAACACCGAGGCGGAGCGGATGGAGGCCGACGGGCACCGCATCCTGAAGCTCAACACGGGCAACCCCGCGGTGTTCGGCTTCGAGGCGCCGGATGTGATCATGCGCGACATGATCGCCGCGCTGCCGACGGCGCAGGGCTACTCCACGTCGAAAGGCATCATCAGCGCCCGCCGCGCCATCGTCTCCCGCTACGAGGTCATCCCGGGCTTCCCCCAGTTCGACGTCGAGGATGTCTACCTGGGCAACGGCGTATCCGAGCTGATCACCATGACGATGCAGGCGCTGCTCAACGACGGTGACGAGGTGCTGATCCCCTCCCCGGACTACCCTCTGTGGACCGCCTCCACCTCCCTGTCCGGCGGCCGCCCCGTGCACTACCTGTGCGACGAGGAGAACGACTGGATGCCCTCCATCGAGGACATCAAGGCGAAGGTCACGGAGCGCACGAAGGCCATCGTGGTCATTAACCCGAATAACCCGACGGGTGCGGTGTACTCCCGCGAGATCCTGCAGCAGATCGTGGACGTGGCGCGCGAGCACTCCCTGCTGATCCTGGCCGACGAGATTTACGACAAGATCCTGTACGACGATGCGAAGCACATCAACATCGCTTCCCTGTGCCCGGACCTGCTGTGCATCACCTACAACGGCCTGTCGAAGGCGTACCGCGTGGCGGGTTACCGTTCCGGCTGGATGGTGATTACGGGGCCGAAGGGGCACGCAAAGGGCTTCATCGAGGGCGTGAATGTGCTGGCGGGCACGCGCCTGTGCCCGAATGTGCCGGCGCAGCATGCGATCCAGGTGGCTATTTCCGGCCGCCAGTCCATCGACGATCTGGTGCTGCCGGGTGGGCGCCTGCTGGAGCAGCGCAACGCCGCTTACGAGGCACTGAACGAGATCCCGGGCGTGAGCTGCGTGAAGCCGATGGGTGCGCTGTATGCCTTCCCGCGCCTGGATCCGAATGTGCACGAGATCCACGACGACGAGCAGTTCATGTTCGACCTGCTGCGCTCGGAGAAGATCCACTTGGTGCAGGGCACGGGCTTTAACTGGCCGACCCCGGACCACTTCCGCGTGGTCACGCTGCCGTGGGCTCGGGATCTGCGTGCCGCGATCGAGCGCTTGGGTAACTTCCTGGCTAGCTACCGGCAGTAGCTGTTTTTCTTAGCGACGCCACCTCGCATCCCAGCTAGCTCTGGAAGTTCAGGTAGGCCTTGGAGGGGGTCGGGCCGCGCTGCCCCTGGTACTTGGAGCCCAGGGCACCGCTGCCGTAGGGGGCTTCCGCCGGGCTGGTCATGGTGAATAGTGCCAGCTGGCCGATCTTCATGCCCGGGTAGAGAGCGATGGGCAGGTTAGCGGTGTTGGAAAGCTCCAGGGTGATGTGCCCGGTGAAGCCCGGGTCGATGAACCCGGCCGTGGAGTGCGTCAGCAGACCCAGGCGGCCCAAGGAGGACTTGCCCTCCAGGCGGCCGGCCAGGTGGGCGGGGATGCCGAAGCATTCCAGGGTCGCGCCCAGGACGAACTCGCCGGGGTGCAGGATAAAGGCCTCGTCGTCGGGGACTTCCACCAGGGTGGTGAGTTCCTCTTGCGGCTGCTTCGGGTCGATGTGCGTGTATTTGGAGTTATTGAACACGCGGAACAGGCCGTCGAGGCGCACGTCGATGCTGGATGGTTGGACCATCTGATCGTCGTGGGGGTCGATCGTCAGCTCGCCGGAGTTGATGGCGGCGCGGATATCTCGGTCTGAAAGTAACACGCTCTATAGCCTAGCGGGTGTGGCGCTGCGCGCAGCCAGCTAGCCGCGTGCTAACCCCGCCCCAACGCCAGGAAGTTCCAGCCCGCGGCTTCCCATTCCTTGCGCGGCAGGCAGTTGCGGCCGTCCAGCACTGTGGGGTTGTCCCCGGCCACCAGCTTGCGGGCGACTACCGGGTCGAGCTCCTGGAACTGCTTCCACTCGGTTGCCACGATCACAATCTCCGCGCCTTCGAGTGCTTCCTCTACATTCGGCGCATAAGTCAGCGTGGGGAAAATCTTCGCGGCGTTCTCCATGCCCTGCGGGTCGTACACGGTGACGTTTGCGCCGCTCAAGGACAGTGAACCCGCTACGGCCAGGGCCGGGGAATCGCGCACATCGTCGCTGTTGGGTTTGAAGGCCGCACCGAGAACCGTCACGTTGCGACCGATCAGGGAGCCGCCCAGCGTCTGCCGCGCCAGCTCTACTGTCTTCTCGCGGCGGCGCATATTGATGGCGTCCACCTCTCGAAGGAACGTTAGCGCCTGGTCCGCGCCGAGCTCACCTGCGCGCGCCATGAACGCGCGAATATCCTTCGGCAGGCAACCGCCGCCGAAGCCCAGGCCGGCGCCGAGGAACTTGCGCCCGATGCGCTCGTCCATGCCAATCGCGTCGGCGAGTGCGGTGACGTCCGCGCCGACGATCTCGCACAGCTCGGAGACGGCGTTGATGAAGGAGATCTTGGTGGCCAGGAAGGCGTTCGCGGAGACCTTGACCAGCTCCGCGGTCGGCAGGTCCATCACCAGGAACGGCGTGCCTTCGTCGAGCGCGGGGGCGTAGATTTCGCGGGCGAGGTCCTCTACCCGCTGCTGCTCGGCGCGGTCGTCGCTGTTGGAGCTATCGCCGCCGAGGCCGAGGACGATGCGGTCGGGGTGCAGCGTGTCTTTCACCGCGTGGCCTTCGCGCAGGAACTCGGGGTTCCACGCGATGGTGATTTGGGCATTGTTTGGGGACGCCGCCACGATCTCATCGGCCTTCTGCTGCAGCTCGTGCGCAGTGCCGACTGGGACGGTGGACTTGCCGAAGATGGTGTGGTTGCCGCTGGCCAGTGGGGCAAGCGTTTCGATGACGGCATTTACATAGGTGGTGTCCGCTGCATAGGAACCCTTGCGCTGCGGAGTGCCCACGCCGATGAAGTGGACGTCGGCGAACTCGGCGGCTTCGGCGTAGTCGGTGGTGAAGCGCAGGCGGCCGGCTTCGATGTTGCGGGTGAGGATCTCCGGCAGGCCGGGCTCGAAGAAGGGTACGCGCCCTTCGGAGAGAGCTTGGATTTTATCCGGGTCGACATCGACTCCGAGCACGTCGTGGCCCATTTCGGCCATGCAGGCGGCGTGGGTTGCGCCGAGGTATCCCGTTCCAAAGACTGTCATACGCATAGCAGACAAATTTACAATTGCCAGGTGAACAGGAAGTGACCTTCAGGTGATCTTGCGGGCAGTTTTAGGTTAACGGGACTTAGGTGCAAGTGAGCACAAACTGAGGCGGAACTGTGCACTAAATAGTCGCGCTCTACCCTAAATCCTGAGCATCTCCGGGAGGCGCGACCTCTCATACCCCCTTAATTCACCCCCGAAACAAAAGGGGTGCGAGAAGCTCTTATCGACATATTTTTATGCGCATACCTGGGGAAATGACGTGGAATTCAGTAAATGTTCCCTAGCGCTCGACCATAAGTGACCCATATCACCGAGAAAACCCCGCCTTCACTTAGCGGAACATTAAAACCCCTGTTAAGGTAGCTATCTGTTAGGACTTGCCAGCGTTTCAACAGCTTCGTAGCCGGAATCTCTAATGGAAGAGTGAGCGGCGATCAAGGAGCCAAGAGAAACTTAAGTGAAGTCCTTGACTTCGAACCACTCACACTTACAGAAAGGCATTTCAGATGCGTAAGTTCCGCAACGCAGCTCTGGCTGTTGCTACCGCTACCACCGTCGCCATCTCCGGCGTTTCCGTTGCTGCTGCTGAGAATGACACCACTCCGGGCTCCACCGAGAAGCAGGACGGCGTCTCCGGCTCCTCCAAGCTGTGGGACAAGCTGGGCTTCGACCAGGAAGTAACCGGCGACCAGATCCGCGACTGGCTGGATCCGAAGTACAAGGACGATGACAAGGGCGACTTCGGCCTCTGGGCCAAGCTGTTCGTCGGTGGTGGCATCGCTGCTGCTGCTGCTTCTGTTCTGGGCCTGATCGTTGCTCCGGCCTACAACTTCCTGAAGTACAACGGCTTCCTGGGCTAATCCAGAGCTGCAGTTTTCTTTCATCACACGATTTCAAGGAAAAGGATTTCTAACATGAAGAACTTCCGCAAGGCCGCTCTGGCCATCGCCACCGCTTCCACCGTTGCCCTGGGCAGCACCGCTGTTGCTTCCGCTGAGGATGCAAAGATCAACTGCGAGAATGCTAACAGCGACACCCAGGTCAACCTGACCGGTCCGTGCAAGGATGAGGACGCTACCAAGAAGATCCTGGGCAGCGACCAGGGCATCTCCGGTAAGGGCGGTTTCGGCCTGACCCAGACTACCGATCAGCCGGGCTGGTGGATCCTGACCAAGACCCTGACCTACGGCGCTTTCGTGGGCGTTATCGCTAGCGTTGGCATCGCTATCGGCAACTACCTGAAGAACCAGGGCATCATCATCTAAGACCTGTTAGAGCTTTAAGCTCCGGGCTTTGATAGCCGAAGGGGCGGGAACGAATATTCGTTCCCGCCCCTTTTTAGCATGTGCACAACACCTGTTGTTCTAGCGTCCTTCGCACCCGCAGACTGCTCTCCACGCTTCTGTCTGAAGCACGACGTAGGCCGGTTCCAGAGATAGTGAGCGTTGGGCTGCTCGTCCCCCGGCCCACAACCCTAGGGCTAGGGCCAGGCGGCTTAGCCCCTACTTGCAGCTCACAATCGGCTGCGGGTCGTAGACCGTGCGCTGGGTCTCGCGGGAAAGCTCCTTGCCCCTCAGATCCTTGACCACGCGGGTGTCGGTGATGGTGAAGCCCGGCGCGCCGGAAGACGGCGAGCAATCGTCACCGCTCAGCTCCATCTTCTTAGGCGAAGTCGGGTTTGTGCGCTCGCCCGGGATCGATTCCACATCCACCTGCTTCACACCGTGCAAACGCACAGTGACGGAATCCCCACTCACGTCCGTGGTGATGCGCACCGGCGTATCGAACGGGTTCTTGAACTTCAGGTCGATCGCACCCTCGTACACGGTCGCCTCACGGCCTGCCGGGTAGCGGGAAATGTAATAGGAGTGCGGGGTGTGCGCCACGTCCTCCATGCCGGCGAAGTACGAGGCGTTGTACAGAGTGGTTGCGAACTGCGAAATACCGCCGCCGACCGCCTTGCCGGCGTGGCCGTCGATAATAATGCCGGACTCCACAAAGCCCTGAGCACTACCGCGCGGCCCGGTGTGACCATTCAGAGAGAACGTCTCCCCCGGCAGCACAATTGCGCCATTCACCATCTCCGCCACGCGGCGAATGTTGGTGCCCGAAGGGCCACTGAAGCCACCGGTAGTGAAGGTGCCCACCACATCGTCGAAGTGAGCCTTCTTCGCCTGCTCGGTGGTGTACTCGGCCTTCTTGTCCTCGTACACGACCTCGTGGTCGCGCTTCTTCTTATCCAGCGCCTTGCCCTGGAGGTCGCCCAGCGTTTCCTTCCACTTAATGATCACGCCATCCTTGGAAGGCACCACCGTGATGTCATCGCCGTGGAACTCGAAGCTGGCGTCACGGTACTCCACCTCAGTGCTGGAAAGCTGCTCGCTCAGGATCTCCTGCGCTTTCTCCGTGTTCCATTCCGGCATGAACTCGCCGCCGTCCACCTTGAAGGTCAGAATCTCGTGCCAGTTCTGGGGAGTGATCACACCGTCGACCTTGTCGCGGCCGTGGAACACCAGGTTCTTCGCCGTCGCCGGCTTCACGTACTGCTTGGCGGCCCGCTCGGCGGCGTCCTTATCCGCATCTGCCGGGGTGATCGTGGCCTCCACGTTCACGCGCCCGTCGGTGTTCAGCCAGTTTTCCCGCACCTCGGTATCCAGCAGTTCCCGGTCCACGGTCTGCCCCGGCTTGTCTTCTTTAATATCCGCCTTGCCGTCAGCGCCGACGGACAACTTGGCGTTTTCCGCGTCGCGGGTTAGCTCCCGCTCCACGCGGTTCAGGGACCGATTCAGGCCTTCGTCCGTAATCTTCGAGATAATGCCCACCTCGCGGGTCTCGAAGAAGGAACGGATGCGCGTAATCGGGTTCAGCGGCTGCTGGCCCGCCTGGTCCACCGTGGCGCCCCAGTCCACCTGCATGCCGGACTTAGCGGGCTCGATAGTGGAGCTCATGTTGCCCGCCAGAACCGTCACCGGCTGACGGGTGCGTTCGCCCAGGTCATTGCGCAAGCGCTGCTCTGCCTGGGACTTATCCACACCACTAATGTCCACGCCGCCGACGGTCACGCCGCGCGGCACCTTGCCTTCACTCATGGCCAGATCCACGCCGTAGAGAAGACCCCCCAGGCCGATCAAGCCGACGAAGAACCACGCCCACCACGGAATGCCGCGGCGCTTGCGTGGCTTGACGGGCCGACGGCTCCGGTTAGTCTGATCCTGAGAATTCACGCAGGTTAGTGTATCGCGAATCCCCCGATCAGGGAATTCTTTTACTCGGTTACACAGGTACGATTCACAGAATCGCGCACCTGATCCTCAGGGATCCGCCCTTCGTCGATCGCCATGCGGATGGCCTCCACCACATCTGGGATCTCCACCGCCCCCGCTGCGGCAAGCGCCACGTCCGCTCCCGCCGCCAGTGCCGCCACCGCTGCTTCCGGGCCGGGGTAACGATCCGTCACGGCCTTCATGCCCGTCAGGTCGTCGGTGTAAATTACGCCGTCGAAACCTGGGGCGTCATGCTTCGGCCCATAACCGCCCTCCCGCAGCAGCTTGTAGGCCGCAGGGTTCACCGAAGACGGCAAAGGCTCGCCCAGCCCCGGCACCTCCACATGGCCGACCATCACGGCCATGCCCTCAACATCCACCAGTTCGCGGAAAGGCAGCAGGTCGTTGCCCTGCATCTGCTCCAGCGGCGGGGTGGTCACGGCACCCATGTGCGAATCCCCCGTTGCATGGCCGTGCCCCGGGAAGTGCTTCAGCACCGGGGTCACGCCCGCCTGCTGCAGGCCCTCCGAGTAGGCGCGCGCGTAATCCGCCGCCACCTTCGGGTCGGCACTGAAGGAACGTGAGCCGATCGCGTTGTCGGAGACCTCCTGACCACCGGCCAGATCCACCACCGGCGCGAAGTCCACGGTGATTCCCAAGTCGCGGACCTTCTTGCCGTGTTCGGCCATGAGGTCACGGACCTGCTCAGGGCTCATCGTCTCCGCCATCTGCTTCGCACTCGGCAGCTCACCGACGATCTCGGAAAGTCGCTGCACCAGCCCGCCTTCCTCGTCCACGCTCACGGTCAGCGGTTCGCCCGCGCGCTCCTCGAGCGCCGCCAGGCTACGCGCGGGGTCGCCCTGCCCATTCAGGATGGATCGATCGGTCTGCGAGCCAATGAAAAGGTGGCGCACACCTTCGTCGACGGCTTGTTCTGCTGATTCGTAGGTTGTGACGCCCACAGCAAGCATCCGGCCAGCCATCTCCCTAGGGGCCTTGCCCTCCGCCCGGGCACACGCCTGCCGGTTCTCCGCTGGGGGCGCGCTGGATTCGGCAGTGCCGGAGCTTTCGGAGCTCGGCACTGCGGAAGTGGCCGCGGAGGTGGAGGTATCGGCTGGCTGGTCAGTGGGCGTCGATAAGGAACAAGCGCTAGAGGCAACAACAAGAGCGAAACCTAAAGCGCCAGCGGCTACGTGTCTACGGGGCATAGTATTAACGTAGTAACAAACGCAACGAGCAGTGCACCAATCGTGCAGTGCCCACCGAGGAGCGATACACATGACCGAGCAGGCAGAACAAGCCCAGCAAGCACACCAGCAGGCTTTCGACGCGAGCGGCGATACCGTCCTGATCGCCTACGACGGCTCCGCCGAAGCCCGTGGCGCTGTGGAGCACGCCGGGCGCTTCCTGTCCGCGAAAAACGCCTACATCCTGACCGTGTGGGAGCCGATCCACCGCCAGGCTGCGCGCGCGGCGGGCATGAGCGGCATGATGCAGCACGATTGGTCCAACGAAACCGGCGAGCAGCCGGAGGACGACGATCCGGCGTACGCAGAGGCAGTGAACATCTGCAACGAGGGCGTGGACCTGGCCAACTCCCATGGTTTTGTTACCGAACCCTTTCTGGTAGAGTCCGGAACAGCTATTTGGAGCGCCATCGTTGACGCTGCCGATGAGCTGGACGTGGATCTGATCGTCACGGGTACCCGTGCCCTGTCGGGTTGGAAATCCTTCCTGCAGTCCAGCGTGTCGGAGAGCATCATCAAGAACGCCGGTCGTCCCGTACTCATCGTCCCGCCGATCGAAGATGAGGACTAGTTTTCCCAAACGAAGGTCCGCTGGCGTTTGATTGGGTACGATCTACAAGAAGCTAGTACGCTAAAACCACAACAATCCCACTAGGAACAGGAATTAACATGGCTAACGAAACCGCCTCTAACCGTCGCGGCCTGGGCGCACTGGTCGCCTCCGCAGTTGCAGGCCTGGTCCTGGGCGGCGCCGCAACTTTCGGCGCTGGCGCAATGGCCGACACCACTGAACTGCCCACCGACGAACAGATCGCCGTGAACCAGGACAACGCATTCCTGGGCGCCGTCCAGTACGGCGGCCGCATTTCCGAATAAAGGCACACCATCACGTGCCAACCACGGCGCATCGCCCCCTTTCTCGCCGCGCTTGGGTGTATAGCACCCTCGCGTGGTTTCTTTTCGCATTCCTACAGTCCCCCGGGCTGACCTCGGCCGACACGAAGCTGGACCTGACGGCCAACCCCTGGGGATTCCTCCGCCAAGCGCTGTACCCCTGGACGGATACTTTTCCGCTCGGGCAGCTGCAGAACCAGGCTTACGGGTACCTGTTCCCGCACGGCCTGTTCTTCGCCGTGTTTTCTTTCCTGCCCGGCTGGGTCACGCAGCGCCTGTGGTGGGGGCTGCTGCTGGCGCTCGCGTTCGCCGGCACGGTCCTGCTGCTGCAGCGGCTCGGCATCGGCAGCCGCGGCTCGCGGGTGGTCGCGGGCATTCTCTTCGCGCTCTCCCCGCGGGTCCTCACCACGCTCGGTGCCATTAGCTCCGAGGCGTGGGTGTGCGCGCTGGTGCCGTGGGTGCTGCTGCCCGTGGCGAGTGCGGCGATGCTGGGGCGGGATGCCCAGCTAGACCGCCGCACACGCTCCCACCTGGCGAAATACGCCCTGCTGAGCGCCCTGGCCGTACTGTGCCTGGGCGCGGTGAACGCCGTCGCCACCGCGGTGGCCATCCTGCCCGCCGTGATCTTCTGGCTGGGCATGTGCATCCGCCGCCCGCGCGTGGGCCTGTACTTCGCGCTGTGGTGGGTGCCCGCAGGCCTGCTGGCCACGTTCTGGTGGATCGGCCCGCTGCTCCTGCTGGGCAAGTACTCCCCGCCGTTCACGGACTACATCGAGTCCGCATCCCTGACCACCAACTGGATGAACCTCGCGGAGATCCTGCGCGGCACCACCAGCTGGACTCCCTTCCTCTCCTCCGAACGCCAAGGCGGATACGAGCTGGTCGGCGAGCCCGTCTTCGTCGCGGGCACCCTGCTGGTGGCATTCCTGGGCCTGTGGGGGCTCACCCGCCCGCAGTTGCCTTTCGCCCGCCGCTGGCTGGCGATCCTGCTACTGGGCGTGGTTGCAATGGTCTTCGCCACCGCCCCGATCTCCCCGCTGGCCTCCTGGGGCCGGATTTTCCTGGACGGCGCAGGCGCCCCGCTGCGCAACCTGCACAAGTTCGACCCCCTGGTGCGGTTGGCACTGGTGGTGGGCATCGCCCACGGCTTGGCGCGCCTGCCCTGGCCGGGGCTTAGCCGCGAGCGCTGGGTGCGCTGGCTCCACCCGGAGAAGAACGCGGAGGTCCCCCGCGCCATTGCCATCTGCCTACTAGTCGTCGTGGTCACCGCCACGGGCTGGTCGGGGCGCATCGCCGCCGCGGACGCCTACCGGAGCGTGCCCGACTACTGGACCGAGGCCGCGGACTGGCTGAACTCGGAAGTCACTAAGGAAGCCGGGGAGACCCACGCCCCCGCCCGCACCATGATCCTCCCCAAGGCGCGCTTTGCCCGCCAGACCTGGGGAAACACCCGCGACGAACCCGCCCAGCCCCTGTTGGACGTGCCGTGGGTCGTGCGCGACTCCGTGCCGCTCGTGCAACCCGAGGCCATCCGCGGCCTCGACGGCGTGCAGCGGGAGCTGGAAGCCGGCACCGCCATCCCCTCCCTCGCCGCCGCACTGTGGCAGCAAGGCGTGGGCTACCTGGCGCTGCGCTACGACCTGACCACCGCCGCCGACACCCCCGGCGCCAAGCGGATCGAGCGCACCCTCGAGCGCTCCGGAGGCTTCAGCAAGGCCGCCGCCTTCGGCGACGACGAGCAGGTGCGGATCTATCGGGTGGATCCTGTTGCTTCTGACACTGGGGGCACTGGGGGCACTGGGGGCACTGCGGGTGACCTGCGGATTATTGACGCCGAACGCCTCGACGTCTCCCATTCCAGCGCCGAATCCCTCCCCCGCCTGGCGGCAGCGGACGCGGCCCTGGGTAGGCAGGGTGCGGCGAGGGCGCGCGTGGGGGCGTCACAAGGTAAAGAGCTAGAGCTACCCGCACAGACGGTGACGGACACGCCCGCGCTGCGCGACCACAACTACGGCAACGTGGTGGGCGCGGACAGCGAAATCCGCAGCGAAGACGACCCGGTGCAGGTGCTGAACCCGGTGCGCGACTATCCCGTGCGCGATGCGGACGGGCAGGAGATTCCGCCGGAGCAGATGACGCGCGTGGAAGGCCGCGGCGAGGTACGGGTCTCCTCCACTGCAGCGGATCCGACGAGCTTCGGCGGGGCGGAGACGTACTCTTCCGCGACCTCCGCGGTGGATGGTTCGCAGAGGACCGCGTGGCGGCCGACGGTCGGCAACGTGGCCGGGCAGTACATCGAGTTCCGCATGGACGAGGCATACAACAGGCTGGGCCTGCACCTGGACATTCAGGGCCGGCCTGCGCGCGTGCAGGTGACGACGTACCTGCAGGGCAGAATCGTGTCGGGCACGTCGGCAACCCTCAAGACCGGCGAGACCAACAAGGTGAAGGTGCCCGCCGGGCGGGCCGATGCGATCCGCGTGACGATCGTGGGCTCCTTCGGCGACTTCGGCATATCCGAGGCGAAGGTGCTGGCCAATGGAGAGAAGGACGTCACGCCACGGCGCGTGCCGACGGTGCCCCCGGTGGATGGCGGCGACGACTCACAGGGCAACGCAGGGGCAACAGGGGCGACACTGAACCGCTGGGTATTCGGCCAGGAAATCAGCGAATCCGTCATGCTGCGAGGCTTCGAGGTGCCGGAGGCAATTGGCAACGGCGCGGGCGAGCTGCCGGTTGTGGTGCACACCTCCGAATGTGCCCGCGAGAACCAGGTGCCCGTGACCATCGACGGCAAGGACTACACCTGTGGTGACACTCTGAACCTACCCGCCGGCAAGCACGTGCTTTCCACCACGGCGCGCTGGGCGGCACTGTCCGTCGCCGAGCCGCTGTACGGCGCGGCGGTGCGGGAAACCCCGGCGGCGCAGCCGGTGGAGCAGGCTCGCCCGCGGGAGCAGCTGGCACCCGGCGAACAGTCCGCCCGCTTGGAGGCCTCGGATAAGAAGCGCGTGCTGTTCAACCCCTCGCAGGCGAACCCCGGGCGCATCGCCACGCTGGAAGAAGGCGGCGAAACCACGCAGCTCACGCCGATCACGGTGAATGGGTGGCAGCAGGGCTGGATCGTCCCGGAGGGCAAGTCTGGTCTGGTCACCATCCACTTCGAGGGCACGAAACTGTACCGCGCATGGCTGGCCATCGGCCTGGTGGCGGCGCTGGTGCTAGTGGGACTGTGCATCTTCGTGGTGCGGCGGACCCGCCGGATGCCGGGGCTGCCGGAACGGACGGCAGCAGTGGCAGCAAACGAGACTCCGGCCACGGGGCGCACCCAACGGAGCAAGCCCTTCCGCCGCGCCATCCTGGCGGGCAAGGCCATCACCGGGGCGGCCGCGTTCCTAGCGCTACTGCTCTGCATCCGCGGTGCCTGGGGCAGCGGAAACTACTACGCGGGCGGGTTCGTGGTGAACGGCGCGCTCGCAGTCGTGCTGCTGGCCGTGGTGGTCTCTGTCTTGGCATCCCGCACCGAGCGCCACCAGGAATTAATGGACCGGCGCGCGGGCTCTTCCACCAAGGAGTAGCTCAGCGCGGCCACCGGCACGCTCAGCACAAACGTTGCCACCAGCACCAGGGCGGTGTGCCCGCTGAACAGCGGCACGCCCAGCAGCGGAAACACCAGCGATAGCAGCGACATGTGCCACAGGAAGATCGCATACGACCACCGGCCCAGCGCCTGCATCGGCGCCGACTCCAGGAACTTCGACCGCGGCGCCAGCGTATAAGGAACGATCAGCGCGGCGGCGAACACCAGGCCATATAGCGTCCGGCGGGCGAACTCCGCCGGCGCCGCGTGCGTCAGGCCCTCCGGCCCATCCGAGGCCGCGACCGCCAGCGCGCCGATGGCCAGCAACCAGAACACCCAGCGAAACTTCGCTACAAATCGCACCTCCGGCAGCTGGTATCGGGCGTCTATACCCTCGGCCCCATCCTTACCCGTGCGCGCGTAGGCACGATCCTGCACGATAGACTCCAGCTCCGCGCCGAGCAGCCCCACCCCGAACCACGCGATAAACGCAGGTGGCATGATGTGCGGGTTCAATCCACCCGGCGCCGGCGGCTCGGCGAACGCGGGAATGAAGGCCCAGCCGAAGCTCGCCGCCGCCACTACGACGATCCACACGATGCGCCATTTTCTTTCTCGACGCCCCCACGCCACCGCAATCACAGGCAGCACCAGGTAGAAAGCCATCTCTACGCACAAGCTCCACAAGTGGGTCAGCCCGCCGATCAGCCCGCCGTCGACGTAGATCTGCACCATGATCACGTTCGAGATCATCTGCCACACCGTCGGCGAGCCCGCAACCGGGAAGAACAGCAGCACAACCGCGACGGTGACCAGGTAGGCCGGGAAGATGCGCCCCAGGCGCTTCACGTAGTAACCCGCCAAGGTCAGCAGATTGTCCTGCGAGGTCGATACCGCAAAGTCCGCGCGGTGGCGGCGCCACAGCAGAAACCCGGAGAGGGCGAAGAACACGGGCACGAAGAAGTCCGTGCGCGCCATCATGCGGTTCAGCAGGTTCCCCGTATCCGCGCCGGTTTGGAACGCAACGTGCGTAATGATGATGCCGGAGCAGGCAATCGCGCGGAGGCCTTCCAGTGCAGGTAGGAAGGGCGCGGGGCGGGCGGAGGGAATCTTCGAGCTCATCGGGATCAGCTTAACCGACCGGCATGCGAAAACACCCCCGAAGACTTTTCTAGAGAAATATTTTAAATCTGCGAAGTATCTAGTTTTGATTGGCTAAAGTATTGGAAGCTTTACAGGCTAACTACAGTCACCGGATAGATATAGACAGATAGAGTCAGGAAACCCCATCCTATGAAGAGAATCCTCTCCTCCGTAGCGATCGTGCTCGGTGTAGCCATGCTGGTCTTTGCCATCGCACTGCCCACCTATGTCGTCCCGAAGGGCAAGGTGCTGCCGCTGGACCTCGTATCCACCACCATCACCCCGAAGACCCCCGGCAACCTGCTGGACTCGGGTGCGCTTGCTGCCGGCAAGCCGGTGGGCAACAACAAGGACAAGCCCGAGTGTAAGGGCGACAACCCGCAGGTGAGCTGCTTCATCAACAAGGACTTGGAGATGCAGTCCCAGCGCTTCACCACCGCCCAGGAGCCTTCGGACAAAGAGGTCGTGACCCTCGAGTCCGGCCAGACCCTGTTCCGCACGGACCGGGAAGAGCCGAAGAACCTGATCAGCGCGTCGATCGACCACATCACCCTGGATCGCAAGACCCAGATGCCCGTGCCGGAGCCGACGTCCTCGATCGAGCTGAACGCACCGGCCCTGGATGCAGCTGCCAACGAGGGTAAGGACGAAGAGGTCGAGGCCTCCGTCGCACCGTTCACCCGCCCCGGCATCACCTACCAGTTCCCGATGGGCACGGACCGCAAGTCCTACGACTTCTTCGACATGCAGATCCTGAAGACCCAGCCGATCGACTACGTCGGTGAGGAAGAGCAGGACGGCGAGAAGGTCTACCGCTTCGAGCAGACCGTTCCCCCGACCGAGCTGTACCCGGCTCTGCGCGAGCGCCTGGAGGCCGACGGCGAGCTGTCCAAGGGCGACAAGGGTACCCTGGCCGCGCTGCGTCTGAAGTTCCCGGCGAAGGTCTGGGGCATCGACCCGGACGACATCAAGAACAAGGGCGACGAGAAGGCCGAGGAGAAGAAGGAAGACGAGAACGGCGAGGAGGGCGAAGACGGCGAGAAGGAAGAGGACCTCGGCCCCGAGGTTGAGCTGTCCCGCTACTACACCGTCCACCGCGTGCTGCGCGTGCAGCCGGATACCGGCGTGATCGTCAACGGTTCCGAGGAAGTCTTCCAGTACTACGCGCAGGACGACGAAGAGGCGCAGGAGATCTTCGAGAACAAGGAAGAGGAGATCAACAACCCGACCCGTACCGCCGTGTACTTCCCGGGCGCGTGGGATGACGAGTCCCGCGACGGCCAGATGAAGAAGGCCACCGACGGTCTGCAGAAGATCAAGCTGATGGGCACCATCCTGCCGTGGATCCTGGGCGTGGTTGGCCTGATCCTGCTGGTAGTCGGCTGGATCGCTCACCGCTCCGCACGCCTGGCGGCTAAATAATTCCCGCAATTATTTCCGCTGAACCACTAGACTATTGGCTGTGAAGCCGCAGCCCCCGAAGACCACCGCCAAGCGCGATCGCCGGATCGCGCTGGGGTGGTCTTTCCTCGTCTCTGTCGTCACTTTGTGGCCGTTCTGGCTGGGTCTGCGCCCGGATTCCTCGAAGGCGTTTCTGCTGCGGGACATGTTCGTGCCCGATTCCCTGCCAGAGAATTCCAACAACCTGGGCATCAACGACGGTGCCCCGCGCGCCCTGCCGCAGGATGCGGTGCTGACACTCTTCTCCCCCACCGTCCCCGCTACGCTCCTGGCCAGCGTGCTCGTGCTGGTCTCCTGCCTGATGGGCTGCTACTTCGCCGCCGCGATGGTGCGGGATATGGCGGGCGGGCGGCTTTCCGCGCAGCTGGTTGCGGCTTTGTTTGTGGTGTGGAATCCGTTCGTCATCGAGCGTTTTCTGCAGGGCCAGTGGACCGTCGCAACCGCGGGGATGCTGCTGCCTGCGGTCGCTTTTCTGGCCGCCGCGCGCTCCCACGGTCTGTTGTATGTGGCGATCTGTTTGTGTGGCTTTGTGCCGACAGGTCTGATCCTGGCGCTGATCACGGCGCTGGTGTTCGCACCTTCGCACGGGGAGCGTCTGCGCAGCCTCGTTGCCAGCATCATCGCCGCGTTGCCGTGGTTGCTGCCGGCGATCTGGGTTTCTAACCCTTCGCAGACCCGCTCCGATGCCCTGTCCGCGGCTTTGTTTTCTGCCCGCGGCGAGACCTTCTTAGGCCCGCTTGCCTCCACGATGGGGCTTTCGGGGATTTGGAATGCCGAGGCCACCCCGCCGTCGCGCACCCTGTTTTCAGTGCTCGTGAGCGCGGCCCTTTGCGTGGTGCTGATGCTCGGCTTCAAGGAGCTGTGGCGCGTCTATCGCGGCGTTGCGGTGCTGACTGTCCTTGCCTTAGTGACGCCCCCTCTGCTGGCCACCGGCTGGGGCGTGGACTTAATGGGCCTTGCAATTAGCCACGTGCCCGGCGCGGGCATGTTCCGCGATACCACGAAGTTCGTCTGTCTGGCGATTCCGGGATTTGTGCTGCTGATAGCCGTGGCGGTGGAGCGGATGGACCCGCGCCGCCGCGCTGGGGACGTCCGAGAGACCCCGGCTAAGGCGGACAGTTCCAGCCGTTCGCGGTGGGCGCCGCGTGCCGCGGCGGCCGGCCTGGCTGTGGCGTGCGTGCTGACTGTCCCCGCGTACCCGGCGGATATGGCGCCGCTGAAGCGGGTGCAGATCTCGGAGACGTGGAGCCAGATGTTCACCATCATCTCCGGCGCTCCGAACGGCAAGATTGTGCTGCTCCCGCCGGGCAACTACCGCACCCGCGGCGACCGGCCGCACGTGGATCCGGGGCTGAAGTTGCTGCCGGGTTCACCGATGGATCCTGGGTTCCTGATCGTCGATGGCCAGGTGGTGGATGGCAACCCGGCCAGCATGGGGATCCTGTCGGACCTGATGAACGGCAAGAACACCCTCAAACGCAATGGCGTGAGTTGGGTGCTGGTGGACTGGTATTCCATCACCGACGGCGCCGCGATGACCAAGGCGCTGCAGGTGCTGAACTCCAAGGGCATCCGGCGCGTACTCAGCTCAGATAACTACGACCTCTACCGGGTGCAGAGCCCCACCCTGCCGCGCTCGCCGGTCCAGGATCGCGCGCCGCTGTTCGTGGGCATGACGTTCTACTGGATGCTCATGATGTGGGGCATGTGCGTGTGGCTGTGGCGTGTCACCCGCCAGCTGCAGATGAACGGCCGCAGCCGGCCGCTGCCTGACAAGGCTGACAAGGCTGGCAAGGCCGACGGCGCTAACAGCGCTGACTAGCGACCGCGCGCGACCTCCTGGCGCAGCAGCTTCTCCCATGCCGCGCCGGTGGCGTCCCAGGAGAACTCCTCGGCCCGGCGCTTCGCGGCCCGGCCCATCTCCCGGCGCTTCTCCGGGTTATCCAGCAGGTATTCGACCGCGTTCATCAGCCCGCCGGGGGAAGAACACAGCAGCCCGGTCTCCCCGTCGATGACGGAATCGCGCAGCCCGGCGGAGGACTCATAGCCGACCGTCGGCACCCCGTGCTGTCCCGCCTCGATCACGGCCAGACCCCAGCCCTCCTTGCGCGAGGGCATCACGTGCACAGAGGCGCGGTTGAGGATGCGGTGCTTCAGTTCCTCGGACACGAAGCCGTGGAACACCACCAGCGGCTCGATCCCCAGCTCGCGGGCGTAATCCCGCAGGCGATCGGCCCACCATCCGTCGCCGATAACATCCAGGCGCACGTTCGGGTGGGTGCGCGCCACGGCGGCCAGCGCGTCCAGCGCATGCTCGATCTGCTTGTGGGGGACCAGCCGGGACAGCGCCACCAGGTGGATCGTCTGCTCCTCGCTGGCGTTGTCGGAGTTGGGGCTGGGGGCGTCCGGAATCAAAGAAGGAGCGACCGGATCAATGCCGTTACGAATGATCTCGATGTTGCCGTGCGGCACGCCAAGCTCCACCAGCTCCTCGGCGGAGGGGGCGGAGACGGTGACCCAGCGGCGGCGCCGGTGGATCCACGGCGAGATGGTGGATTCGATCAGCCAGCCGATGCGGGAGAGGATCGGGCCGGCGACGGACCACTGTTCGCGGTGGCAGTGATGCGTCAGAACAACCGTGGGCGCGCCGCTGACCAGGGAGGCGAAGAAGGGCACGCCGTTTTGCGTATCCACCACAACGTCCGGGCGGCCAATATCCGCCAGGGACCCACGCCCCCGGCGGGCGGCCAGGATCGCGGCCAGCGCACGCGGGTAAACCGTCAGGTTGCCGCCGCCACGAGAGAAACGGAAATTGCGGCCGACCTGCTGCGATCGTGTGGAGCCGGGATAGTGGGCAGTGCGGAAAACCACCTGATGGCCCTGGTTGGCCAGGTACTCCCCCACGCGCTCCAAGTAACGTTCGCTGCCGCCACCTTCGGGGTGGTTTGTGTCGCGCCAGCAGAGAAGCAGTACTTTCATGATGGACACTATGTTAGTCGCCACCGCCTGCGACTTTGCAGGGTTTGGTGAATCTGCGGAAAGACTGCAGAAAGTCAGTACAACCTGAAAAGATAGACACTCGATGAGCCCGAACAACCACCCCGCCCGCCAGCGCCAGACGCTGAGCGTTTTCCGCGGCCGCGCTACCCTGCGCCGCTCCTTCGGCCTGCTGAGCGACTTCAAGTACGAGCAGACCCGCCCCGACATCTTCTACGGCCACCTGGCCGAGGACACCGTCGGGCTGATACGCGACATTTACGCGGGCGTGCATGGTGCTGGGCAGGGGCCAGACCAGAGCGAGCCCCTACGCAACACGAAGATCCTGGACGTCGGCGGCGGACCGGGTTACTTCGGCGTGGCCTTCGACAAGGCCGGCGCGGACTACTACACCTGCGAACCCGACGTCGGCGAGATGGCCGCCGCGGGCATCAAGCTGCAGACCTCGGTGCGGGGTTCGGGGCTGGACCTACCTTTTCTTAGTGACGCCTTCGACATCACCTACTCTTCCAATGTCGCAGAGCACGTACCGGATCCGTGGCGGATGGCCGACGAGATGCTGCGGGTGACGAAGCCAGGCGGAGTGATGATCTACAGCTATACGGTGTGGCTGGGGCCATTCGGCGGGCACGAAACCGGGCTGTGGCAGCATTACGTGGGCGGGGAATTCGCCGCCCGGCGCTATGAGAAGAAGATGGGCAAGCCGCCGAAGAACCGCTGGGGCGAGAGCCTGTTCAACGTCTCCGCAGCCGAAGGCCTGGAGTACGCGCGCAAGGTGCACGGCGAAAGTGCCGAATTAGTGGCCGCGTTCCCGCGCTATCACCCCTGGTGGGCCTGGTGGATGGTGCGCGTGCCGGGGCTCCGCGAGTTCGCGGTTTCCAACCTGGTGCTGGTGTTTCAGAAGCGCTAGAGCTTCCCCAATTCAGCGGGGGCACCTTCTAGGGGCAGAAAAAGACATAAGACTACAACTATTTCCCCGAAGAACGGGTAATGTGGCGTGAGACACAAGTTTAGTGTTGCGACCTGCTAGGTCACTGGATTCATGAGCCGCTGGATTCATGAACCACTGCCCTAGCCGATCACTGCACGAACGGATCACTGTCGAGAACGATAGGAAATAGGACTGACATGACCAGTAACACTGGCGCCCCTGAGGCATTCATTTACGACGCCGTCCGCACCCCCCGTGGAAAGGGCAAGCCGGGCGGTTCCCTGCACACCGCAAAGCCCGTTGACCTGCTCTCCGGCCTGATCGAGGCAATCATCGAGCGCAACCCGGGCATCGACCCCAACCGCATCAGCGACGTCATCGCTGGCTGTGTCACCCCCGTCGGCGACCAGGGCATGGACATCGCCCGCACCGCCGCCCTGAACGCCGGCCTGCCGTACACCGCCACCGGCCTACAGGTGAACCGCTACTGCGCTTCCGGCCTGACCGCCGTGAACCTGGGCGCACAGAAGATCCGCTCCGGCTGGGACGACCTGGTCTTCGTCGGCGGCGTGGAGTCCATGTCCCGCGTCCCGATGGGCTCCGACGGCGGCGCCCTGGCGATGGACCCGGCCTCCAACTTCTACAACGACTTCATCCCGCAGGGCATCTCCGCTGACATCATCGCCAGCCTGGACGGCCTGACCCGCGAGGACCTCGACGCTTTCGCTGCCCGCTCCCACGAGCGCGCATCCAAGGCATGGGAAGAGGGCCGCTTCGACCGCACCGTTGTGCCGGTGAAGGATCAGAACGGCATCACCCTGCTGGACCGCGACGAGACCATCCGCCCTGGCACCACCGTCGAGGGCCTGTCCGGCCTGAAGCCCGCCTTCGCCATGATCGGCGACCAGGGTGGCTTCGACGCTGTCGCGCAGACCAAGTACCCGCAGCTGGAGCGCATCAACCACCTGCACCACGCCGGTAACTCCTCCGGCATCGTCGACGGCGCAGCCCTGCTGGCCATCGGTTCCGAGCAGGCCGGTAAGGACTTCGACCTGACCCCGCGCGCCCGCGTTGTCTCCGTCGCCACCTCCGGCGTGGAGCCGACCATCATGCTGACCGCCCCGGCACCGGCCTCCCGCGCAGCTCTGGCCAAGGCTGGCCTGAAGCCCGAGGACATCGACATCTGGGAGATCAACGAGGCATTCTCCTCCGTCGTTCTGCGCGCACAGCGCGAGCTGAACATCCCGGACGAGAAGCTGAACGTCTCCGGTGGCGCCATCGCCATGGGCCACCCGCTGGGTGCAACCGGTGCGATCATCACCGGCACCGCCGTCGACGAGCTGCACCGCACCGGCGGCCGCTACGCCCTGATCACCCTCTGTGTCGCAGCCGGCATGGGTGTGGCCACGATCATCGAGCGCGTCTAACCGACCTTCCCGCAGACCAAAACACAAGAAACACTCAATTTTCCTCTGACAACCTCCCGCGGACGCAAGCGTGAGGGCGTCAATAAATAAAACAAGGAGCATCACACATGAGCATGTTCAAGTGGGACCAGGATGGCGACGGCATCGTAACCATCACCATGGACGACCCGAACCAGCCGGTCAACACCATGAACGACACCTTCCAGGGCGAGCTGCCTGAGCTGGTGGAGAAGCTGCAGGGCGCAGTGGAATCCGGCGAGGCCAAGGGCGTGGTCATCACCTCCGCGAAGAAGACCTTCTTCGCCGGCGGCGACATCAAGTCGATGATCAAGTCCACCCCGGAAGACGCAGAAGCAATCACGAAGCAGATCAACGGCATGAAGGCCGGTCTGCGCGCAATCGAGACCCTCGGCGTGCCGGTCGTCGCTGCCATCAACGGTGCGGCGCTCGGCGGTGGCCTGGAGATCGCTCTGGCCACGCACCACCGCATTGCTTCTGACGCCAAGGGCCTGAAGGTTGGCCTGCCAGAGGTCACCCTGGGTCTGCTGCCGGGTGGCGGCGGTGTGACCCGCGTGGTCCGCATGCTGGGCATCCAGGACGCACTGATGAAGGTCCTGACCACCGGCCGTCAGTTCCGTGCGGAGGACGCACTGAAGACCGGCCTGATCGACGAGGTTGTCCCGGCAGACCAGCTGATCGACGCTGCCAAGAAGTGGATCAAGGAGAACCCGGAAGCATCCCAGCCGTGGGATCAGAAGGGCTTCAAGATCCCGGGCGGCACCCCGACCAGCCCGAAGCTGGCACAGTTCCTGCCCTCCTTCCCGGCTAACGTGACCAAGCAGATCAAGGGCGCACCGATGCCGGCTCCGAAGGCCATCCTGAAGGCCGCCGTCGAGGGCGCACAGCTGAAGAACATCGAAGAGGCCCTGGCCGTGGAGACCCGCTACTTCGTGGAGCTGGTCACCGGCACGACCTCCAAGAACATGATGCAGGCATTCTTCTTCGACCTGCAGTACTGCAACGGTGGCGGCTCCCGCCCGAAGGACGTCGAGAAGAAGCAGTTCAAGAAGCTGGGCATGGTTGGTGCCGGCATGATGGGCGCAGCGATCGCCTACGTGGCAGCGAAGGCTGGCATGGAGGTTGTGCTGAAGGACATCAAGATGGAGGCTGCCGAGAAGGGCAAGTCCTACTCCGAGGGCCTGGAGGCCAAGGCGCTGAAGCGCGGCAAGACCACCGAGGAGAAGTCCAAGGCTCTGCTGGACCGCATCAAGCCTTCCGTCGATTACTCCGACCTGTCCGACTGTGACATCGTGATCGAGGCCGTGTTTGAGAACACCGAGCTGAAGCACAAGGTCTGGGCAGAGATCGAGGCAGCCGTGCCGGAGGATTGCGTGCTGGGCTCCAACACCTCCACCCTGCCGATCACCGAGCTGGCTACCGGCGTGAAGCGCCCGAAGGACTTCATCGGTATCCACTTCTTCTCCCCGGTAGACAAGATGCCGCTGGTGGAGATCATCAAGGGCGAGGAGACCTCCGACGAGACCCTGGCTGCGGCCCTGGACTTCACCGGCCAGATCCGCAAGACCCCGATCGTCGTGAACGACTCCCGCGGCTTCTACACCTCCCGCGTCATCGGCTTCTTCCTGAACGAGGCTATGCGCATGCTGGCTGAGGGCATCGACCCGGCCGTCATCGAGGCCGCTGGCCGCCAGGCTGGCTACCCGGCACCGCCGCTGCAGCTGCAGGACGAGCTGAACCTGAAGCTGGCCCGCAAGATCGGCGCCGAGACCAAGGCAGCTCAGGAGGCCGCTGGCCTGACCGTCGACGACGGTGGCGTGACCGAGATCGTGGACAAGATGCTGGACGAGTACGACCGCCCGGGCAAGCTCGAAGGCAAGGGCTTCTACGAGTACAACGAGGAAGGCCGCCGCACCGGCCTGTGGCGCGGCCTGTGGGACGAGCTGGGCGCCGGCAAGGTGAAGGTCGCCGACGGCGAGTCCACCGTTGCAGGCACCGGCCTGGACACCGCTGCCGCCGGCGCAGCCCAGAAGGCCGCCGCTGACCCGAGCGGCGTGGCTGCTGGCTCCAACGTTCCGGCTGACGCGCCGGCCTTCATCGACCTGGTGGAGCGCCCGCTGTTCGCCGAGGCTCTGGAGACCCAGAAGTGCATCGACGAGGGCGTGCTGACCTCTGATGCGGATGCCAACATCGGCTCCATCATGGGCATCGGCTTCCCGGCCTGGACCGGCGGTACCCGCCAGTACATCAAGAACTACGACCGCCCGGCCGCCGCTACCCTGCCTGAGGGCAAGGTCGCGGATCGCGACGGTGGCGACTACCCGACCCGCGGCGTTGCAGGCTTCGTTGCCCGCGCCGAGGAGCTGGCCGCTAAGTACGGCGAGCGCTTCACCCCGCTGGAGTCCCTGAAGAAGTAGTTCTTCTATCGCCCCAGAGCTAGGCCTCCGGGCGAGCCTCCAGGGCGAGAACGCTTAAAGCCCCCAACTCCCTTCGCGGATTACCTCCGCTGGAGTTGGGGGCTTAGTTCATACGCGGGTAGGGCGCCTAGCGCTTAGCACCTAGCGCCAAGCGCTTAGCGTCTAGCGCCTAGCGCTTGCGGCTGTAGGCGAGGGCAACACCGCCACCGCCCAGGGCTATCAGCATTCCCACAACAAGGCTGTACCAGATCAGGTTACTGCTCGAGTCGGACTCCTCGCTGTCCTTTTCCTCGGATTCGTCAGCCTGCTTGGAGTTGTCTTCACTGTCCTCGTCTTGCGGATGCGAAGCCTCCGAGAACTTCGGGCCGGGGATCTTCTCCCCCGTGAGCTCTGTGGTGAGCTCATAGGTGGCGGCCTCGTTCTTCACCTCTGAAACGTCCCGGTGTTCGCCGCCACCCCAGCTGTTGTTGAAGAAAACCACGATGTACTGGTCCCCATCCAGCCAAGATTTCCGCGCCGCAACATCGCTCGGTTGTTCCTCACCATCGCCCACCATGTTGCGATAGTTCAGCCTGGCGGCGTGGCCGAAGGCAACGGACTGGCCCTCAGTGTGCGGGTTGACGGATTGACTTTCCTGCAAAGAAGCTGCTTGTCGCACAGAGTTTAGGGTCCGTACCTGCAATTGAGAGATGCGCGCCAGCTCCTTGTCAGGAGCCGCGACCAGCTTCATCCCACCCCGCAGCTTCTGCCCATACTCAGCCTTGATCTTGTACACGTGAGTTTCACCCGGCACGATGTCGGCCTTCACCGTAGACTTTCCGTCTGCCTTGAGCTCCGTGGCGTCGTGGAACCACGCCCCTGGCTTCACCGTCTCCACGTCTTCGGCAGCTTCCGGGGAATCCTCACGGGAGTAGCTCTCTTCCTCGAAAGGCTCCGGAACACCATTGAGGTCTTCGTTCGCGAAGCGCTTGATGGTGACCTCCGCGGGGATCTCCTGTCCCTCGTACGGGCCGCTCTTGCGCACTACCTTGAACTTGAAGTCACCTGCCGGGCAGTCTTCGCCTGCTCGCTTCGTTGTGTAGGAGGCAAAGTACGGCCCGTTGGAATCGATGATCCCGGTGTCTCCACTGTTGTCCAGGTAGCAATCTAGATCCTCTGCGTCCAACTTGAGCGCGAAGTTGGACTTCCCCAGCCCATCGCCCTGGGAGGGCGGAGGCATCGTGGCCACGCTAAGCGCCAGGCGCTCGCCCTCGGCGATGGGGGTACTGAAGTACTCGGCGCCGTCCTCGTCCGCCCGGTCGCCATCAGACTTCTCACGCAGCTTCGTGGAGAAAGTCTCCACATCGGCCGGCACCTTAGTCGCCGATGAGTAATCATCGCCTCCGCTGATCTCCTCCGCTTCAGTCTCAGTGGTCTGGGCCGTGCGGGTCGTCAGCCGCTTCATGGAATCAGCCAAACTCACGGTGTCCTTGGCATCCATGTACTCGCCGCCGCCTGCCTCGGCGATGCACTCCAGCTCCTTGCGGGCCTTGGAGTCCACTAGGAAGCCAACGGTGTTGATGGTGAGGTCAATGCCTTCCTTCTTCAGATCCTTGGCGACCTCACACACCGGTGGTGGGGCGCACGTGTCCTCGCCGTCGGATACCAGCACGATCGAGCGCTCGCCGTCCTTGGGCAGTTCCTTGGCGGCTTGCCTCAAAGCCGGCCCCATCGGCGTATGACCGGAAGCCTCCACCTTTCCGACCTCCGCAGGAATCTTGGTTACGTTCCCCTTCTCCACTGGCAGCAGGGTTTTAACGTCCTTGCAGCCAGCCTCGCGCTCTTCCGGCGAGTTGCCGACCTCCGTGCCGTAGACCATGAATCCCAACTCCGCGTCGCTGGGCACGGCCACAGAAAACATCTGCGCCGCGTCCTTTGCTGCAGCCAGGCGCGTCTGCCCGTCAGCGTCCGGGGTCTTCATCGACCCGGAGGCATCCAGAATCAGCATCGTCGGTGGGATGTTCTTACCTTCATCCTCCGCCTGGGCTTCCTGGGCCGGCGGCGCGACGATTGCCATCAGCGCCGCGATCAGCGCAACCGCGAATAGCAGCGAGCTTCTTCTTTTAGTCATCGATTTAAACCCTTCGGTAATCCTTGGGGATCACCTTATATCGAAGGGAAAACCATGACAGGCCTTTTCAGGTTAGCTAGTCCTTAACTTCCGTCTTGTGCAGCTGCGCGTCCAGATCCTCCGGGTCCAGGTTCGCCTCGGAGAACGCGCTGGTCAGCGGCAGGCGCAGCTCGAGGTCGGTCCCTGGGCAGAGTTCGATCTTTCCCTCTTCCAGGGTGAAGTCCAGCACGTGCCCGCCGACGGTGCGCGAATCGTCGATGAAGTGCACGTGGCATCCGGGGACGGAAATCCCCTTCTCGTAAACCGGCGTGCGGAAGCCCGCGATAATTCCCGTGACGTCGGTGAAGTGTTGCTCGGCGTCATCATCCGTCGCCTCAACCATCGGCCGGTAGGGCGGCTTCTGCTTCACGACCGTGCGGGTGACCACGCTGCTGAAGTGCCCGGTAATGCGGACGGCGTACATGTAGTTCGAGGAGGGCGTCATGCCGTCGATGAACTTCGACAGGTCCGCGCGGCGAATGTTCTGCGGGGCGCGGCGGCGGATGCGGGGCACGAAGTTGGTGGCCACGGCATACGGGCTGCGGGTTTCCAGATCGGCGCGGGTGGCGCTGCCGTCGTGGCGCAGTTGGTAGCAAACGCCGTCGATGATGACCATCTCGCCATCCAGCGCGTCGAACGTCCCCAGCCCGAAATTGCCCTTTCCCAGTAGCTCGCCGACGGTCATCTCGCCGTCGTAGATGCCGTCCAGCAAAGCGGTCATCAGGGAGTTCTGGAAGATTGTGTGCCTAGTTACCGGTGAGTCACTCATGTGCCCATTGTTGCCGCGCTCGCCCATTGCTCGCTTTTCTTAGTGACGCCCCTCTCGCCCCAACCACCCCCAATTCGGGGCGGTGAGGACCGAATAGGCTGCTGGTGGCCTAGCTGCCCTTCTTCACGGTGATGGTCCAGCCAGCGTCGGTGGTCTGCTCAAAGTTCGTGACTTCGTGGCCATCGGTGGCAGCCCAACGCGGGATGGCATCGGTGGCTTGAGTGCAGTCGAAGTCAATCTGCAGCGAGTCCCCGACGGAAAGGTCGGCCATTGCCGCCTTCGCATCAACCAGTGGGAACGGGCAAACCGCACCAAGGGTGTCGAGCTTGTAAGTCCGGTCGCCGACCAGCTCGAGATCACTGTCTCTGCCGAGGTCACTGTCCCCGCCGATGCCACTCGATTCGGCGCTTTCCGCAGCCGTGGCCTTGCGATCCAGCAGCAGGGTGCCCGTGGTTTGGAAGCCCAGCTCTGCCGCCATGGCCTTCTGCTCTGCAGCGGACTGTGTGGACTGTGCAGACTGTGCGGTGCGCGGGGAAGACTGCGACTGGCTCGGCTGGTTGGGCGTCGGGTTAGACGCCTGCCCCGGCACCGCATCGGTGGGCTTGAGCCACAACTTGGCCGCAACGCCAATTCCGATGGCGATGAACAGCAGCGCAACCCAGCCCTGGTAGCTGAACAGGGAGGTCTGCACCATGCCGTTGCCCACGGTGCAGCCGCCGGCAGCGGAGGCGCCCACGCCCATCAGCACGCCGCCGATGACGGAACGAACTGCCTGTTCAGCGGAGGGAACGCGCAGACGGAATTCACCGGACGCCTTGGCGGCAAAGAAGGCGCCCACCAGCAGACCGAGCACCAGCATGACTCCCCAGTCCACCGTGTCTTCGCCGCTGACGAGGAACTTAGACAGGTTGGACGATGGGCTGGTGATGCCGAGCCCGTCGTTGCGGCCCGTCGCTGCCGACAGCGGCCATGCGAGCACACCCAGCGCGCCGATGATGGCCGCGGTGGGGTAAAAGTGCCAGGGCTTTTCCGCCAGTAGGTGCGCGAGGCCTGTCTTCTTCGGCTTCAGGGTCGCCATCTTCGGCGCCTTAGCTTCCTGAGCGAGGAAGTGGCGGGTAAGGAAAGCAACCCCTAGCGTGAATGGGATGACGAGCCACCACACGGAGAGCCCCAGAGACCCGTGGATGGTGGTGATGGGCAGCTCCCAGCTGCGCAGTCCCTCGTTGAGGGCGTTAAGCGAACCGCCCTTCATAGCGGCGGCGCTGCCTGCGTAGAAGACCAGTGCCAGCCACGAGCCGATAAGGCCTTCGGCGGAGCGGTACCACGTGCCGGATGCGCAGCCGCCCGCCAGCACGATGCCCATGCCGAAAAGCAGACCACCCAGCACGACGGCGAGCGGTGCGAACTGCTTGTACTCAGGTGTAATCACTCCCGCAGTTGTGAGGGCGGCAAGGCCGACCGCGTGGACTGCGATGACGATAAGCAGGGCGGTGAAGCCCCGCCAGGTCTTATTCAAGAAAATGTCGCGAATCATGCCGGTTACGCAGAACCTGCCGCGTTGCATGACCCAGCCAAGGACAGCACCTAAAGCCAATCCGGTGACAATCATGGGTTCCCCTACTCCAAACTAAAAATGAACCGATCTGTCTGTCTGTTTGAATGCGCAATATTAGCCTCCCGGGCAACTCTCCCTCAAGCCCTAAGAGAGGTTCATCACATACGAAGCCTCGCAAACCGCACGCAAGGCCCCATAAATCAGCATTGATAGCGACCTCCGATTTAAACCCATAGCCCGCCACCAATCTAAACCTATCAATCCTTGACTTTTACAAAGCCATCGCTATAATAGGTGGTGGATCGCAATCAAGCAGCCCACATTGCCGCCCCCGATGATCCACTTCAACTTCAAAACAAGACTGAAGAAAATCGGTAGGCTTTGTGGCGACGGTTGTGAATAACTGCCAACTTAAACCCGAAACCAAGCCCCCAAGGAGGCACAGCATGTCCCTCATCAACACCGAGATTCTGGATTTCAAGAACCCCGCTTTCTTCAACGGTGAGTTCACCGAGGTTTCCAAGGACGACGTCCTGGGCAAGTGGTCCATCTTCTTCTTCTACCCGGGCGACTTCACCTTCGTCTGCCCCACCGAGCTGGGCGACCTGGCTGACCACTACGAAGAGCTGAAGGGCCTGGACGTAGAGGTATACGCCGTATCCACCGACTCCCACTTCGTGCACAAGGCATGGCACGCAGAGTCCGAGCAGGTCGGCAAGGTTAACTACTACATGCTGGGCGACTCCACCGGCCAGCTGACCAACAACTTCCAGAACATGCGTCCCGGCGCCGGCCAGGCAGACCGCGCAACCTTCCTGGTAGACCCGGAGGGCAAGATCCAGTACATCGAGCAGACCGCCGAGGGCATCGGCCGTGACGCTTCCGAGCTGGTCCGCAAGGTCAAGGCCGCTAAGTACGTTGCAGAGCACCCGGGCGAGGTCTGCCCCGCCAAGTGGGAAGAGGGCGAAGACACCCTGACCCCGGGCATTGACCTGGTTGGCAAGATCTAACTTCCCCTTCCACTCCCCCGCCGTACCCAGGCGGGAAACCCACGGCGGGCCGGGCTTTCCACTTACGGATCCCGCCCGCCGTTTTTAGCGCCTTTAACCCCACCAACAAATCCCCAACCCCGAAGAACCCACGTGCGGCGCGCATCCCCTTGGGGTGGCGTCAATAAACAAAGAAAGAGAGCACCCCCATGGCTAAGCAACTACTGGACGACAACCTGCGCAAGCAGCTCGGCCAGCTCGTCCCCCGCATCACCAAGGACATCGAGCTGGTGTACAGCCTGGACGACCGTTCGGCTTCCGACGACCTGGAGAAGCTGCTGCAGGACATCGCCGGGCTATCCGACAAGATCACTGCCCGCCGCGACGACGACGCGCACGAGCGCAAGCCCTCCTTCAGCATCGTCCGCACTGGTAGCGACATTTCCGTAGCCTTCGCGGGCATCCCGATGGGCCACGAGTTCAGCTCCCTGGTGCTGGCACTGCTGCAGGTCGGCGGCAACCCGATCAAGGAAGACCAAGACCTGATCGAGCAGGTAGAAAACCTGGACGGTGACTACGAGTTCGTCACCTACATGTCCCTGACCTGCCAGAACTGCCCGACCGTCGTGCAGGCGCTGAACACCATGGCGGTGCTGAACCCGCGCATCAAGCACACCGCGGTGGAGGGCTCGCTGTTCCAGGACGAAGTCAAGGAGAACAACGTCCTGGCCGTGCCGACCATCTACCTGAACGGCGAGGAGTTCGGCCAGGGGCGCACCACCATCGAGGACTTCGTGCGCAAGCTGGACACTGGTTCCGCCGCGCGCGAGGCGAAGAAGCTGAACGAGAAGAAGCCCTACGAGGTGCTGGTCGTTGGCCAGGGCCCGGCGGGTGCAGCGGCCTCCATCTACGTTGCCCGCAAGGGGCTGAGCGTCGGCCTGATCGGCGAGCGCTTCGGCGGCCAGGTGCTGGACACGAACTCCATCGAGAACTTCATCTCCGTACCCTCCACCGAGGGGCCGAAGCTGGCGGCGGAGTTCGAAGAGCACGTCGGCCAGTACGACATTGACGTGGTGAAGGCCCAGGCCGCGACCGGCTTGACCCCTGCCACCGAGGAGGGTGGCCTACACACGGTGCACTTTGGGGATGACGCCACCCTGCGCGCCCGTGCCCTGGTTATCGCCACGGGCGCACAGTGGCGAACCCTGGGCGTTCCAGGCGAGGAAGAGTACCGCAACAAGGGCGTGACCTTCTGCCCGCACTGCGACGGCCCGCTGTTCAAGGGGAAGTCCGTGGCCGTGATCGGCGGCGGAAACTCGGGCATCGAAGCCGCGCTGGACCTGGCAGGTGTGGTGAAGCACGTGACGGTTCTGGAGTTCGGCGAGGCCTGCCGCGCGGATGACATCCTGATGCAGCGCGTGGAGGAAACCGCGAACATCGACGTGATTACGTCGGCAGCTACGACGGAGATCGTGGGCGACGGAAAGAACGTCACCGGCCTGACCTACACGGACCGCACTAACGACGAGTCGAAGTCGCTGGACGTCGCGGGCGTGTTCATCCAGATCGGCCTGGTGCCGAATACCCAGTGGCTGGGCGAGAGTGGCCTAGAGCTGAACAAGATGGGCGAGATCGTGGTGGACGAGCACAATGCCACCAACATCCCTGGCGTGTACGCCGCCGGCGACTGCACGGAAGTGCCCTTCAAGCAGATCGTGATTGCCCAGGGTGCTGGCGCAAACGCTGCGCTGGGCGCGTGGCAGTACACGGTGACTGCGCCGAAGGCGTAGGGGACTAACTGGTTTGGCGGCCTGGCTGGCATGGTGGCCGCCAGGCCTTCAGTTCAAATGTCGCTAGAACGGGAATGCGTTACTGCAAACAATTTGCACTACCACAAAACCGCAGGTCAGAGACTTTCCGTCAGAAGGGTGCCCATGGCACACGGTTGCGCATTCCCGTTCTAGCGACATTTCCGCCCCTGAAGCCCCATTTTCAACACCCCAGCACACCCTGATCCCCCTCGGCACACTCTAACCACCCAGACTGACTCCGCTCTGCGCCGTCGAGCGCACCCATAAAGCCCAACACTGGGGCTTAATTGTCGGAAAAGTTGCAGAACGTTATTGGGTACATTTTTCATCTATATAAAATGCCTGGTCAGAGCGTTCTCCGCAACCAGAGATGTGTCCCGAGATTTACGTTTTGCAACTTTCCCGACAATTCCGCATCCCAGAACCCCTCCGTGGAGCAGGTTCAACCGTCCACGGGGGAGCTAGCTCCCTCCCGTCAAGACGAACCCGCCACGGTCAAGTCCGGTGTAGTGGTGTAGCCGTTTGTGCTTTCGGCTCGATATGAAGTTCGGGGCTTGGTTAGGCGGTTAGCTGGTGGTGGTCGTCACGATGTTCTCCTGGGTGGTGCATGAGGTGCTTGGTGTGTTCGAGTGCGGTCAGTGACATGTAGCGTTTTTGTTGGATCCAGTCGTCGTGTTGCTCGGCTAGGACCGCACCGACAAGCCGGATGATGGATTCACGGTTTGGGAAAATGCCGACGA